>CALVZV010000006.1 GCA_944372665.1 uncultured Clostridia bacterium
AAAAGACAGCATAAAATCGAAACCTGTTTTTGCGAAGCACAAAAGTTGCGTTTTTGCCCGAAAAGCAGCAAAAAACCTGAAAAACTCATCATTTTTCAGGGTTTTTGCAGTGGACAGCATTTTTATCCACTAAACATGGTGCGGTCGATGGGACTTGAACCCATACGGTCTCCCATACGCCCCTCAAACGTACGCGTCTGCCTGTTCCGCCACGACCGCTCAACAACGGGAACGCCAATTATATTAACATACCCGTTTGCTTTTTGCAACAATTTTCCCCTACTTTTTTGCCCTGTCGGGGAATTGCCGTTTAAAATTAAATTTAACGATAGACCGCGCTAGTCGGCGTTTACAGCCTTTTTCGCGGCTAAGCGTACGTTGACTGCACGGTGGATTGCTTTCATAATGCTCCTAAACGGAGATGCGTGCGGATTCCTGCCTTTTTTGACGTGTTCGAACACTCCGATATACTCGATATAGGGTTTGAGTCTGCATGAATATATGGTTATCTTCAGCTCGTTCGTCCTGACGGCGCGGAAAAAAGCGATTCGGTTGAACCCGATGGTCTTGCCGTAATAGACGGGTTTGAACTTCCCGTTGACTTTGGCTTCTATAACGAAGTTTTCCACGCGCTGAGAAAAAGACACGTTTTCTATCAGTCTGACTTTATCGACTTTGCATGTTTTGGCAAGTTTTAAAGTGATCTCATACTTTTCCGCTTCTTCGGCGGGCGTATAATAGCCGGTGCATTCGAAAGAATTCTTATCGAATCCGAACCGCAGCATATTCCTTGCCTTATTGCCTTCCTCGTGTTGCGGAGCGGTCACGGAATCAACGGGTACCTGCATGGAAAACGCCGCGTTTTTCCTGTCGGCGAAGCGCACCAGCCTGTCAACGTCGGCGTCGTTTATCCTGCCCGTAGTGTCCGGCGGCACGTTCAAAAGCAGCAGCGAATTTCCGCCTGCCGCGGTATAATAAATGTACAGCAGATTGTTCACGGAACGGATCCTGTGATCCTGGGATTTATGATAAAACCAGCCGGGTCTTATCGAAACGTCCACCTCCGCGGGCGACCATACGAATTCGGAATAATTCTCCAGCATCTCGCGCGAACCCAGATCCTCGCTGAACATAACCAGCGACGGCTTTTTCATGTCCGCTTTTTCGTCGTGCTGACTGTTTGCAATGATGTCCTGGGTGGCGTAATCTATTTTGGGAAGAACGCACCACTCGCCTTCGCGGGCGAAGCCGCCTTCGTTACCCACCCATCTGACGTCGGGACCGCAGTTGGAGATCACCGCTTTGGGCTGAAGCTTCCTGATCACTTCGTAATATCTCTCGAAATCGTAGCTTTGCACGCTCTTTCCGTCAGCCGCCGCGCCGCACGCGCCGTCAAGCCATACGGCGAATATCTCGCCGTAGCCGGTCAATAGCTCCTTGAGCTGGGCGACGTAATAGTCGTCGTATTCCGCGCTGCCGTAAAGCGGACAGTTCCTGTCCCACGGCGAAAGGTATATCCCGAACTTGACGCCGTGCTTTTTGCACGCCGCCGAAAGCTCCGCCACGACGTCGCCTTTTCCGTTCTTGTAAGGGCTGGATTTTACCGAATAATCGGTGGTCGCAGTCTGCCACATACAGAATCCGTCGTGATGCTTGGCGGTAAAGATTATTCCTTTCGCTCCCGCGAATTTGAGAACCTTAACCCATTGTTCGGTATCCTGATCCGTGGGATCGAAGAGCTCTGGTGACAAAGTGCCGTCGCTCCATTCCTTGCCTGCAAAGGTATTCAGCCCGTAATGAACGAACGCATTGAAACCGTCGCGCTGTATGCCTCTTTGGACTTTGGACGGTACTACGGAAGTGTACAGTTTCAGTCTTTGAGCGTCTGTCATGATTTACTCCTTATATTCGAATTTTGCCGTTCTGTAATATAGCCAGGAAAAGAAATTGACCGGGTTAAAAAAGATCACCGCGCGCTTTATCAGCGCACCGAGGGCGGTGCCTTTGACTTTCACGGTATTGACGCTCCTGACAAAGAACGCATCGGGATCGTAGCCGGTGCCGGGCACAACGAATTCTTTGGTCTCTCCCGGGAACAAATCCGTGAAATTATCCTCGAACGGAGGCGTATCGACAGTCGCCGCAACCTCGGTCAGGCGCGAATACACGTTCGATGTCACGGCGATAACGGTGCTGCCCTCTTTTTCGTAACGCTTTACGGTATATTCGGGAACGGGGAAAGAGCAGAATCTGTCACGCACCAAAGGCTTGGAGCATTCCGCCGCCACGTCGCCCTTCTCGTCGCAAAGCGTTATGCGGTAATACAGCTTGCCGGCGCGTCTTTTGCCGAAACCGAATTCGACTTCGCCGACTTTTGATATCGACGAAGCGCCGACTTCCACGTCAAATTTTTCTTGTTTAATCACGTTTCCGCCGAAATCGCAGATTTTAAACGTCACTTTTCCGCTACGCGGATAAAGATAATCGTTTATGACGTAAATCTGCGCCTTGCCTTCGCCTTCCTCGGCAGATACCGTAAAAGGCGCGTTGAATCTCTGCGCGGCATACTGTAGAGCCTTGTATCTGCCGAACGAATCCACCGATGACCAGCTTGCGACCGGCCAACAGTCGTTGAACTGCCAGTATAACGCGCCCCAGGTGCGCTCCGAACGCCGCCACGCTTCCGTGGCGTCGCGTATGGATTCCGCCTGAGCAAGCTGGCTGAGATATACCGCGTCCTCGAACTTTTCGGGAAGACGGAACAGCGAAGCGGTGTAATAAACCGTCTTTTCGTTGCCGAGCGCGCATTTCTGATGCGCTTTCATCACCGGAGAATACAGGCTCATATCCGCGTCGGAAGCGTAATACTTTACGGTGCGGATATCGGGGAAACTTTCAAAACCGAATTCGGAACAAAAGCGTGTTTTCCTGGTACGGTAGTAGGTAATGTCCTGCAGTCCGTGCCATACCGCCCAAAGATGAGTGTCGCCTACGTTATCCGCCTGGACGCCCTTCATGTAACCCGCACCCATGGGCGTGCCCGGTATGTACGGAGTGACCTCGTCGTAGCGCCTCAATACCGCGGGAAGCGTTTCGTAAAAAAACTTCTTCTGCGCTTCCACGTATCTGGGGTAAAGCATGAACGACGAAGCCAGCGCCTCGATCTCGTTGTTACCGCACCACAGCGCCAGCGAGGGATGCGACTTGATACGCGTCACGTTACAGCCCACCTCGCTGAGCGCGTTTAAGGTAAACGCCTCGTCGTAAAACGGATACGGCTTGCACGCATACGTAAAGTCCTGCCATACCAGAACGCCCTTTTCGTCGCAAAGCGAATAAAAATCTTCGCTTTCGTAGTAGCCTCCGCCCCAAACGCGGAGCATGTTGAAACCGGCTTTCACGGCGGCGTCGATATAGTAACCCAGTTTCTTTTTCGTTATCCTGTCGGGCATGGCGTCCGAAGGGATCCAGTTGGCGCCCTTCATGAACATCGGCTTACCGTTTAGCACGAATCTGAAATTGGAACCGTCCTCCACCTTGCCAAGATCCAGTTCTATCGTTCTTATGCCCGTTCTGACGCTTTCGGTGACGCTTTCGTCGTCCGAATATACGGTAAGCTCGGCGGTATATAACGGCTGCGACTTTTTACCGGAAACGTCTGCGGTCCACCATAATTCGGGTGAGTCTATCTCAAAGCTGCGAACGAGGTTTTTCTCGGCTACACCGCGCTTTTCCATAACCGCGCCGGAAGGCGAAACCAGCTTTACCGCGTATTCCCGGGCGTCGCCGTGAAGCGTTGCTGTCAAGATGAGTTCTGCACGATCTCCCATCAATGCCGAAGTTAGGCTGACGCCCTCTATCCTCAATGTGCCGACTTCTATATAAACCTCTCCGAGGATACCCGAAACCGGAAGATCAAGTCCCCAATCCCAGCCGAAATGGCATTGCGGTTTGCGAATGAACGTGATCGGGGTAATGCCCGGCAATGACTTGGAATTAATGCGTTCGCATTCGGAGTAGGCAAATTTTTTGGGGGCGCGAATAACTATTTTAAGAGTGTTTTTACCTTCCGTCACCGCCTCGGTGACGTCGAAACGGTGCGAAACGAAAGCGTTTTGACCGCTGCCTACGGACGCACCGTTCACGAATGCCTCGAAGACGGTGTCAACGCCGTTGAGCACCAGGAACACGCCTTTTGACTTTGCCGAAACAGGCAATTCGAATTCCGTTTCCATAACGGTGTCCGCGTCGCCTATCCACAGCGTCTTTTTCTCGTTCATCGCCTTGTACGGATCGGGTATCAGTCCCGCGTCCAGAAGCGCCGAACAGTTCGTGACCGGCAACCTTGTCGTGACCGAGTATTCTCCGCAACCGAGTTTCCATTCCCCGTTAAGTTTGATTTTCATTTTCCGTCCTCCCCTGCTTTGCTGTCCAGCACACGCGTGAAATTATCCAAAAATATTATTATGTAAGCCGCCCACATCGGCAAGCTTTCGATAAATCCGTTCTTGCCCGCGGATATCAACGCAATGACCATCGCAAGCAGCACCGCGCCGAAACAGATCAGCGTGATCCTGTATTTTTTATTCGGTTTTGAAGGGAACAGCAGATGCAGCACTATCGCCGCCGCGAAAAACACAGCGAACAAAAGTGCCGTGGACCAGTGCGCGTACATCTGTATGCCCGGCACCCTTGTGGACGGTATGTGCACGCAGGTCATAAGACACGCCACGCCCAAAGCCATGCACACGTAACCTGCCGTCCCGGCTTTCCTGTTGCCGAGCGGCTTATGCGTGTACGAATAAACAAGATTCACCGTCAGCGCCAGCGAAGTCGTCAATCCCCAAAATTTGAAAGCCGTGGGATATTTCAGACCGATCTCGGAAGCGGTGCCCGATTCCAAAAACGGATTGCTCAGAAATCCGTATGCGGTAAAATATACGAAGCTTAATATAAGCAACACCATTGCCGAGATTTTAAAAATCTTTTCTTTTTTCTCTTTCGCAATCCCCACGCCGCGTTGCAGTACGGGACTGCCGACGGGTTCCGCCGCGTCTGCAGAGGCGGCAAGTTCGTCGGCGATACGTTTCTGTTCATACTTATCGACTGGCTCCATAAACGTCTCCCAATCAGCGGTTTTTGTATTTTTCGAGTATGAATTTGAGTTTGTCCAGGTTGGCTTCGTCAAAATCGAGTTTGCCGGTCGCCGCTCCCATGGTGTCGAAACCTCTGTCGTCGCCTATGAAAAAGATTGTGGTACCCTCGATCCTGTAATCGTAAAACCTTGCCCATTCTATGAACCTGAACGGCACTATCGCCCCCGAATCCAGGACCGCGCATTTGGTCAGGATCATGGCGACCAGCACCGACGCCAGCATACCGATGATGACCAGTACCGAAAGCGTCAGGATCCAGTCTCCGGGCTTGACTATCATATACACGATATCGCCGACAAGGCACAGTCCCAAAAGACTGAGCGCGAAAATCGGCCATTTCGAGCGTTTATATAAAGGAATAAGCACTATGGCGCGTTTATAGCGGCGGTTAAGCGCAATAAGTTTTTTCAAAACGAAAGCGCCCCATACCGCCGAAAGCACCGCCAGCAACGCAAACACTATGTCAACTATCAGATCTATCATGGTTCCTCCGTTTTAGCTCCGTCGGTTTTATCGGTTTTATCCTTTGCCTTGTCAGAGGAATCGTTGATGCCTAAAGCCACCCCCATCACGGAGTCCACGTCCAAAGCAAAGCAAAGTCCGGCGCCCAGGGTGTTCAATCCTGCCCGGGCGATAATCGATTTCATTATTCTGTCGGCTCTTTCCTCGGTGGAAAGGATCATTACGGTTTCTTTTTCGGGCGAAACGGCGATACCGAAAAGTTTTTCGGCTTCGTGCGCTCCCGCTCCGCTGGAATATATGATCGTGCCTCCTGTAGCTCCGGCTTCCCTTGCCGCGTCCATTACGCGTGTGGAAAAGCCGCTGTTTACTATCGTTATTATCAGTTTGAATTTCATTTTATCTCCTCCGCGCATTCGCCTGCCAGTATCCTGAGCGTAGCCGGTCCGGCGACGGATCTCACCGGCACGGTGAAAGCCAATCCGCTGCCGCGCTTTACCCCGAAATCGAATTTGTCTTTCAGACAGCGCCAAACGCCGTCCAGGTATCTTTCCTCGATCGTGGCGGTAATAACGCTTTTAGCGCTCTCGCCCGTACCGAAGATCTCGCCTAACGCGGTGGGCGCGGTGCCCGTGCCATGCATCACGTTCAAAGCGTTCGCACCGCATTCGATAAGCGCCTGGGTCATTTTTCTCGTCTTTATCTTATCGACGATAACGAACAAATATTTAAGCCTCAAATCACTCCTCCAGCACGATAATATCGCCTTCGCGTTCAAGCATAGCGCGGTATTCGCCTGCGCGCGCCGTCTTTGCCGCGATATGCTTTTTAACCTTATATACCATACCCATAATCTGAACGGCGGCAAGCGGAGTCATGGCAACGAACGCCACAGTGCCGAATGCGTCGGTTATGATGTTGCCGCCCAAAGCCCGTGACGCACCCATGGCAAAAGGCAGCAAAAACGCCGCCGTCATCGGTCCCGACGCCACTCCGCCCGAGTCGAAAGCTATCGCGGTGAACATTTGGGGCACAACGAACGTCAGTCCCAGCGCCAGGACGTACACGGGCAGAAGCATCCACCATATCGAAATGCCCGTGACTACCCTGACCATACTCATCGCAACCGCGATCGCCATCGATATCGCAAAGACCGTCAGCATGCTCCTGCGGCTGACCGCGCCGCCCGTCAAAGACTCCACCTGCTTGTTAAGCACGTGGACGGCAGGCTCCGCAAGCACCAGAACGGAGCCTATCAGCGCCCCTATCGGCACCATGAGCCATTTCAGGTCTCCAGCGAACAGACCGCCTATGTACGTTCCCGCCGGCATGAATCCCACGTTCGCGCCCAGCAAAAAAAGAGTCAGCCCTATATAGGTATATACCGCTCCGACGCCTATCCGGATAAGGCGCTTAGGCGGAAATTTGATCAGCAGGAACTGGAATACGATAAAAAAACCGTATATCGGCAAAAGCGCGATCCCCACCTCCTTGAGATAGGTCGGCAATTCTTCGGCAAAGTGTTTCATCACTTCGCCGAAATCGGCGTATACGGCAATACTTTCCACTCCCGCTTCGGCATCCGCGTTGTACACCAGCCCAAGTATCAGCACCGCAAGTATAGGACCCACGGAACAGATGCCGACCATGCCGAAACTGTCCTCCTGAGCTTTGCTGCCGCCCTTGACAGTAGCGACGCCGGCGCCGAGCGCCAGAATGAACGGAACGGTTATGGGACCTGTTGTGACGCCGCCCGAATCAAACGCCAGCGGCACGTAATCCGCCGCCGAAAAAGCCGCTACCGCAAACACCAGCGAGTATGCGGCGATCAAGAACGCGTTGAGCTTTATTTTCAGCAGCAGTCTCAGTACAGCCGCCACCAAAAACAATCCGACGCCTGCGGCGACGCTCCAGATCAATACGGAATTGGGTATAGAACTTATCTGCGTAGCCAGCACCGTCAGATCGGGCTCCGCTACCGTCACGATAACGCCCACGACCAGACACACACCCAAAATCAGAGGAATCTTTTTCGTAGCGGTGACCTTGGCGCCGATGTGCTCGCCTATAGGCTCCAGCGAAATGGCGCTGCCCAGCGAGTACAGCGCTTCGCCTACGATCAGACATAAAAACCCCACCAGAAACGCGCCGAGATTGAGTATCGGCATTGCGCCCATCGCATAGTTAAGCACGATGACCAGTACGGTTATCGGCAAAACGGCGATCGACGCCTCCAGCAATTTTCTTGCAAAGTTTTTCATACTGCGAAAAGGTTCTCCGTTCCGTAACAGTTATTTATACCGGCGGTATATCCGCATTTTCGTCCGAAGCGCCGAAATATTCGGCAGCCGACGCGAAAATATCCTCGATCAGCGCCCTCTCTCCCAACAGGAACCCCGTTTTTTCGGGCAAAGCGAAAAAGCCCAGCACGCGGCCGTCGGGCGAGGTCAGCGCAGCGACCGCAAAATCGGATGACGACGGATTGAACGGATACGCCGACGTCGGCATTCCCACGGGATCGACGAACTGAGCGGCTATCTGCCCCGACGCAAGCAGCTTCCTGAGCATATCGGGCTCTATCTCGGCGCGCATGTCCTTACCCGCCGCGGCGGCAAAGTACGAATATCCCAGACCCGTTTTTGTCAGAAGCGGAGAAAATCTGTTGGCTATCCTTATCCTGGGTATCTTCGCGGACGGCTCTCGTGAAGGCGATGCGGTCAGCTTCACGCCGGAATCCCTGACGTGTTCCGTGCTGCCCTTTGACAGCAGCCCTATTTCCGCCAGCGCGCGGCTGCCCTCGCCGGTAGCCAGAATCAATCCCTCGTTTCGGTAGATCAATTCGTTCATCGCGTCGGTCACGACGGGCTTAAGCATCAGATTATACAGCTTCCCGCCGTCGGCATAGCCGCCGTAGGCGCTTCTGCCCACCACGGCAAGCATGTCGGATGAAGCTATTTTTTCTCTGACCGTCCTGTACAGGTTCTGGTCCTCGACGGTGTTTTTGCCGACATACACCGATTCGACTCTGAAATTCTTTCTGCAGGCGAATTCCGTCACCGCACCCTCGGAAGAATAATCGCAGTGCAGCACCGTGAGCCTAGGCATTTTTACGCTCCCCACTCTCAGCGGCGGCGCTTTTTGGGAAACGGGCGCCACGGGATACCGCTGGTCGGGGCGGTTTTCAAACGGATACCTGCTGACCAACCTGTCAAGTTCGGAATGAGTTATGTTGAACGCCGTGCTCCTGATCCTGGCGGTGTCGTCCACCACCCCCACGTATTCCGGATCGAACGACGAAAATTCGTCTGCATCGTCTACGGCAAGCAGTATCTCGCCCGAGTTGACGTAGCTCTCGGGAGGTCTTGACGAAAACGAGAAGCCAAGCCTTTCTCCGGAAGTGCCTTCGATGACGGTTTTGGCCACGCCGTTGTTGACAAGCCGCGCCGCAGTCAGATTCCCCGTAGTAAAGTTGATGCTTATCTGCGCGGCAAGCTTCAGTACGAACTTAAAGTCAGGGATACCGAATTCGTCTTTCGGGATAACTATTTTATAAATTCTGTCGCCCTTGCGAAACGATCCGTCCTTAAGCGACTCCGAAGTCGTCATACCCGCCGCCGCCATAAATACCTCTGGACGCGATCCGCGAGTCATGCCTTTACCGACGGAAAATCCCAGCGAACACAGCGAAAGAGCGTTCTCAAGATAGAACACGCCGAGCGCCTCTTCCATCAGCATGCCCTTGCATTCTTCCGAGTCCGGAACTATATAGGCGGGATTGAGCACGATATCGTAAATCGAAACGCCCGAAATTACGAGTTTGAGCACTGCGTCCAGCGCGGTGTTTACGGCGCGCGTAAACAGATCGCCGCCTACAGCGGCGTTCGACACCGCCATGACGTTTACCGCGTCGCCGTATCCGTGAAAATCGGGTTTTAGCGCGGCGACGGAATTGGGCGTTGTCTGATTGGAGCCCGACATCTGCCCCAGCACCGTGCCCGCGCCGCCCATGGCGTTTAGACTGATGCCCTCGGACATGTTCATCACGGCGTTTCTGATATCTTCGCCGGTTTCCGAAACGCGTTTTACGAACGGTTCCCCGGCGGAATCCAAAACATAGCGCGAAAACGACTGTCTGCGTCTTAGCAGCACGTGCATGGAAAGGCTGATGAGTTCCGTACCGTTGGAGAGCAGTCTGAATTTATATCTGGATGTGAACTTGCCTATGACGTTGAATTTAAAGGAATATTTATCCGCAGCGGCCTTGACCAGGGCGGTTTTGCCGCGTTTTACAGCCAAAGTCACGCGGTTAAGGCTCTTTTCCATAATAAAGTCCTCTCCCGCTTCGCCGAAATCGCCTGCTTCGCCGATCTCTATGTCGAAACCGCTGCCCATAGCTATTATTCCGTTGAGCAGTCCGTTATCCGCATACGACGCGCGCTGAAGCATGTCGCCGAGATTGATCTCCCTCAAAAACGCATTGAGTTTACGCACGTTTTCGCGTTCGGTGTCCTTTATCTCGATATACGCGATCGCGTCGCCGGGTTCGGGGTTGGCGGAACCGATCTGCGGAAAGGTCGAAAAGCCCATGACCGTCGCCTTGGTCAGCGGCTTTTCCACACCGACGCAGTCGGAACCGAAGTCGAACGCCGCCGCGTCCAGCGATTCCGCATAGCGCGCGAACGCCGTCGCTCTCTCGGGCGTCGTGCCGCCGGGTTCCTCTCTGACAAAAACTTTGGGCAGCGCGCCGGCGACCGTGCATTCCATGGCGGCGCGTCTTTCGGCGTTCATAAAGTCGTCGTCCCATTTTGTAATCAGATACGAAAAATAACGTATCCGCCTGTTTTTATCGAAAATGGCGCATTCTTCGGAGACGCGCCCCGCGCCGACCAGCACGGAATCGCGGTTGTCTGCCGCCACGGCTTTTACGTTCAGCATCTGCATGTCGGCAAGCGTTCTGTTGACGCCCGGCGAAAATTTGCGGTGAAGCTCCTCGTATTTTGTAAGCGCCTTTCTGACGTGCGGATTATCCGAAACGACGCTCACCTCGCCTATTTCCCTGGTAAAATGAGAGCGCGGAAGATTCCAGTAAGAGTCTATTATTTTCAGCGTAAGCACGCTTGGGGTATTCTTTGCAAGCGCTTTCTGCAGCTTTTTCAGCTCCGCACAGCCGATGTTAAGCCCCAGATCGTGCGCCAGCGCAGACAGCGTTTTGTCGTCGAAAGCCGAAAATCCGTTGATTTTTCTGTGCAGTTGAAAATCCGAAAAGTCCGGCGGCGCGGACTTTTCTTTTGAAAGGTTCTTGAATATTTTTTTCGGTTCGAGACTCATACGCCAATCAGTCCAGCGGATAGATATCCGTACCGAATGCTTCCGCGTAAACTTCGTCGGAGGAATACTCGTCCGCAACCGAGCTTAACACGTACAGTTCCGCGTCCAGAGCCACGCCTTCGAACGCGCCTGCCTCCGCGGCGACCTTTTCGCTCTTGAGAATACTAATCTTCTCGAGATAGAACGCTTCCGCGAATGCGTCGGCGGATATGCTTTCCAGCGCCGAAGAAGCGCCTATCGTCAGGCTTTCCACAACGGTGCCCGCGAACGCGCCGGCGGCGATACAGCTGAATTCGTCGGACAAAATTAGTTCTTTTACCGAACCCTCGTAACGGATAAGCGCACTGCCCAGCCTGAGATAATATCCGTCCCGTTCCAACGCCTCATATGCGTCGTCGAACGCGCCTTTTCCTATCGCAACCACCTCCGAAGCTTCGGCAATCGTGACCGACTGCAGCGAAATGCAATACCTGAACGCGTATTCGCCTACTGTCTGCAGCGAGGCGGGAAGGCTGACGTATTCCAGCGAGTCGTCGCCGTCGAAAGCGTATGCGCCTATCTCTTTAAGAACTCCGTTGTCCAAATCGACGTCCGTCAGGTTCCTGTTGTTGGCAAACGCGCCGCCGGCTATCCTTTCGACGCCGGCGGGAAGCACATAGCTGCCGTCCGCCGCTACGGGCAGATACAGATACAGCGTTTTACCGTCCGCCGAGGTCAGCGCACCGTTGCCGAAGGCGAACGCCGTGCCGTCATAAACGACGTTACTCAGCGACGACAGACCCTTGAACGCGTTGTCCTCGATGACCGTCAGATTGTCGGGCAGACTTAGCTCGGTAATGAACAGCAGCGAATCGAAACCCGCGAACGCACCTGCGCCCAAAGTGGTGACGGGCTTGTTGAGGTGCGTCTCAGGAATGTAAACGGAAAGCGTCGAGAACTCCTCCGCAGCGGAAGCGAAGCCCGTAACTTTATATGCCGTTATGTTGCCCGAATCGTCGTATATGGGTTCGTAAACCAGTCCTTCGGTGCCCAACAGCTTATCCGTCCACTTGGCATAAAAATCGACGTTGCCGTTAATGCGGTAGCTTGCCGGATCGACGGCTCTGACGTAAGACGGATCCAGATACCAGCCTTCGAACACGAAATCGCCCTGCGCCACGCCGCCGCCCTCGACATAGTCGGGGTATCCCGGCACGGTCGGCGAAGGTACGTTCGCGACGAAGCTGTCGTATTTTACGTTGAGGCTGGTCTGAAGCTCGAACGACACGGAATAGCCCGTCTGGGCGCTACCCGTATAAACGACCCTGTAGAAATTCGCCGGATACGTCTTGGGCATGGCGCTCGCATAAATAGCGGTATCGTACCTTACGTCGGGATCGTAAACGTGCGAACAGTTGACGGTGAAAGTGCCGGCGGACTGATATATCTGTGTCGTCGACGGCATGTCGGAAGTCCAGTACGACGGATTCGGCGGTTCAGCGCCCGCGCCCGCAGGCACGTCCTTTATCGCTTTGAAAACGGTATTCAGGTGCACCACCCTGTCGCCTTCGCCGTACTCCGAAGCCGGATCGTACGAATCCAGCGAATCCAGACCGGAAACGTCGTAATAATACCAATAATTTACGTCATAGCCGTCTATTGTGACTTCAGGCACTTTGACTATAGCGTTCCCGTTGTCGTCGGGCTGAACTAACTGGGTCGTTTCGAACGCAGCGTAAGGTGCGCCCGCAGGAGATCTGAAAACCACGGTATACGGCTTGCGCACGGGTTCGGCATAGAACGATATGTCGTTTTCCACGTTTCTCGGAAACGAAACCACCGAACTCGGCGTCTTGCCGCTCGACGAATACCAAATCAGCTCGAAAACGTCGAAAGGATATTGATATTCCGTCTCGATGCGGTTCAGAATGTCTATGCCGGGGCTGACCTCATCGCCGTATTGAATCGAATACGACGCCAGCAATGACGGCGACTGGCTGTTGGCAGGCGACAGATAATACGAAACGATATAGGAATTGGCGGTATATCTGGCAACCACGTCGTAATCGCGCGTCATCCGTATCGTATCCAGCACCGCATATTCCAGATTGCCGCCCTCGGTACGTACGTACCACGTTCCGGTATGTCCCGCTTTTTCGGGCACACCGGGAACTGAGGAAATACATTCGTTATATTTCGCTGTACGCGTGATCTGCGCGCCCGTTGTGTCTTGTGCCGGCACGGTCTGTTCCTCGTCCAGCCAGAATCGCATCGTAAATACCGAATCGGTGTATTGCGCGATAAATCTCCTGTCCTCGGAAACCGATCCGTACAGAGGCGTTCTGCCCGTAGCCGCGTCCAGCCATACCCCTGTCGCGCCCGCCACGGCGGGAACTTCGGGAACGGGCTCGACGTCGCTTTGCAGCTTGGTGCCGTATGCGACGCTGAAAATATATGCATAGCCCTCCACGGGTTTGCCGTCGAAATTGATACTGGTCTTGACTATAGGCACGCCGAACTGTTCGGCGCCTTCAACCGCCCACGGAGTGTCCTCCCGCTCCACCAGATAGGTCAGAGTCACCATTTTTATCGTGTAATTTATGCGGACGCTGAGGTCGTTGTAAACTGTATATGTCGCGCCCGGCTCGTCGAAAACAAGAGTCTCGACGGTATTCCCGTTGTCGTCGAATACGCTGACGGTATAATTTACGAATTCGTACTGGACGTCCGACACCGGCGCGGGGAAGGTTATGGATGTGCCGTATTCTATCCCGGTGCGGTTTTCGACCAATCCCCAGTTATCGCCGTCGCGGTATGCGGTAAAGCGCACGTCGAAAGAACGGATGTCTGACCAGCACGCGTAAACGACGGTATCGCGTGCGATCGTCCTGCCCGCCGTAAACAGAGTACCCGAAGAAAACTCCGCGGAAGTATACCAGCCCTTGAAAGTATAGCCCACGCGCTCGGGCGTAGCCACGGTATCCACTTTGCCGCCATAATAACCGATACGCCATATAACGGAGCCGGTATCGTCCGTGTACGCCTCGCCCGAAGCGTCATCGGGGAACGCGGCGCCGGCACCGGCGTTATACGTTACGTAATACGTGGCGACCTCGGAAACCATGTAGGTCTTGATCGGGATATACAGCGATGCGCCCTGATACATCACCCTGACGCTCACGGTTCGCGCCGCTTCGGTCGAAGCAATGACGTCGGGTTCTATCATCGACGTGGTCACGGTGACTTCTTCAAGTGCGTTGCCTTCGGAATCGTAAAGGCTGAATCTGAAAGCGGACCAATCCACTTTGCCCGCCTCGAAAACGTAAACCCCCAGCGAAGCGTCGTAATACGCCTCGGCGGATGCGGGGTCGAGTTTTATGGTATATGCGGGCGTATCCGAATCGACACATCCCGCCGCGATTGCGGCGATCGCAATCAAAGCGACAATTACTGTAATTAATCCGATTTTTCTGCGCATAATTCCGAACTCTTTGACGAATCCACTATAACATTTTTCGGAGTACCTGTCAATATACATTTATAATTTAAATATAGCGCGTGTACGGCGGCTTGGAGAAAACACCCCGTCCGCTTCGAAGCTATTGATTCTGACGCCCAAACGTGTTAAAATCGACACGGAAGCCACATTAACTGTTCACGGAGAACCGAAATGATTTTCAACGATTGGATGAGCTTTATAAAACCCGGAGTCAGAATCAACAGACTCGCCATACCGGGCGCGCATAACGCGTGCACTGCGGGCATGAGCAGACAGGCATGCTGTCAGAACGACACGGTAGCCGTGCAGCTTGCCTACGGCGTCAGGCACTTCTGCATAAGACTGGATACGGACAGGAAAGGCAACGTGGTATGCTGCCACGGCATTTCCAAGGGTCAGACTCTGACCGAAGCGCTATGCGGCGTAAAAGAGTTCATGGACGAAAACCCTTCCGAAGTGCTTTTGCTGGACGTGCGCGAATATTACGACCAAAAGCTTTTCGGGCCGCTGGTGATGACCTACCGCGCCGACCCCGAAAAAGTCAACGAAGCCCTCGCCCGCACCGTCATGCCCGAAAAATACGCCTATACCGACTTTACGGAAATAGGTTCGGTAAGCATAGGCGACGTTCTGGACGCCGGCAAGCGCTTTATACTGATGAACGAAAAAGAAGAATACGCCTATTCCAAAAAAACCGACATCAACCTGCCGTGGGAGAAAAAAGTCAACGGCTCCCAGGCATATAAATTCACACGCGAGACTTTAAGATTTTTCGACGACTATCCCTCGGAGGGCATCTACATTTTCCAAACGCAGCAGACGCCCAACCTCGGCACGGAGATAGGCATAAAATCGCCGATAAAACTAGACGAAAGCCTCCGCGGGCATTTCGACTACCTTATAGAAGGGATACGATCCGAACCGCGGTATCTGGAGAGAGCCAACGTGATTGCCGGCGACTTCATGACGGAATCGTATATGAAGTCCTCGCTGATACTCTCGCTCAACCTCGATAAGGATGCGGTGATAACGGAAAAACGCGGAGAATATGCGGAGGGAATAAAATGGAACTGAAAGCGCTGGGAATCTACGGACCCTATCCCAAAGCGGGCGGCTCGGCATGCAGCTCGTATCTGGTCAGAACCGAAAAAGCCAAACTGGTTCTGGATTTCGGAACAGGGGCTCTGACAAGGCTATCCGCAGAGGAAGACGTTAGCTCGGTTGACGCGATAATCCTGTCGCATACCCATTTCGACCATGTGTCGGATATGCTGCCGCTGACCTATTTAATGGAACAGCGCCCCGGAAAGTTGAGAGTATATATGCCGGAAACAAAGGATAATTGGTATCTTAAGATACTGAATAAAACTTGTTTTGAGGCATACGAAGTCAATGCCGGCGACAAGACGGAAATAAACGGGGCCGTTGTTGAATTTTTTCCTGCCAGGCACACCGTACCCACGCTCGGCGTCAGGATAACCGACTCCGGGAAAAGCCTTTATTACACAGGCGACACGGTATGGTTCGACGAACTGACCGAGTATGTACGCGGCGCGGATACCGTACTTGCGGATGCGGCAAAGCCGCTGGGCTTTAAAGGACCGCACATGAGTTACGACAAAGCCGGGCTGCTGAAAGCGGCGTCGGGCGGCAAAGTGATACTGACGCATCTGTCTCCCGATTTCGACCCGTCTTCCGCTCTCGTCGACCCGGACATAAAGGTAGCCGAGGAAGGAAAGACTTATTCCTTTTAATTTACGTAATTATTAGATAAACCCCGGCATTTGACCGACTTTTTTGCACTTTTTTCTCAAGCTGCAACCAGACAGTTTTACGACGCGCCAAGTCACTAAAACGCGACGTCAAAAAACAGGGCTTATCCGCTGTAGATAAGCCCTGTACGAGTGTTTATATCGACGTACGATTACTTGTTCTTGATGGCTGCGTGGGCAGCGGCAAGAATGGCGATCGGAACGCGGAAGGGAGAGCAGGAAACGTAGTTGAGTCCCACGTTGTGGCAGAATTCGATCGTCGAAGGATCTCCGCCGTGTTCGCCGCAGATACCCAGTTTGATGTTGGGTCTGGTGGCCTTGCCTTTGGCAACCGCTATCTTTACGAGTTCGCCTACGCCTTCCTGGTCCAGTCTTGCGAAGGGATCGGATTCGAATATCTTTTTCTTGTAATAATCGCCCAGGAACTTGCCTGCGTCGTCACGGCTGAAGCCGAACGTCATCTGAGTCAGGTCGTTGGTTCCGAACGAGAAGAATTCGGCTTCCTTTGCAATCTTGTCCGCGGTGATGGCTGCGCGCGGGATCTCGATCATGGTTCCGACCATGTATTCGACCTTTACGCCCTTTTCCGCCATGACGGCTTCGGCTGTGTCAACGACGACCTTCTTGACGTATGCCAGCTCTTTCACGTCGCCGACCAAAGGTATCATGATCTCTGCCTTGACTTTGCCGCCCTCTTTGTTGACCTCGATAGCGGCTTCGATGACGGCACGGGTCTGCATCTCGGCGATCTCGGGATAGGTTATCGCCAGACGGCAGCCGCGGTGTCCGAGCATCGGGTTCATCTCGTGCAGGCTGTGTACGGTTTCGTTGAGCTGTTCGAAGGAAATGCCCATATCCTTTGCCAGAGCGCGGATATCTTCTTCCTTGGACGGCAGGAACTCGTGCAGCGGCGGATCGAGGAAACGGATGGTGACGGGATAGCCTTTAAGCGCTTTGTAAATGCCGATAAAGTCTTCTCTCTGCATCGGAAGTATCTTGGCGAGAGCGGCTTTTCTCTGTTCCAGAGTCGAAGCGACTATCATTTCGCGCACGGCGGGAATACGCTCCTCGGCAAAGAACATGTGCTCGGTTCTGCAAAGGCCAACGCCCTGAGCGCCGAATTCGTAAGCGACGGCGGCGTCGTGGGGATTGTCGGCATTGGCGCGGACGAGAAGTTTCTTGTATTTGTTCGCCCAGCCCATTATGGTGGCGAAGTTGCCCGAAGTGTCGGCGTCGACCATGGGGATGCTGCCTTCGTAAACTTTGCCGGTGGAACCGTCTAAGGAAATGACGTCCTGCTGGGTGTATTTTTTGCCGGCTATAACGCAGATACCGTTAGCTTCGTCGATCTCTACGGCGCCGCAGCCGCATACGCAGCATGCACCCATACCTCTGGCGACGACCGCCGCGTGCGAGGTAAGTCCGCCTCTGGCGGTAAGGATACCTTCGGAAACCTGCATTCCTTCGATGTCTTCGGGAGAAGTTTCGATACGTACCAGAACGACCTTTTCGCCTTTCTTGACGCGTTCTTTGGCTTCGTCGGCGGTAAAGCAGATCTTGCCGGAAGCAGCGCCGGGCGAAGCGGGCAGCCCTTCTGCGATAGCCTTGGTCTTTTTGAGCACCGCTTTGTCGAAAGTGGGATGCAGCAGGTCGTCAAGCTGTTTGGGCTCGACTTTAAGGAGAGCTTCTTCCTCGGTGCACAGTCCCTCTTTTACGAGATCGACCGCGATATTGATGGCGGCGAGAGCGGTACGCTTGCCGCTTCTGGTCTGGAGCATGAACAGTTTGCCGCGCTCGATGGTGAATTCCATGTCCTGCATGTCGTGGAAGTAGTTTTCCAGACGGTTGCAAATATCGAGGAACTGGTCGTATACGGCGGGATTGATCTCTTTGAGCTTGTCGATCGACGAGGGAGTACGGATACCCGCGACGACGTCTTCGCCCTGAGCGTTCATCAGGAATTCGCCGTAAAGCTTCTTCTCGCCGTTGGTGGGGTTCCTGGTGAAAGCAACGCCCGTGCCGGAAGTATCGCCCATGTTGCCGAACACCATCGACTGGACGTTGACGGCGGTGCCCCACGAGGAAGGTATGTCGTTCATTCTGCGGTAAACGATAGCGCGGTCGTTGTTCCAGCTGCGGAATACGGCTTTGATCGCGCCGATAAGCTGTTCCTTGGGGTCTTGCGGGAACTCTTTGCCGACGTTCTCGAAGTAATACTTTTTGAACATCGCTATAAGCTCCTGGAGATCCTCGGCGGTCAGCTCGGTGTCGAGTTTGACGCCCTTTCTTTCCTTAACTTCGTCGATAAATCTTTCGAAATTGGCTTTTTCGACGCCGGTAACGACGTCGGAGTACATCTGAATGAATCTGCGGTAGCAGTCGTATGCGAATCTGGGGTTCCCGGTAAGCTCGGCAAGTCCTTTGACGCTGACATCGTTAAGGCCCAGATTAAGTATGGTGTCCATCATGCCGGGCATCGAAGCTCTTGCGCCGCTTCTGACGGAGACGAGGAAAGGATCCTCGGCGTCGCCGAATTTCTTTCCGGATTCATTTTCGAGGATCTGCAGCTGGGCAAAAATCTCGTCTATGATCTCGGGCGCGATTTTTTCACCGTCGTCGTAATACTTCGTGCAAGCCTCGGTGGTAATGGTAAAGCCGGGAGGCACGGGCATTCCGAGCTTGGTCATTTCGGCAAGGTTGGCGCCTTTTCCGCCGAATTTAGCTTTGTCTTTACCGTCGGCTTCGCGGAACAAGTAAACGTACTTTGTCATAAATACTCTCCTGTTTTTTATTGTTTCGTTAATTTTTGAGTTTGTGCGTTGTATTCAACTTTTTTATTATACAGGACAAGACGCCCGCACGCAAGTATTTTTTAAATTTTATAGCACGCCTCAACCGTAAAACGGTTCGGTATCAGCGTATAAAAGCGTTCAGCGCCGGAAACGTCCTGAAACTTTCTCCCGTCGCGGCGCTTATTATCCTGCCCGCTTCGAGTATGCCGCCGACGACCTCTTCGACCTCGTATTCCAGGCAGTCCAGCTCGCCGCCATCCGCGCCTGCCGCAGCTGCGAAAAGCGCCGCGGTACGGCGGCTGAGCTCCGCGTCGGCGATATCCACGCCGATCAGCGTCATAAATTCCAAAAGAAATTTGAGCGTATGTACGTAAGGAGTGCCTTCCGCGTAATTCACGGCGAACAACGCCCTTAGCCCCAGCGCAAATTCGTTTTCGGCAGGCACGTTCTCGGCGGTGAACTTTTCAAGCACTTCCGCAACTACGCCTGACGCGAGGTTCTTATGCGCGTCCGTCCACGCCCCGAAAAACTGCTCTATGACTTCGGCGCCCGTGACGGTCGAGTATCCGCCCTTCTCGCTAAGCGAATATTCGGCGTAGCAGTACGGCGCCGCAGCGGCTTTTAATTTGGATTTCGGGCTCTTGATCGAGCGGATACGGGCGACCGTTTTGCCGTTTTCGGCGCTCAGTAAAATCAGCAATCTGTCGTTGTCGCGGTAATCGAGGCTATTCAGGCAAACGGCTTTTAATATTCTTGTCATCATTTGATCCGGCGTTTTTCAAGGCACGGTAAAGCATATAATATCCTACTTTGCCGGAGTCCGTGAACGCTTTGTAAATTAAGTCTTCCGCATACGATTTTCCCATATATTCAGTATGGGTATTCGGCGCGGGATTATGCTATATGTCCTTGTTTTTGTCGTAACCGAGGTTGTTGAGCATCACTTCGTCGTCGCGCCAGTCAGCCTTTACCCTGACCCACAAGGTCAGCAGGATCCTGTCGCCCGTCATACGCTCCAGATCCTCGCGGGCATACTCGGCTATCTTCTTTATCATGGCGCCGTTTTTGCCCAGAATTATCGGTTTGTGAGCCGTCTTCTGACAGATGACGTCCGCGTCTATTTCCAGCACACCGCTGGGGCGGTACTCGTACTTGTTTATCGACACCGCTATGCCGTACGGGATCTCCTGGTCCAGAAGCCGCAGCGCCTTTTCCCTTATGACCTCTGACGCCATGAAACGCATGGTCCTGTCGGTATATTCGTCCTCGGGATAAAGTTTTACGCCTTCCGGCATCAGAGCGGCGGTTTCGCGCTCCAGCACGTCTGTGTTTTTACCTTTCAGCGCCGAAACGGGCACGACCGCATGCAGATTCTTGAATTCGTTGAGTTTCAAAAGTATTTCGGCTATTTTCTCTTTCTGAACGCGGTCAATCTTGTTTACCGCGGCAATGACAGGCGTTTTGCCGGCGCACAGCGCGCGGATACGCTCGGAATCGTTTTCGTCCATACCCTTTTCGCCGTCGATAACGTATATGACCGCGTCAACGCCGTCGGTAGCCGATTTTACGGCACGCATCATATAGTCGCCAAGCTTGTTCCTGGGTTTGTGTATCCCGGGAGTGTCCACGAAAACGATCTGCAGCCCTTCCCTGTTCAGTATCCCGAGTATTTTGTTCCTGGTTGTCTGAGGCTTCCAGCTGACTATGGCGACTTTTTCGCCGACAAGCGCGTTTATAAGGGTCGATTTACCGGCATTCGGTCTTCCCAGTATCGCAGCAAACCCCGTTCGTGTCACAGGCTCGGGCTCCTCGTAGTCGCGCGTTATGCCCGCCTTAAGCAGAATTTCGTCCTGAACTTTTTCCATTTCGGCTCGCATTCCGTCGTCCATGTGGTCAAACCCCATCAGATGCAGAAAGCCGTGCAGCGCCAGAAACGCAAATTCTCTGGCAGGCGAATGATTGTATGCCGCCGCCTGTTCTTCTGCCCTGCCACGCGCGATATAGATCTCGCCCAGCATGACAGCGCCCGTTTCCGGATCGGTATCCAAAGGATAATCGCCGCGCGAAAATGGCAAAACGACCTTTTCCAGCGACGGGAAACTGAGTACGTCCGTAACCGAATCGACGTCGCGTCGGGTGCGGTTGAGCTCGCGGATGTCGGCGTCCGAAACGACCGCCGTTTCCACGCTGACGTCGGAAACCGGTATATGAAAATACGTCAGCGCTTCCGACAAAACCTTTTCTACCGATTTATACGGAATATCGTAAAACTCAAGCATCTTTGTCCTGTCTGGGATTGTTGTTGTACTGTATCCTCGCGTGATACATGGAAGGTATCGCCTGAACGAGCGTATCCTCAATGACGGCGAGATCCTTATACGTTATCGGGCACTCGGAAAACTGGTCCATTCCCGCTTTTTGCGCAATCATGTCGTGCACGAGTTTCCTGAACGCCGTCGGCGAATTGATTTTTTCGGAAAGCGCCCTGGACGCCGCCTCCACCGTGTCGGTGATCATGATAATGGCGGCTATTTTGGTGCGCGGTTTGGGACCGGGATAACTGAATTCCTTTTTGTCGAGGTTGTCCTCGGTGAAATTCTGCGCCTTGTACAGAAAAAAATTGACGGGCGTGGTGCCGTGATGCTGAAGCGCCGTATCCGCCACTTCGTCGGGCAAACGCTCTTTTTTAAGCATTCTGTAGCCCTCGGTAACGTGGCTGACTATCATTGCGACGCTGACCTCGGGTATAACGTCGTCGTGGGGGTTGTAGCCCTTCTGGTTCTCTATGAAATATTGGGCGTTCTTGGTCTTACCCACGTCGTGGTAGTAGGCGCAGACCTTGGCCAGCTGCGTGTTCTCGCCTATCGCGTCCGCGCAAAGCTCAGCGAGATTGCCCACAACCATAGAATGGTTGAACGTGCCGGGAGCCTCATTGGCAAGTTTTTTAAGAAGCGGGTTCTCCAGCGAACAGAGTTCCGCCAGCCTGAACGGGGTGTTGAGTCTGAACAGATACTCCATCAAAGGTAAAACGATCATGAAAAGCGCCACGCTTAACACTATCGAAACGAAACTCCACAGACCGCTGAGAAGTATCTGTGAAACGTCGTTGGCATCCACCAGATAGTTTATCAGCATCGGCACGACGGCCGTGCAGATACCCACCACAAAGCCGGCAACGGTGAACTTTATGCGGTTATGCGCCTTGTCCAGAAACATTATCATGAATATCGACGCCACCATCGACGTGACCAGCGCCGCCGAGGACTCGACCGCCTTTTCGGAGCCGTACACCAGAATGTAGGTCAGGAAAAACATCTGGGAAAGCAGAATGTTGGTGACGATCCCTACGCGCTTGTCGACGAGTATCGCCACAAGCAGCGAACACAGTGCAAGCGGCGAAACGTACAGCGAAACCGTGGTCCCGAAAACCAGCGCAAGCAGGAAAGTGATGAATACCGCAACGGACATGACGGGCACCAGTTTGCCGGTGACGTGTCTGTCGGCGTCGCGCTTGACGTAAAAGGTGTAGGCTATCAGCGTGGACATGATAACGCCGATTATCAGCGAAAGAACGACTATCTGCAAAGACGGCTCGCCGCGAAGCACGGCGTCCGCCACGTTCTCGTCGTTTAACGTGGCGAACCTGACCACCACAGCCAAAGCCACACTGAGCACGACCAGTATCGCCGTATTGATAGCGGCCCTTTTGAATCTTGCGCCTCCCGCGAACGCCGAAAAGCGGAAGCGTTCCTTTTTGCGTATCCTGTCCATAATTTTTCCTTGAACGTATTTACGCTATACGCGTTATTATATCATAGTATATACTTATTTGTATGCATTTGTCCAGTTTTTTGACGTCAAAGGAATATCCTATAAATTTGTCGTCACCGGAAAGCGATTCGGTGAAAGCCTGTTTCGCCAGCAGTATGTCGTCCGCCGCCGACGAATTGAACTCATCCTCCGAAAGATAATCTATGGTCTCGGTGCGCCGCACTTTGGCTTCGACTATACCCATCGCCCTGACAGGCGCGATCTCTCCGTCCGCGCCGGCGACGTAAGGATTTATTAGCACCTGACCCGCCTTGACCGAATCTCCCGTACCCACTGCGGCAAACCCTCTCAACACGACGATCCTTACGATCTCGCCGTCTTCCTTAGCCGCCAAAGGAAGCGGTGTTTGGGTATCCGTAATTTCGGTTATGGGCAATTCTTCTACAATTTCAATGACAACGTGTCTGCCCTCTTTCCTGATTGAGGCATAGGCGATCCCGTCGATGGAAAGAACCTTGCGCTCGATAGCCGAGAAGTCGTTGCTGCCGAACAGAAAAGACGAAGGCAGCGCTTCCTCGACGACTGCGGAAACAACTGCGGGATCGACGCGGTCTGCACCCTCCACTCTGACGTCGCCCACATATCCGCAGTAAAGCGTCACGACCGCGACGGATACCGCCAGTCCGGCTATAAGGAAATACCGTTTCAAAAACGCGTTCAGCGCGGGAACAAATCCCCCCGTGCCCGTCACCGTATAATTTATACCCGCGCGCGACAAAGCTGCATGCGCAGCTGCGGAGTCGGAAGCCGAGACCGTAAAACGCATTTTCCTGCCGTTTCGCTTTATAGCCCTGACGCGTATACCGTTGCGCCACAGCGCGTTTAACGTAAATTCGGCAAAGCCTTCCGTTTCAAACCTTACTTTTCCGTATTCTTTTTGCATTTTTCCCTCGTCAGCGAAGCGATCTTACCTTTCAGGATCAATTCGTCGGCGTTGATCTCGTTGATCTCGAGCTTGTCGCCCGTAACATAAAGAGTGCCGCCCGCCGTTCTGACGGCGATTTCGTTTTCCGAATAGGAAATGATGCCTCTGTGCCCTTCCACGGTCATGCGTTCGAACGCGCTGAGCGTGACGATCCCCTGCCGATATTCTTTCATACTTTTAGATTATGCAATAAAAAAGGCGCGTATGTCCGCGCCTGAACGATTACAGTTTCCTAAATCGTTATCAAATTTGGCTGAACCCGGAAAACGACTGGTCGTCCGACTCGGTGAACCTGACGTGAGGTCCTTCGAATACGTAGCGTATCTTCTTGAGTTCGCCGTTACGGTGCTTGGCTATGTCGAGTATGATGTTGGAGCTTTCGCGTATCTTTTCGGAATCGTTTTCGCGTGACAGGAACATTACCATGTCGGCGTCCTGCTCGATGGCGCCCGATTCTCTTAAATCCGAAAGCCTGGGCTGCTTGTCGTCGCCGGTACGTCCCTCGATGCTTCTGGACATCTGCGACAGCGCTATGACGGGGCACTCCAGTTCCATCGCCATTATTTTTAGCATCCTGCTGATATCGGAAACGTCGGTCTGTCTGGTCGAGGAGCGGCGCTCTTTTTCCTTGTCGTTTGCCATCAGCTGCAGATAGTCTATGACCACAAGATCCAGTCTGCCGCCGCCTTCGCCGGCTTTAAGCTGCCTGCAGCGGCTGGCTATATTGCCGGGCGTCTGCATGGATACCGACTCCACAAACACTTTGCTTGCGCCAAGCTCTGTATGCGCGCTCCATACCTCCTGCATTGACTCCTCGTCGATCTGCCCCGTGCTGTATTCGTGCATGCCGATATCGGTATTGGTCGCCAGAATACGCTGGACCAGCTGTTCCGACGGCATTTCCAGCGAGAACATCGCCACGACCTTGTCTTTTTTCTGACGTATAATGTTGGCGATAATATTCAGAACGAACGCCGTTTTGCCGACCGAAGGCCGCGCCGCCAGAATGATGAGGCTGTTAGGCTGAAGCCCGTTGGTGACCCGGTCGAGTCTGGGATATCCCGTTTCCAGACCTTTCAGCGCGTCGGGGTTGCTGCCCAGAAGTTCCAGCCGCGCCAGAAAACGCTGCGAAGCCCCCGAAATATGCTCCAGCTGACCCTTTGTGTTGGTTTTGTTGGAGAGCGAATATATCAGCTGCTCCGCGCGCGTGACCGAACCCGAAGCATCGTCCGACGTGTATGCGTCCTCGGTGATCGTGTTGCCGATCTCGATGAGTTTGCGCATTATCATGTCGCGCTCCAGGATTTTAATATAGTCGCCCAGATTGACCGCCCCGGGCGTGATCTCCGCCAACTCCGTCAGATATTCCAATGTATTGATGTCCCCGCTCTTTTCCTTGGATATCCTGTCGTTTACGGTAATGACGTTGACCGACGTGCCGTTGTTAGCCAGATACATTATGGCCCGGCATATCGTCTTGTGCCTGGGCGAATAGAAATAGTCCTCGTTCACGCTCCTCAGATAGTCCTGAACGGCGTTGCCGTCGATCAGAAAACAGCACAGAACGTATTGCTCCGCTTCAAAATTATTGGGGTACTGCCTGGGGGCTTTCTTAACTTCGTTATCGCTCATAGTAACTCCTGTTCTTTCCTCTTAGGGCACCTGTAATAAGTAAAACGGTACCCGAAAGTAATAATACTCCGACTATAATCAGCAAATACCAGCTGACGGTGTTGGGCGAATGCTGAACGAGTACCTGCGCCTTTGCCGCCTCGTCGGCGCCGCGTCTGAATTCGTGCACGTAGCTTTCCCTGCCGGCGGAAGTTTCCTTGTACTTATAAACGTAATCGGCATTTGATTCGACCGTGTTCGTTCCGTAGGCGGAACCGTAATTATATACAAGATCCAGGTTCTCTGCTCCGACGGCGTCTGTCAGTACGTTTTTTGCTTCCCTGAGGTAGCCGCTCTCGGACGCGAACGGATCCGAGACCGTTATGACGTAATCCGAATACCAGAAACCGTTATACACCTCGGCGGAGGAAGTATAGACTTCGTATCCGTCGTTGCCCAGCGCCAGATCCATATCGGTGGCGGATGCAAACTCCGCCGTGACCGCCGAAAAATAATACGGATCGTCGTCGTTTTCTATACGCGCGCCAAACTTTTTCATGATCTGTTCCGCAGCAGCGACGGCGCCTTTTATATCCGTCTCCTTTTCGGCTTTTTCTTCCGGCGACAGCCCTTCGGTCAGTTTACCGATATCGACGTACGCCTGCACGCAGTATTTGTACGCGCCCGAGGTGTATCTCAAGGCGTTGTAGGTCAGCTCGGCGGCTCTCGCCTCGGGGGCGTCGGCTCCGGAATATAAGCCGTAATCCTCCCTGCCGAAAGTCACTCCGGCAACGATCCCGTAAACTATGCAGATTATCACCGCCGCGCCGATAAGCGCCGCTCCGGCGATCTTAAGTTTCATAAAGATCTGAGTTCCTCCAAAGCCGCCGTAAATTCATCCAGAGCGTAATAGAACGGCGCTTTTTTCTCCAGGTCTATGCCCAGCTTGCCCAGGATGTCGAGCGGATAATCGGAACCGCCGGACGAAAGGAATTCCTTGTACTTTTCGACGAAACCCTCCTCGCCTGCCAGTATCCTGGAAGCGATGTTCACCGCTACCATCAGACCCGTGGCGTATTTATACACGTAAAAAGCCGTATAAAAATGCGGTATCCTCGCCCACTCCAGCGCGATCTGCTTGTCGTGAACGACATCGCGTCCGTAATACAGGCGGTTAAGGCGGTAATATTCGTCGCTTAACGTCTTTGCGGTAAGCGGCATGCCTTTTTCCGCCTCGCCGTGGGCGAATTCCTCGAATTCCGCAAACATCGTCTGACGGAACAGCGTGGTGCGGAACATGTCCAGATAGTAGTTCAAAAGATACTTTTTCCTGTCGCCTTCCGCGCCGCGCATAAGGTATTTGAGCAGCAGCACTTCGTTGACGGTGGACGCGATCTCCGCAAGGAATATCGTATAATCCGCCTTTTCGTAGCACTGTGTCTCGCGCGAATAATAACTGTGCATAGAATGTCCCAGCTCGTGCGCTATCGTGAACACGTCGTGCGACGTCGCGGTGTAGTTCAGCAGCACGTAAGGAACGGAATCGTAAGTTCCCCACGAATACGCACCGCTTCTTTTGTTGGCGGTGGCTTCGACGTCTATCCACCTCTCGCGTTTGGCACGTCTCAATAAGTCCGCATAGTCCTCTCCCAGTACGCCGAGTGCGTCTATGACCAGAGCGTAAGCGTCGTCGTAATTAAGCTCCAGCTTATATTCCGCCGACAACGGCACGTAAAGGTCGTACATATGCAGTTCGTCGACGCCAAGCGTTCTGCGGCGAAAACGGATGTACGAATGCAAAAACGGCAGTTTCTTACGGACAGCGGCAATCAGATTTTTATATACCCTGACGGATATGTTTTCGGAATCGAGCGCCCTTTCTATGGCAGATCCGTATTTTCTGATCTTTGCCATGGCGACGTCCTTTTTTACGTTGGCGGCGTATAATGCCGCTATGGTGTTGACGTGCGCCTTGTAGGAAGCGTAATAATTGACAAACGCGCGGCGGCGCACATCCGGATCGCGATCCTGAAGAAAGTTGGAATAGTTGCCGTGATTGAGCTCCACGCTCTTTCCGCCCGCCTTTACGGAACCGAATTTCAGGTCGGCGTTATCCAGCAGCATAAAGACGTTTTTGAAGTCTCCCGAAAAATTGCTGACCTCGGCAAGCAGTTTTTCCTGTCCTGCGGGAAGAATATGCCCCAGACTCTTTTTGAGATCCTTGAAATACATTTCGAAATCCGGGTTTTCCCCGGCGAGTTTAAGCATACGGGCGGGAGTAAACTTCGCTCTCAGCTCCGGCTCGATATACGACGTCGCGTTCATGCACGCGGACATGGTTATCGACGCCTTTTCCGCAGCCGCCTGCGCGGACGGCTCCGCCGTGTCGGTATCCTTTACCAAAGACGAGTATACGTACACGTTCTCCATCCTGCGGTAAATGTCAGACCTCAGTCTGAGGCACTCGATCACGTTGTCGGCGTTTATCTTGCCTTTGTATTCAGCTATTTCGGCGAGTTTTCGCTCGATGACCGCATATTCCTTTTCGCATTCGGATGCGGAAGCGAACAGCGAGTCCAGATTCCATTTCCTTTCTTCGGGAACTTGTGAACGCAGCAGCGGCATACGATCTCCTTATAAAGCACGCGTACTTATTAGAAACGTTATACGGAAATAATAACTTAAAACCTTTTTTAAGTCAACCCCTTAGCCCATGTTTTCGGTGCGGCTAAGCTGAGCCATCAGCCCCAGAAGCTCGTCCTCGGAAAGTCTGGGCTGCCTGTCCTTGGACGCGGCGTCGGGGTTTTTTATCGGAAATACCGTAGGAGCGCTTTCCGCGCCGCCCTGAACGGAATCCTGCGAACGCTCCTCAGCCAGCGCGCCCAGTTCGTCCAGGCGTATCTTTTCGCGGTAATATTCCTCCTCGGGAGCACTTGCCGACGGCACGCCGCCGCGCGCCACCTCCTCGATCTCGCGCGCCGCATCTGCAAAAAAGCGTCCCGCCTCCAGCACTTCCTCGCCCAGCTTCTCGGCGTCGCCCAACGTTTTCAGGCGCGCCTGCCACCTGGCGCTGAACGCCTTGAGCCGCTCAGATTCCAGCGTAAAACGAATTTTGGATTCTTTCAGATATTCCTCACTGCGTATTCTGGCGAAATTCAGCGCCTCGGTTATCTCCCTTTCGCGCGATTTATACGATTCGAGCTCCTCCCTCAGCGAAGAAATCTCGCCTCTCAGCGCGTTTATGCGCTCCCTGAGTTCGATATTCTCCGCGCCGGAAGAGCCCGCCGCTTTCTTTGAACGTTTGATCCTTTTGCACATAGTCCGATTATAACCCGATTATGCGCGCATATTACCGTCTTTTTCGGATCAATTTGTCGAAACGCCTTCCATCAGTTTTTTCTTCAGATCGTACAGTCCGTCCGATAAGTCCACCTTGTAAACGTGAGGGTTGATGAGCCGCTTGTATTCCTCCCAGAATTCGCCTTTGGAGCGGACGGCATAATCGACTATCTCTTTAAGCGAAGGACGCTCGTATACTGCGGCGCCTTTACTGAATATCTGCACCGGCAGCCGCTTCAGCGTATAGTCGGTAAACGTCTTTTTCTTCCATGTCTCCACGGGATGGAATATGGTCAGCGGACGCGACGAATCTATCTTCTCGTCAGCCAAAGCGATAAGGTCCGCCGCGGCTTTTCCGTTTGCGTCGAGAATGCGGTAAGTGGTTTTGAACCCTGGATTCGTAATCTTTTCGTGAGTATCCGAAAACTTCATTTTGGGAACCCATTTACCGTCTTTATCGCGCACGGCAGCCATCTTGTAAACGCCGCCGAGAGCCGGTCTGGGCGACGCCGTGATAAGCTTTGTGCCTATGCCCCAGACGTCGATTCTGGCGCCCTGGGCGTTAAGCGACGCTATGATGTTTTCGTCGATGTCGCCGGAAGCGAATATCTTTGCTTCGGTGTGCCCGGCGGCGTCCAGCATGGCTCTGGCTTTTTTGGACAGATACGCCAGATCTCCCGAATCCAGTCTTATTCCCACTGGCTTGTAGCCGGAGGCCTTCAACTCGTCGAAAACCTTTATCGCGTTGGGCACGCCGGATTTTAACGTGTCGTAGGTGTCCACCAGCAGCAGACACTGATCCGGATACAGCTCGGCGTATTTTCTGAACGCCTCCAGTTCGGTCGGAAAACTCATGACCCAGCTGTGAGCGTGGGTACCGCTGACCTTAACTCCGAACATCTTTCCGGCAAGCACGTTGGATGTGGAGACGCATCCGCCGATTATGCTTGCCCTGGCGCCGTAAATTCCGGCGTCGGGCCCTTGGGCGCGCCTTAAACCGAATTCCGCTATGCCGCCTTTTGTTTCGTTTGCCATGCGCATGGCTTTGGTGGCAATCAGCGTCTGGTGATTTATGATGTTGAGCAGCGCCGTTTCCACCAGCTGCGCTTCGAACAGAGGCGCCCTGACCGTGACCAAAGGCTCGTGCGGAAACACCATTTCTCCCTCGCGCATTGCGAACATATCGCCCGTGAACGCGAAATTTCCGAGGCGTGCGAAGAATTTTTCGCCGAAACAGTTAAGCGACCTGAGATATGCGACGTCCTCGTCGTCGAAATGCAGATTTTCGATATAGTCCATCGCCTGTTCCAGTCCCGCCGCCACGGCGAAATCGAGACCGGGCTGCGCCCTGAAGAACAGATCGAAAACGGCTTCGGTGTCCGCAAGCCCCGTTTCTGCGTAACCGTTCATCATCGTGAACTGATACAAATCCGTTAACAGCGTTAAATTTCTCATTTGCCAAGGGCGTTATTCGGCGCCCTCCTCCTTCTTTCCGGGACGGTGGTAAGGCTTGAGTCTTACCTGATCTTCGTCGGGGATTCCGCCTTTTCCGTACCATATTTTTTCGCCTTTCTTGGTTTTGATAACGATCATCGCGACCAGCGCCGCAGCGCTCGCCGCGAATACCAGAGCGCAGATCAGCTGAGTATAGTTGAACACGGCGTAAATCTCTCCGTCGTCGCGGAAAAACTCCATGACGAAACGTATAAGTCCGTAGGAAAACGCGTACATCAGCAGTCCGGAACCGCGCAGCTTCAAATGTCGCTGTATTATCATCATGGCCGCGAAAAACGCTATGTCCATGACCATTTCATAGAAAAACAGCGCCTGATAGAAACCGTCCAGCCTGTCGATGAACACGGCGATCGGGAACCATTGCAGCGACGGGTTCGTTATCTCCGCGCCGAATATCTCCTGATTCATGAAATTGCCCCATCTGCCCAATCCCTGCGACAAAAGCACAACGGGAATGACTATGTCCGCCAGATCCAGAAGATTGACTTTCCTTATCTTGCACCAGATCGCGCCTCCGAGTATACCGAAGGGCACGCCGGTCATTATCGTCAGACCGCCGTCCCAAACCGCGATGACCTCCACGAAGTCGTCCCAGGTAAACGGCGACGGAAAATATTCGGGTCTGACCATGACGTAACCGAGTCTGGCGCCAATTATCGCCAAGGGAATGGCAAGCAGAAAGATCTCGACGAAATCGTCCACGCTCAGATTGTGTTTTTTACCGCGTAAAATAGCCACTATCAGCCCGGTAAGCATCGCCAGCGTGATGATTATACCGTACCAGGCTATGTCCTTGCCGCCTATCGAAAAAGCGACAGGGTCGACGTTCCCCGTCCAATGCGTCGCAGCAAGCATATATCAGTCTCCGATATCCATTCTGACCGCGCCGGCCTCTCTTATCTTGAGAAGATGCACGTTTTCTTTGCCGTAGATGTCGCTCATGTACTCGCCGAACATTTCCGCGTCGGGATCGGTAATGACGAGTATCGTGCCGGCAAATCCGCCGCCGTGCACTCTGACGGCTCTGACGCCCGCATATTCTTTGGCGATTGCCAGCGCCAGCGGTATGGGCTCGGCGGTATCGCCCTCGGGATAGCAGTTCTGCAACTTCAGCTGCGAGGACATGCCCGATTCGTTGATAAGCGCGTACGCCTCGCGCTCGTCGCGGGAAGCTATGGCATCTTTCAACGCGTCAACACGCTCGTTTTCCTCAAAATAATGCATGGCGCGCAGTATCGCCCTGCCGGAATATTTTTTGCGTAGTCTGCCGACGGAAGCGTAAAACTCGTTTTTATCGACAAATCTCAATTTATCGGCGCCGAATTCCGAAGCGATGAGCCGCATCTCCTGCATTATCGCGGCATAGTTGGCGGTAAGGTTGCAATGGTCGCCGCCGCAGTTGACGACGTATATCAGTTCGGGAAAATCCCAGCCCAGCTTCTCCACTACGGGCGCGCCGGCGTCCATAAAATCGATATAGCTGACGCCGCCTATCGAAATCGCCGACTGATCCATCAGTCCGGAGGGCTTGCCGAAATACACGTTCTCGGCATACTGGGAAATGATCGCCTTTTCTACCGCGGAAACCACGCCCCCGTTATAAAAATCGTTCAGCACTTCCGCCACGAACAGTTCGAAAGACGCCGAGCTTGACATTCCCGCGCCCTTGAACACGTCCGAGGTCGTCGTCGCGACAAAGCCGCCTATATTGTATCCGCGATCCTTGAAAGCCCTGGCTATGCCTCTGACCAAAGCCGCGGAATCCCCCTGCTCTCTTTCTTTGGGCTCAAGATCGGTCAGATCCACCGAAACGGAAGGATAGCCTATACTGTTCACTACGATTTTGGGTTCTTCGGACGGACTGACCGCTCCGAGTAGATCCACAGATATCGCCGCGGCAAGCACCTTGCCGTTGTTGTGGTCGGTATGATTGCCGGCTATTTCGATGCGTCCTGGCGCGCTGAACAGCACGACTTCGTCCGCGGCGGAGCCGAAAGAAATCCTGTGTCTGGAAACGAGATTCTCGACACGCTGAGCCGCGTCCTCGGGCGAAGCGGTGTACAGTTCCGAAACTCTGTCGAGGAATTTTTTGTTTTCCAGCAAACTTTTTTTGTCGTATAATATTGCCAAAACCGTAATCTCCTTGTATAATATTCGGTGTTGAAATTATATCACAACGGTTTCAATAAGTAAACCGTAACGGACTTTTTATATTAAGGATTTGTATATGCCTGGAAAAAAAACAATCGAAACCGAGCCGTCCGTAAAAGCGGCGGACGACGAAAAAGCTCTGCGGCTTATCGCCGATCTGGTGGAATACGCCAAACAGAAACTTTATCTTAATAAATACGACGCGGTGTACGCTACCAACCAGTTGCTTGCCGAGTTCGGTTTCGGCGCACCGTCCGCCGAGACCGGCAATCCCGGAGAGCTGCAAAGCGATATACTCGATCCGCTGGTCGCCTATGCCGTGGAACGCGGACTGACCTCGCCCGAGGACGCGCTGCTGTATGAAACCAGGTTAATGGGTTACGTCACCCCCTCTCCCGGACAGGTCATAACGACTTTCGACGACATAGCCGCTTCCAAGGGCGCCGAGGCGGCGACGAAATATCTGTGCGACGTTTCCGTCAATTCCAATTATATCCGCATGACGGACATAAAAAAGAATCTGAAATGGAACGCCAAATATCCGGAGGGCGACCTGACGATCACGGTAAATCTGGCAAAGCCCGAAAAATCCAACGCCGACGTGGCGCGCGCCAAAGCCATGCCGCAGACCGGTTATCCCAAATGCCTGCTGTGTCTGGAAAATCTCGGCTACCACGGCAACGCGCGCCATCCCGCCAGAGAGACCATCCGCATAGTGCCGATGTATCTCAACGACGAACCCTGGTTTATGCAGTTCAGCCCGTACGTGTATTTCGACGAACACTGCATAGCCGTCAGCGAAACGCACCATCCCATGGCGATAACCGACTCTACTTTCGTCAGGCTGATGGACTTTACCGATCTGTTCCCGCACTTCTTCCTTGGTTCCAACGCCGATCTGCCCATCGTCGGCGGCAGCATACTGGCGCACGAACACTACCAGGGCGGCAGAAAAGCCCTGCCCATGTTCTCGCGTCCCGTCAGGGAACACTACGTCATTCCCGAATCGCCCGATCTGAGCGTGGGAATACTCGACTGGTACAATTCGGTAATACGTCTTTCGTCCCCGTCGCGCGCTTCCGTACAGCGCGCCGCTTCCCGCATTTTGGAGATTTGGCGTAGCTACAGCGACGAAAGCGTGGGCGTTTTGGCGCATACGGACGCTCCGCACAACACGATCACGCCCATCGCGTGCAAAGAAAGCGGCCAGTACGTGCTGTATCTGATACTGCGCAACAACCGCACCGACGAGAAGCACCCCTACGGCATCTTCCATCCCACCGAGGACATGCACAACATCAAAAAAGAAGGCATCGGGCTGATAGAGGCGATGGGTACGTTCATACTTCCCGGACGTCTGCAGGAGGAATGCAGAAGGATCCGCGAAATACTCACCTCGGGGCAGGCGCCCGACTTCAAATCCATCAGCGCTCCGGATCATCCGCTGTCCAAGCATTTCGACATGATCGTGCAGCTCGTTTCCGAATACGGCACCTCGAACACCAACGCCGACGCCAACAAAGCGATCGTGGAGCGTATAAACTCCACCTGCGTAAAAATACTTAAGTGTACCGCGGTATTCAAATCGGACGCGTCCGGCAAGGAAGCGTTCGGGCGTTTCATGAACCGTATAGGAGCGGAAAAGGCGTAGAAGATGGCGTATTTATCTCTCTACAGAAAATACCGTCCCGCAACCTGGGATAAGGTCATAGGACAAAAGTACGTGGTACGCACGCTGATAAACCAGATAGAACGCGGCACGATCGGGCACGCGTATCTGTTCACCGGCACGCGCGGCACGGGCAAGACCAGCTGCGCCAAGATTTTCGCGCGCGCGATAAACTGTCTGGAGCCGGTGAACGGCTCGCCCTGCGGAAAATGCGAAATGTGCCGTGCGCTACGCGGCGAAGGCAGCATCGACATAATAGAAATGGACGCCGCCTCCAACAACGGGGTCGAGGAAATACGCGATCTGAAGGAAAACGTGCAGTACCCACCCAGCGTGGCAAAATACAAAGTTTATATAATCGACGAAGTGCACATGCTTTCGGCTTCGGCGTTCAACGCGCTGCTTAAAACGCTGGAGGAGCCGCCGGAACACGCCGTGTTCGTACTGGCTACCACCGAGGTGCACAAGCTGCCCGCGACCATACTTTCGCGCTGCATGCGCTTCGATTTCAGGCTGGTGCCCAAAGCCGAGCTGAGCGCGCATCTGGAAAAAATACTGAAAGCCGAAGGCGTACGTTTCGAAAAAGGCGCGCCCGAACTGATAGCCGAGCAAGGCGAAGGTTCCGTGCGCGACATGCTTTCGCTGGCGGACATGTGTCTGGCTTATTCTCCCGACGAACTTACTCTTAAGGCGGTATACGACGTTCTGGGTTCGTCCGAATTCGATTCGCTGAAGTCGCTTGCGGAGTCGCTGTTGTCGGGCGACGTTTCGTCGCTGCTGACTCAGACGGAGCAGATATACTCCCGGGGCAAAGGCTTTACCGTGCTCAACAAGGAGCTTGCGCGCTTTTTCAGAGAGCTTATCGCCGTCAAAAACGTGCCGGGATACAGAGGCGAATTTTCCGAAGAAGAATTTGCCGAGGTCGTGAAAGTCGCCGAAAAGTACGACAATTACCGCATTGCCAGGATAATGCAGATACTCGCTTCGGCGGAAGGCGAACTGAGATATTCCACACGTCCGCGCATCACGTTCGAAGCACTGTTGGTAAAAGCCGCGTCCATGTACACCGACGAATCCGTCCAGGCTTTGGCGTCCAGGGTACGCGCTCTTGAAAACGCGCTCAGCTCCGGATCGGCGGTATTTGCCGCGCCCGCTCCCGCAAAGTCCAAGGTTTCTCAGGATGAAATCAAAAAACGGATAACCGATTTTTCGGGTACGGGAACCGAAACCGACGTTTCGGAAGCAACGGTCTTTGACGAAGCGCCGGAGGCGGTACGGGACGGCAAAGCCGAAGTATTCATGGGAAACCTGTGTACCGAGGTCCGGACGCAGAGACGCCGTCTGCTGTACAACGCGCTGAACGCCCAGACTAAATACTCGCTGGCGGACGGCTGCTTTACCATATTCGCGTCCGATCCAACCTCTTACGCGATGCTGACCGAAGAAAACAATTTAAAGGCACTGGAACAGGCGGTTTCATACGTCAGCGGCGGTTCGGTAACTTTAAAGATCGACGGCGGCTGCGACGGTGCAGGCAAAGTGCGTCACAGCGCCGTGGACAGAGCCAAGCTGTACGACATTCTCGGCGACAGGCTAAAAGAAAAAAAGTAACGGTCTTTTCCGTAAAACGATATTCTGTATACGGGAGGTAAACTCTTATGGCAAAATTTAACGGAGGCTTCGGCGGAGGAAACATGCAGCAGCTTATGCGCCAAGCCCAGCAAATGCAGCAAAAACTCGCAGAAGCGCAAAAAGAGCTTGCCGAAACCGAGGTGGTGGCGCAGTCGGGCGGCGGCATGGTGGAGGTCGTCATGAGCTGTGACCGCACCCTTTCGTCAATTAAAATAAAGCCCGAAGCCGTGGATCCCGACGACGTCGAAATGCTGGAGGACATGATCGTTGCCGCGTTCAACGAAGCCATAAAGCTCGTCGAAGAAGAGCAGGAACGTCTTATGGGACCGTTGACGGGAGGCAAACTCGGAGGATTGTTCTGATATGATCCCGGCTGCGCTCGCAAAGCTCGTCGCCGAATTCCGCAAACTTCCCGCCGTAGGCATGAAAACGGCTATGCGTTACGCCTATTCAGTGCTGGAAATGAGCACGGACGATGCCGAAGATTTCGCCGCGGCGATCCTCGAAGCCAAGAACAAGATAAAGATCTGTTCGGAATGCGGCGATTATACCGACGCCGACGTATGCAGCCGCTGTCTGACGGCGGACAAATCGGTGATATGCGTCGTGGGAGAGCCTAAAGACATCCACGCCATAGAAAAGCTCGGTACCTATAACGGCGTTTATCACGCGCTGCACGGGCTGCTGGACTTCCGCAAGGGCATAAGCGCCGACAACATAAGGATAAAGGAACTGCTGTCGCGTCTTGACGGCGTCAAGGAAGTCATTTTAGCGACGAATCCCGATATCTGCGGAGAAATGACGGCAAATTATATCGCAGGGCTGATCAAACCGTTGGGCATAAAGGTGACGCGGCTGGCGCACGGTATCCCCATGGGCTCGGAAATAGAATACGCCGACGAAATGACCTTGGGAAAAGCGCTCTCCGACAGAAAAGAGATGTAACGCCCGATGCCCGGATTGCTCCTACGTCCGCACGATAAGGCAAAATTTATTTCCGTAATAGTAACCGTGGCGGCGGTATGCCTGTCTTCGGTTTCTTTGATCCTTTTCGGTATCCGTACGACCCGAACGGCAGCTGTCACTTCCGTATACTGAATTACGGGAATCTCTATTATAGCGGCGCTTATTCAGATCATCGTTTTCAAAAAATCCGTCAAACGCGTAGCGACTGACTTCGTAATGAGCGAATTTGTGCTTTCTTTAAGAAAAATCCGCTTTTTCGATAAAGTATTTTCCGATTTGAGATACCGCGTTTCTTTTATGACGTTCGTCACGCTCGTCGGCAACGTGGGATTCCTGTATACCTGTTGGCAATGGCGATCTCCCACCGTTCGACGTGGTATGCGTCTTTGCTGGGGATTTATGCGGCGTTATATATTCTCCGCTCCGCGGTCGTCTATGCGGACAAACGCCATGTCGGCAAATACGGCATGAAAGCTCAATGGATGATTTTTCTGGCGGTGGGCGCATGTCTTCCCGTTATCGGCGGGGTCATGGTCGTGCCGATAATCCAAATGTCGATAGGCAACTATCCGAAAGGCGGCGGGCTGTTCAGCGTGGTCATTAACTCTTTATTCGCGCTTATAAAGATAATAATCGCCGTGACGGGAATAGCAAAATCCGGCAACCGCAGACAGCCTGTGGTCTTTGCTCTGAAAAGCATCAACTCGATATTTGCTTTATTTTCGCTGTTGACACTGCAGCTTTCCATAATAATAGCTTTTGCGCACGGTTATACTATGTGGGAACTTATAGTGGCGCTTGGCGTACTTGTAGATTCTGCTACAATAGGTCTCGGCGTATTTATGATAGTCTATGGCTTATTTTCTTTAAAAAAGAAAAGATATTTCGAAGCCGACTCTATCGACTCTACGGCACTGATATCGGCGTGCGAAAACCGTGACAGCCTGCCCGAGGAAAACGAAACTTCAGCTTTGCCGAACGAAAAGACCGATACTTCGGATTAACGGATCCTAACAAGATGTCTTAACGCCTTCTTCAAAAACTTTTTCGTGGCTTCGCACTTGTCCACGTCCATGGCTTCGCGCCTGCATCCGCCGCCGCACAGCGACAGGTAAGAGCACGCAGCGCATTCCTCCCTGACAGAAGCGCCCTCTTTTAAAAACCGCGCCGCAGCGGGCGACGCCTGCAGCGCATAAAAGCCGTCCTTTTCTATGTTGCCCGTCTCGTATCCGTCCGTGCAGAAAAAGTCGCACGGATACACCGTTCCGTCGGCTTCGATAACGAACTGCCTTTCGCAGCGGCCGTTCATTCCGCACAGCTCCGCACGGCCGTTACGGCTCAGACACGCCAGATTGTCGAAATACCTTACCGATGTGTAATGTCCCGTCAGTATATCTTTCAGATACTCGTCGAAAGCGCCTTCCAAATAGCGGTAATAATCGTCCGCGCTAAGTTCGTAGCCTTCCGCCGAATAATCGGGAGCGCGGTCCACGCGCCCGGAGGCGTCGTACCTCAATGGCTTCAGCACGGGTATGAACTGAATGAACCCGGACACGTTATCCCTGAGAAAACGGTACGCTTCGCGTATGTTGTCCGCGACCGGTTTGGTGACCACGCATAACGCATTGAACTCGACGCCGCCCTCTTTCAGTATCTTCACAGCTCTCATCACCGATGAAAAACTTTCCTCTCCCGACTTGAAAACGCGCATGGCATTCAGCGTTTCGCCGCCGTCCACCGACAGTCCGACCAAAACGCCGCCGTAGCGGAATATCCTTGCCCATTCCTCGTCTATCAACGTGCCGTTGGTCTGCACGTTCAGATATATCGGGGTACCGTATTTGTTCAGTTCTCTCGACCATACTATCGCCTGACGGAAAAAATCTTTCCCTGCCAGCAACGGTTCTCCGCCCTGGAACACCATATATACGGGATCGCTTTTGGCGTACTCGAATGCCTCCGTAAATATTTTTTTCAGGGTCTTTAAAGACATCGTCCCCCTGTCCGGTATTTTGCGGCGGGCGCTCAGATCGTTATAGAAACAGTACCTGCAATCCATGTTGCATTTTGCGGACACGGGTTTTATCATCACCGAAAGCGGAGGCATTACAGTATCCCCCTTCTGTTTTCGCGCACGGAGCGGTTGAACTCCTCCAGCTCCTTTTTCAGTAGCTCCGCCGTTTCGGGCAGGCGTTTGGAAATATCGTACGCCTCTATCGGATCGGCGTCCAGATCGAACAGATAGTTGTTGTAAAACTGGTTGAAGAACGCCGAATTTTCGCTTTGAACGTGTCTGAAATATTTGTAATCCACGCCGTCCACGCGCATCTGTACCGCCCGGGCTTTGCCGCGCTTCAGATAGAAAAGCTTGTCGTGTACGACGGCGTACGGATCTTCCGACCACAGTTTTTTCAACGAAACACCGTCGATGATCCTGTCGGACGGCAGAGAAAGGATACCGCAGTATTCCAGAATCGTCGGGAAAAAGTCTATATTCATGGCGGCAGCGTCTATCACCACCGTTTCCCCTCTGACCTCGGCGCCGTTCTTATAATATGTGAACACGCTCTTTTCGCCGGCTGCGCCTACATTGCCGCTTGGATACGAAACGATCAGCGGCACTTTCATGCCTCCCTCGAAAGTGGTGTTCTTTCTGCCGCGAAGCGCTCCTGCAGCGCCCTCCCTGCCGGGTCCGTTGTCGCTGGTAAAAACTATAAGCGTGTCGTCGTAAACGCCTTTGGCTCTCAGCGTATCCAGAACGGTACCCAGGTAGCGGTCGAATTCTTCGATACAGTCTATGTAAGTGTCGTCGGAAACGTCGCCCTTCCCCGCTCCGTTATTATTCGAGAAAATAGGATAATGCGGCCAGGGGGTCGTATAATAAGCAAAGAATTTTTCGCCCGAATCGATCGAGTCGGTTATAAACTTATTGAGTTCCTCGGTAAATGCGGCTGTGGACAGACTCTGGTCCAGATTGTCGGCGTGCGTTCTGACAAGCTCGTGCGAATATTCGCCGGAATCCGAAACGCTGTCGCGTACCCATTCGTAAGGGGTCATGTCGTTGACGTAATAGCTGCCGTAAAAATAATCGAACCCCTGCGCGGTGGGCAGATATTCGCCGTAGTCGCCAAGGTTCCATTTACCGATGCAGCCGGTCGAATAGCCTGCCGCCCGAAGCGCCTCCGCCAGCGTAATTTCGTCGCCCAGTATCCCGTCCACGTTATATAAAAACTGGAAGGGATTGACAAAATGCGTTATCGAATACGGATCGGATTCCACAGTCGTGGGAAACACGACGTTATCCAGATACCCGCGGGAGGAATAGCGCCCCGTAAGCAAAGAAAAACGCGACGGCGAACACACGGGACTGGCAGCGTAGAAATTATCCATCATTATACCGTTATCGGCTATACTGTCGATATTCGGTGTATTAATAGTGGCGTTAAGGGAGCCTAAATAGCTGTATGACGAAATATCCGCATACGCCATGTCGTCCATCAGTATCACTAACACGTTAGGAGCATCCTCCCCCGCTTTTCCTATGGAAGCCAGATACTCGTCATGTCCGCGGCTAAGGTCTTTGACGCGCGGACGCACTCTCAGGCTCATAAAGAAAACGTAGCTCACCGACAGCGCCAGCATCAGCACCAGCGACACCGCCGCCGTGACTTTGGCACGCATGCGTCCGCATTTTTTCGCCGCCGTCAATGCGGCAGCGAACAGAATCGCCGCAGGCAACGCCCACAGCGCGTTCCACCAGAGGCGTTTGGCAAAAGGCTCCGCGCCCCAAATCAAAAAGAATACGAATATCCCCGCTATACCCGTCAGCGCCGACACGGCGACCGTCAGGGGCAGTCTGTTTTTGAATATCACCGAAACCGCCGCCCACAGCGAAGCCAGCGCCGACATTGCCGCAACGAACGGCGGCAGCTGGTTGAACCCGCTCGCAAGCATTACCGTAACGGCGGCGCCCGTAAAAATAAGACATAATAAATCGGGTACGCGTTTTTGCGAATCTACCGTAAATCCTTTTTCGTCTTCGGCACGGGAATTTTTCATTTTGCCCCTCCCGGAATTTGTATCAAATATTATAACCCAAACCGTCGGATAAGTCAACGGGCGCCAAAAGCGTATAAAACGGCGATTCGGGGCAAAACTAAATGCGAGAGGTGTAAAATATGTTAGTCAGCATGATTGTTTTGGGCGTCCTGGCATTGATGGTCATAGTCGGTCTCGGCCGCCCCGTATTGAAAGATTTTCGCATTCACTGGATAGCGGCGCTGGTATTCTTCGCCGCCGTGATAGGACTGAATTTCATTCCGCTTATCAAGATAGGAAACTTCACTTTCAGCGTAGGAACGGCTTTGTTCTATCTGACGATAATCGTCGCTTTCTTTATACGGAGCAAGGTTTCCACGGCTTTCACCGCATTCGCAGCCGCTCTGATTTTCGGAGGACTTATATATGCGGCGACGAGAGTCGCGCTGCTGAGCGGCAACGAATTTTTCGGCACTACGAATTACGCTTACGCGCTGATAATGGGATTTTTGGCGTTCATCCTTGCCAGAAACGGCAAATATTCTTTCCTTATCGCAGCGGAAGCCATGATGCTGGCAAATATGCTGGTACAGATACAAAGCGCGCAATTCAGCCTGAATTACGGCTTCGACTGGGCGGTGGTGGCGGCTGCCACGGCGTTCACTTTCCACGCTATAACCGTGTTGATACTGACGCATCTGCCCGCGGACAAACGCGGCAAAAGCCGCCTTGCGGAAATGTTCGAAGCCGATCGGCTGAAAGACTGATTTCGACGTTCCGAACCGGAAAAGACCGCCGTCAAGGCGGTCTTTTCCGTGTCGTTTAATGTCTATTGCCCGTCCATAAACGAATACAGCGCCTCGCCCACGCTCGACATAGGCATGGGAACGGAACGGCTGACGGCTTTCCCCTGCTTCAAATGCCTGAAAAAGTTTTCGGCGGCGTATTCGGTAAAGGCATTTTCGGAATACGGCGCAAGCACCTCCGCGTTCAGCATCTCAAGCCTGTTTCTGGGCGCGGTCAGAGCCAATATCCTGCCCGTAACCGCCGCCGCGGCGGCGTAATAGCTTTCCGGCGGAGTCATGACGGCTTCGGCCGCGGCATACAGCAGCGGCAAAGACGTGCCTTCGTTATACGCGTACAATCCGCTGTTTAACGCCTGCTTGTAGGCGGTGCGGTTCTCCCCGCAATACGCCAGCGCGGTGAACTCGTCGCCGAAACGCGCGGCTGCCGAAAAATACGGAGTATAATCGCCCTCTCCCGAACATTGAATTAGCACTATGGGCTTTGCAGCGGTGAGTTTAAGCTCGTTCAGGGCTTCGACCTTTTCGGGCGCCGTCAAAAATCCTTTGCCCACCGCGCATGATGCAAGTTTTACGCTGTCTTCCGCCACCTTGGCGTTGACCAGAGTCGTTTTTATCGCCATGTTGGCAACGACATAGCCGTCCAGATACGTGTTAATAAGCTGCCTGTTCAAAGCGAAATCGTCTATGTAGGAAACGACTTTGAAGCTCGCCTTCTGCTTGTCGCGCACGGCTACCGCCTCGTTGAAGGCTCCGAACCCTATGCACACCACCAATTCCGGAGTATACCTGTTCAGTATGTTTTCCATGCGCTTATACGCGTCCGTGCTTTTAAAGCAGTTTACGGATTCGGGAGTGACAAAAACCAGCGATTTTATGCGCCGCTTCCGAAGCGCCGCCAGACGTTTTTCGATATTCGCAGGAATACCGAAAACCTTTTCCAGAAAGTCCTTGAAGGCGTCGGCATAAAGCTCGGCGCTGTCGATGACGATCACTGCGCCGCCCGGCAGCAACTCGCTGAGCTGCTGTCTGACCGCCCCGGCGGAATTGGCTCGGTCCGCATCCGTAAATATGATCGCAGTGCGTCTGTTAAGCATATTTCTCTCCGTTAAAGTCCGATTATTACCGGGACTATCAGCGGACAGTGCCTGAGGTTCCTGTAGAACAGCTTTGTAAGCGTTTTTCTGACGCTCTTGTCCGCTTCCTCGACGGTCATATCCTCGAAGTCGCCGCCGGCGATCTTGTACATAACGGCGCTTTTAAGCTCCTCCGAAAACTTCTCCGTCAGCGTCAGCCCCTTGACCATAAGGTCTACGGACGGCTCTCCCTGCACGTTGACGACGGCTATCACGACCCCTTCGCTGGCAAGCTTCCTGCGGTCCGTCATCATGGTTTCTCCCGCCTCGGTATCTCCCACCAGCATCACCGAACCCGATTTGACGTCGGGCAGACGCTTCAGTCCCGAAGCGGAGACCTCTACTCTGAATCCCAGCTCCGGAATAAGTATGTTTTCGTGCGGGATACCCATAAGCTCCGCCAGTTCGGCGTGCTTTTTCAGATGCCTGTATTCGCCGTGAACGGGAATGAAATACCTGGGCCTTATCAACGCGAACATCATTTTAAGCTCCTCGCGGCAGGCGTGCCCCGAAGAATGCACCTCGTACAGGCTTTCGTAAATTACGTTCGCTCCTTTTTTGCAAAGATTGTTGATGACTTTGTATATGCTGCGTTCGTTGCCGGGTATAGTCGACGCCGACAGAATAACTGTGTCGTCGGGACCGATGACGACCTTTTTGAAATCGTCGTTCGCCATTCTGGTCAGCGCGCTTTCGGGCTCGCCCTGCGTGCCGGTGGCTATGATGCACAGCCTGTCGTCGGGTATCTGGGAAATCTTGTCAAGCTCGACCACCCTGTCCGGCGGCAGAGTCAGAGCGTTCAGTTTCCGCGCTATCTCGGTCATGTACTGCATGCTGGTGCCGCTGAACGCCACACGCCTCGAATACTTTATCGCCACGTTGATTATCTGCTGGACGCGGTGGATATTGGAAGCGAACGTCGCCACAATGATGCGGCGGTTCGCGTTGTCGCGGAATACGTTGTCCAGCGACTTACCGACAGCCGATTCGCTCATGGTATATCCGGGACGTTCTACGTTGGTGGAGTCCTGCATCAGTAGCAGCACTCCCTTTTTGCCTATCTCGGCGATACGCTCCAGATTCATGTGTCTGCCGTCCACGGGAGTATGGTCTATCTTAAAATCTCCCGTAAAGAAAATTACGCCTTTCGGGGTCCCTACAGCCAGCGCAAGGGAGCCCGCAACCGAATGTGTGACGGCTACGAACTCTATTTTGAAAGGTCCTATCTGCACGGATTCGCCGTCGTCGACGATGCGGCAGTCCGCCTCCTTGAAGCCGTTACGCTTCAGCTTGTTTTCCAAAAAAGCCAGCGACATCGCCGAGCCGTAGACGGGTACCGGAACGTCTTTCAAAAAATACGGAAGTCCGCCCAGATGATCCTCGTGAGCGTGAGTCAGCAGCACCGCCTTGACCTTGGAACGGTTCTCGTTGAAATAAGCGTAATCGGGTATCACGCAGTCGATGCCCGGATTGATCTCGTTGTCGGGAAACGCCATGCCCGCGTCGATAACGACGATGCAGTCGTTATATTCTATCGCCGTCATGTTCTTGCCTATTTCTCCGACGCCGCCGAAAAACATTACCTTGAGTTTTCCGCGGGGACTTTCCGCCGCGGAGGAATTTCTCGCGACGCGCGCGGGCTTTTGTTTCGGCTGCGCCTTTGCGGATGCCGCTTCCCGGACGGCTGCGTTTTTTTCGGCGCCGCGCTTTCTGCGGGAAGGCTGAGTGCCTTTTGATGCTGACTTTATTTTTGTTTCCTGTTTGGGACGGCGCCTGCTTTTTTTCTGTACTGATGCCGCTTCGTCGCTCATCGCTGAGTCGCGGACTTCGGTGCTTTTTATTTTGTTTTTCATATATTCTCCGGGAATTACGGTTTCAGATTTCCTCTTTATTATATATTATATCACCCGGATTTACAAGCGATATTCCCACGGGAAGTAAAGGCACGGCTATTTTGACCCGAACAATATAAATTTTATAGACTTTTTCCGAGACGGAGAGTATAATTTCTTTAAACACCATTAAAGGAAGGAGTTTATAGAATGAAAGTTTACAATTTCTCTGCAGGTCCCAGCATGCTCCCCGAGGAAGTCAAACTCGAGGCCCAGAAGGATTTTGTCGATTATAAAGGTTCGGGCATGTCCGTAACCGAAATGTCGCATCGCTCCAAATGGTACGACGAAATTCACACCGAAGCGCTCTCCCTGCTCAGAGAGCTGATGAACGTGCCCGCCGATTATTCCGTGCTGTTCGTACAGGGCGGTGCCAGCCAACAGTTCGCCGCGGTACCGCTGAACCTGCTGGTCAAAGGCAAAGCCGACTATATAGTCACCGGTAACTTTGCCGGCAAAGCGGCTAAAGAAGCCGTCAAATACGGCGACTGCGCGGTGGCAGCCACTTCCAAGGACAAGAACTTTACCTATATACCCAAAAACGTAAAATTCCGCGACGGCATCGACTACGTTCACATTACACAGAACAACACCATATTCGGCACGCGCTATACCGACCGCACCTATCCCGATGCGGATTGCCCGATAGTTTCCGATATGTCCTCGATGATCCTAAGCGAAGAAATCGACGTCAACCGCTACGGTCTGATCTATGCCGGCGCCCAGAAAAACATCGCCCCCGCAGGACTTACCATTGTCATCGTCAGACGCGATCTCCTGGGCAACGAAATGGCTTGCTGCCCCACCATGCTTTCGTATAAGACTCAGGCGGACGCCGACAGTCTGTACAATACCCCTCCGTGCTTTGCCATCTATATGGCCGGTCTGGTGTTCAAGTACCTCAAAAAGCTGGGCGGCGTCAAGGAAATGCAGAAGATCAACGAATACAAAGCCAAACTGCTTTACGATTTTATCGACTCCAGCTCTTTCTATACCAACTCGGTAAACCCCGCCGACCGTTCGCTGATGAACGTGCCGTTCGTGGCGCCCTCGGACGAGCTGAACGCCAAGTTCGTAAAAGAAGCCGAAAAAGCCGGTCTGGTTTCCATCAAAGGTCATAAACTCGTGGGCGGCATGCGCGCCAGCATCTATAACGCCATGCCCGTGGAAGGCGTAAAGACCCTGATCGAGTTCATGAAGAAATTTGAATCGGAGAATAAATAACATGTTCGAAATACTGACATTAAACGCCATCAGCAAAAAAATATATACCGTCCTGGATTCCGAATACGCAGTCTCCGCCGACGCCGCGGCGCCGGACGGCATACTCGTCCGTTCCTTCAAAATGGACGAATACGAAATTAACGACAACCTGCTCGCAGTGGCGAGAGCGGGAGCGGGCGTCAACAATATACCCATTCCCAAGATGACCGAAAAAGGTATATGCGTATTCAACACCCCGGGCGCCAATTCCAACGCGGTAAAAGAACTGGTGATTTGCGGCATGCTGCTGGCGGCGCGCGACATCGTGGGCGGCAACGCTTGGGCAAACACTTTGAAAGAGGACGTTGCAAAGCAGGTCGAAAAAGGCAAAAAACAGTTCGGCGGCACCGAAATAGCCGGCAAAACGCTGGGCATCGTGGGTCTGGGCGCCATTGGCAGAAAAGTCGCCGTAGCAGCTGCAGCTCTCGGAATGAAGATCATAGGTTACGATCCCTTCCTGTCCGAACAGGCGGCAAAAGAATTGCCCGAAGGAACCGGGATAGTTTCTTCCCCCGAGGAAATTTATCCCTTGGCAGATTATATAACGTTGCACGTTCCGCTCACCGACGCCACCCGTCAGATGATCAACGCCGATTCCGTAGCCAAGATGCGCGACGGCGTGGTGATACTCAATATGGCGCGCGGCGAACTCGTCAACGTGTCCGACGTGAAGGAAGCCATAGCCTCCGGAAAAATCAGAAAATACGTCGTGGACTTCCCCACCGAGGAGAATGTCGCCAGCGAAGGCATACTCGTTATCCCCCATCTCGGCGCCAGCACCGAGGAAGCCGAAGATAACTGCGCGGTCATGGCAGCGGCACAGCTGAAAGATTATCTCGAGAACGGCAACGTCGTCAACTCGGTAAACTTCCCGCGCCTTGTAAAAGAACGCG
>CALVZV010000007.1 GCA_944372665.1 uncultured Clostridia bacterium
CCAAAACAGTATAATTAAACTTTAAATATTAATTTTAACGTTAACTGGTTTCAGTGTCCATAAAAATATGTCACAGTCGTAACACTTGCGGCTTTCTATCTCGGGATCGAAATAATCCAGATAATTGAACTGGATCTGCACCGCTTCTATTTCGGGATGCTCGCACAGTATCCTGTCCAGCACCTCGGCTTTGTCGTGGAACGACAGCCCGACGTGCTTTACCCTGCCCTCACGCTTGAACCGCGCCGCCCATTCGTACGCCTTCAGCTCGGTGTACTTTTTATACAGCTTACCGTTCTGGGCGTGCATAAGATAAAAATCGAAATACTCGACCCCGCACTCTTTCAGCTGCGCCTCCAGCGTCCGGGGGATATCGGCTTCCTTTTTGAAGCAGTGCGATGACAGTTTGTCCGTCAGTACGTACGCTTCCCTGGGATAGCGCGAAGTCAGCGCCTTTCTGACGCAGCCTTCGCTCCTTCCCAGCATATATCCCCTCGCGGTGTCGAAATAGTTGAATCCCGCCGCAATAAATTCGTCCGTCATACGGGTGAATTGTTTTAGGTCTATAAACCCCGCCCTGGCGGGCAAACGCATACAGCCGAAACCGAACCTATTTTTGATTTCACCGAATTTGTCCATCTTTTTCCTCGTTTCGGGTGCCTTAAAGCCGATATATGCGTTCTCAGCGTCTAGCACCTCATCCGACCCCGCCGGTATAAGACAATGGTACATGCTTTTTCGCGTACAGTCAAGAGGGTATCGCCGTGCCGTATTATTTTTTAACGACCTCCACGGCGAACGCGCCGTTTCGCTCGCCCACTTCTATCACGTCGCCCTGCGAAAGATCGCTGGCTATCATGGTGCGCGCTATTAGCGTCTCGACCTTGCTTTGCAGATACCGCTTCAGCGGTCTGGCGCCGTATACGGGATCGTAGCCGTTCTCGACGATGAGTTTTTTCGCCGCCGGTGTAACGACCAGTTCGAGTTGTCTGTCTTCCATTCGTTTTGCCAGATCCTTGAGCAGCAGATCGGCGATCCTGCCGACGTCTTCTTTGGTCAGCGGCTTGTAATAGACTATCTCGTCCAGCCTGTTCAGGAATTCGGGACGGAAGCTTTCTTTCAGCAGCGCCGCCACCTGCTCCTTTGCAAAGCCGGATATGTTGCCTTTGTCGTCGATACCGTCCAGCAGATACTGCGACCCCAGGTTCGAGGTCAGGATGATTATGGTGTTCTTGAAATCCACGGTCCTGCCCTGCGAATCGGTTATCCTGCCGTCGTCAAGCACCTGGAGCAGTATGTTGAATACGTCCGGATGCGCCTTTTCGATCTCGTCGAAAAGCACTACGGAATAAGGCTTTCTGCGCACCGCTTCGGTCAGCTGTCCGCCCTCGTCGTAGCCAACGTATCCCGGAGGCGCGCCTATCAATCTGGAAACGGAGAACTTTTCCATATACTCCGTCATGTCTATGCGAATGAGGTTGTGCTCGTCGTCGAACAGGCTTTCCGCCAGCGCCTTGGCAAGCTCTGTCTTGCCCACGCCCGTAGGTCCGAGGAACATGAACGAACCTATCGGCCTTGCGGGATCGGCTATGCCCGCGCGCGAACGGATTATCGCTTCGGTGACTTTCGTGACCGCCTCGTCCTGCCCTATCACGCGTTTATGCAGTATCTCGTCAAGGTGAAGTATTTTTTCGCGTTCGCCTTCCATCAGTTTGGTCAGCGGTATTCCCGTCCAGCGCGAAACGACTCTGGCTATCTCTTCCTCGGTCACGGTATCGCGCAGAAGCGTATGCTTGCCGCCGCCGTTTTTGACGGCTTCGTCCAGCTTTTTCTGCAGTTCGGGCAGTTTGCTGTACTTCAGCTCTGCCGCCCGTGCATAGTCGCCCACACGCTGAGCTTCCTCGATTTCGGCGTTTTTCTTCTCGATCTCGGCTTTAAGGTCGGAAACCATGTGAATGCTTCCCTTCTCGCGCTCCCACTGCAGCTTCATCTCGTTAAACCTGTCCTTGTTTTCGGCAAGCTCCTTAAGTATGTCGCTCAGCCGCTCCTTAGACAGGGTGTCCGTCTCTTTGTTCAGCGCCATTTCCTCTATCTCCAGCTGCATTATCCTTCTGGCGATATCGTCCATCTCCTGCGGCATCGAATCGATCTCCGTACGTATCGTCGCGGAAGCCTCGTCCACCAGGTCTATCGCCTTGTCGGGCAGGAATCTGTCGGAAATGTATCTGTGCGACAGCGTCGCGGCGGCTATCAGCGCGGAGTCATGGATCTGTACGCCGTGGTAAACCTCGTACCTTTCCTTTAGTCCGCGCAGAATGGATATCGTGTCCTCTACCGAGGGCTCGTCCACGGTCACGGGCTGGAAACGGCGTTCCAGCGCGGCGTCCTTTTCGATATACTTCCTGTATTCGTCCAGCGTGGTCGCGCCTATACAATGCAGCTCGCCCCTGGCAAGCATCGGTTTTAACAGGTTGCCCGCGTCCATGGCGCCGTCGCTTTTTCCCGCGCCGACTATGGTATGCAGCTCGTCGATGAACAACAGCGTCCTGCCTTCGCTTTTACGTATCTCGTTCAGTACGGCTTTCAGCCTTTCCTCGAATTCGCCGCGGAATTTGGCTCCGGCTATCAGCGCGCCCATGTCAAGCGCGAATATGGTCTTGTCCTTGAGCCCTTCGGGCACGTCGCCGCTCACTATCCTCTGCGCCAGCCCTTCCGCCACCGCAGTCTTGCCGACGCCGGGCTCGCCTATCAGTACGGGGTTGTTCTTGGTCTTTCTGGAAAGTATCCTTATGACGTTCCTTATTTCGGAATCCCTGCCTATGACGGGATCGAGTTTCTGCTCTTTCGCGCGCTGGACGAGGTCGAACCCGTATTTTGACAGCGCATCGTACGCGTTTTCGGGTTCGTCGCTGGTGACACGGTCGGTCTTGATCTTTTTAAGCTCAGCCGAAAACGCCTGTTTTGTTATGCCCAGCGCCCGGAAAATCGTCTTTATGCCGTCGGTGGCGTTGTCGAATATCGCCAGCATAATGTGTTCGACCGACACGTATTCGTCCTTTTCCGACGCAGCAAGCCTTTCCGCCGCCGTAAGGATCTTGTCGGTCAGCGGCGAAACGTAGATCTTGTCGGGTTCGCGCCCCGAACCGCTGACGGCGGGTATCTTGGAAATTTCGCCGTCCAGCATGGCTATCAGTTTGTCGGTATCGACGCCCGCTTTTTTCAGCAGCCCCGGAATAAGTCCGCCGTCCTGATCGCACAACGCGTATAGCAGATGTTCCGGCATTATCTGCATGTTTTTGTTCTCTATTGCTATGCTTTGCGCCGAGTTCAAAGCCTCAAGCGCCTTTTTGGTAAATTTCTGAGCGTTCATGTTTCACCTCCTAAACCTATTTATATCAGTCTGACTCCGCTGTTCAGGTATCTGAGATACTCGTTTTCCATTTCTCCCGAGGACGCGTATTCTCCCGTAAGATATTTTTTTAACATCTCGTCGAACGTGGCAATATAACACGCTATGGCGTCGCTGAGCTGTTCGTCCGAAACAGGACTCTCTCCGTATATGCGGAATGCGCGGCGGAAACGCCCCGGCTCGATCCCGTATTCCGGCTCGTAACCGAAAAACGGCTTGAGATAGACGCTTTCCATGCCTATCCACAGCTTGAAAAAGCGCGTCAGCTCCATCATCAGTTCCGACGACGTCGTACGGAAATTGACCTTCAGTATCCCCGTCGCCGCCTCGGCGGACCTTGCCATTTCGACTTCGTAGCGTATCGTAGGCCGGTAATGGTACTTCAATACGCTCTTGATCGACATGGTCAGATTGTTGGGTTCGGAATAGGTCATATAGTTCCCGCGCCCGTCCATCAGCGAAGATATCAGATCGAAAATGCGCCCGACGTGCTTTTCGGGCGTCACCAGCGACACGTGTTCGGCAAGTATCTGGTTGATCAGATTCGACCTGTTGGTGCCCTGCTTTGCCGCCATTTCGTCGATAGCGCGTATTACGTCCTCGGCAAGCATCAGACTGTACATGTTCTTTTTCATATACCGAGCCTCCCTTTGTTTATGCCTAAAGGATATATCGCAAACTAAAATTTGTCAAGCAATTTATATAAATTCTTTTGCGAAGTTTTGTCGCAGGCGAGAAATTTACCGCGAAACATTCGTTGTTTTGGTAAAAGCGCCCGAAAACCGGGCGCCGATAAGTCTGAAATCAAAGCTCCTCGTTTGCGAGTTTCAGCGCCGAGGCTATGACCTTGTCCATGTCGTAGTATTTGTATTCGCCCAGCCTGCCGCCGAAAATGACGTCGGGGCGCTCCTCTCGGGCAAGCTTTCTGTAACGGGCGTATAGTGCGTCGTTGGCTTCGTCGTTCACGGTATAATACGCCTCCTTTCCGGGAGCGTAGCCGTCCGGGTACTCGCGGCTTATCACCGTTTTGGGAGAAACCGTTTTTTCGAAATACTTATGCTCTATGATGCGCGTATACGGCACGTCGAACGAGGTATAGTTGACCACGGCGTTGCCCTGAAAATCCTCCCTGTCGAGGGTCTCCGTTTCGAAACGCAGGCTGCGGTAACCGAGCCTTCCCAGTTTGAAATCGAAAAATTCGTCTATCATCCCCGTGTAAACCGTTTTTTTGAAAACGGCGTCCGCGTCGGCTATGAAGTCGCGGTATTCACTGCCCGTTTCTACGGGTATGCCCTCCAGCATCCTCGTCACCATGGCGGTATATCCGCCTATCGGTATGCCCTGATACTTGTCGTTAAAATAGTTGTCGTCGTAGCTGAATCTCAGCGGCAGTCTTTTGATTATGGACGGCGGCAGTTCCGAGGCGGGCTTTCCCCATTGTTTTTCGGTATAGCCTTTTACGAGAATCCTGTACACGTCGGTACCTACCATGCTTATCGCCTGCTCCTCGAGGTTGGATATCTCGGCAATGCCCGCTTCTTTTATCTGGGCGTCGATGACGGCTTTTGCCGCCTCCGGGGTATTGACGCCCCAAAGCTTTTCGAACGTATACATATTGAACGGCATGCTGTAGCGCTCGCCGCCGTAATCCGCGACCACCCTGTTCACGTAATCGTTGAACGCGGCGAAACGGTTGACGTATTTCCACACTCTTTCGTCGGAGGTATGGAAAATATGCGCGCCGTAAACGTGCACGTTGATCCCTTCGACGTTTTCGGTGTACACGTTGCCGCCGACGTGGCCGCGTCTGTCGATAACCATAACGCTTTTGCCTTTTTCGGCGGCGCACCGGGCAAACGTCGCTCCGAAAAGCCCCGCGCCGACAACCAGATAATCGTAAGTTTTATCGTGTGCTTCCGATCCCTTCAACATCTATATCCTTTTATAAAAGTATTTCCCGGCATTTCTATTATATCATCGCGATATAAATTGTCAATGCAAATTTGCCGGTATAATTGCCTCTTGCATTAAACGTGCGTATCATTATATAATAAAGAAAAATGAGGTTGCGAGGACAGAGATGTTAAAAATCACCAAAGCGGTAATTCCTGCCGCAGGATTCGGAACCAGGCACCTTCCGATCACCAAAGCCGTCGCCAAAGAAATGCTCCCCATACTCGACAGACCGGCTATAGATTACGTGGTCGAAGAATGCGTCGAAAGCGGAATTACGGACATATGCATCGTCGTATCGCGCGGCAAATCGATGATAGCGGACTATTTCGACCGCGCGCCCGAAATCGAAAACTCTCTTAAAAACTCGGGCAAAAGCTCTTACTTGAAAAAAATAAACGCATACGACGGCAAGGTCAGGATCTCCTATGTCCGTCAACCCGAAATGCGCGGAACCGCATATGCGGTGGCGTTATGCGAAGAATTCACCGCCGGGGAACCTTTTGCTCTGCTTTTCCCGGACGACGTAATATTTAATCCCGAGAAGCCCGTTACGCGCCAACTTATGGACGCCTGTTACGAAACCGATGCCCCGATCGTGGGAGTTCAGCAGATCCCGCCGGAACAAGCCATAAAATACGGCGTGATGCTGCCTTTGGAAACGCGCGGGCGCCTGACCAAAATCGGAGGGTATCAGGAAAAGCCCGCCATCGAGGACTTGGTTTCGACACTGACGAGCCTGGGACGTTTCGTGCTTACCAAGGATATTTTCGGATATATCCGCAAGATCAAGCCCACTATCAACGGCGAATATTTCCTTTCTTCGGCAATCGATATGATGTCAAAGGAAAAACCGGTTTATTCGTATACTTTCGAGGGCATAAGATACGATATGGGCTGTCGGGAAGGCTTTTTGAAAGCCAATTTCGACTTTGCGATGAGAGACGACTCTTTAAAGGAATATATCGGCGCTTTGTTGGCGGGGTCACGCAACTGTTGATCCGCAAACGGCGCGCAGGAAAGCGCGCCGTTTGACTTAGCGCCGGATTAGTGATACTATATTATAAATGGACTCCTTAAGAAAAAGCAATCGGGCAAACGACGCCTTCAATAAAGCCTGGGATAAATGGAGAAAAGGATTTATCACCCTTTCTTCGCTTGTGGTCAAAAACGTAAAAAACCAATACCGACGCTCCGTGCTGGGCATTCTGTGGACGGTGCTGAACCCTTTGCTGAACATGTTGGTGATGGCGTTCGTTTTCTCTAACATATTCGGCAGAAAAGGCATAGAAATGGATTATCCCGTCTATGTTCTGTCGGGCAATATCGTTTTTACGCTGTTTTCCGCGGCCAGCACCAACGCCATGACGAGTATCGTAAGCAATTACGATCTGCTGTATAAGACGAAAGTGCCTTTTTCGGTGTTTCCGCTGTCGCAGATATTCTCCGCCTCAGTGAATTTCCTGTTCTCGCTGATAGCGCTGGTCGCCGTTATGCTGATAAGGATCCCCAACGGCGTCACGTTCCACTGGTCCATGCTGATGATACTGGTGCCGTGGCTGCCGGCAATACTGCTTTTCACGACGGGCGTTTCATATCTGCTGTGCACCGTTTTCGTGCGCTTCCGCGACATCAAACATTTCTATTCGGTCCTGGTCAGGCTGTGGATGTATTTAACGCCGATATTCTATTCTCTTTCCTCGCTGAATCTCAGCGACACGGCGTCGCGGCTGATGCAGTTCAATCCGATGCTGCACTACCTGGATTATTTCCGCTCCGTTACGCTGGGCACGATTCCCGGGGTGCGGGAACACGCGATAATATACGGCGTCGGGCTGGCGGTCTTCGCAGTCGGCTGGCTGGCGTTCAGGCTGTCGCGCAACAAATTCATCCTGCACATTTAAAGGAGCCGCCCGATGAAAAACGCCGCATATACCGAAATCGTCAAAAACTTTAACGAAGACCCCGACATGCTTATCGAGGCGCGCGACGTCTGCATGACCTTCAAAATGCCCACGGAGCGTATCGACAACCTCAAAGAATTTGCCATAAAGTTCATAAAACACAAAATACGTTATCAAAAGCTCGAAGTACTGAAAGACGTCAATCTGTCCGTCGCCCGCGGCGAAAGCCTTGCCCTCATCGGCAGGAACGGCGCCGGAAAATCGACGCTGTTAAAGATTCTGGCGGGGATCGTCACGCCCACTTCGGGGCTGGTACTGACAAAAGGCAACACCGTTCCCCTGCTGAAACTGGGCGCCGGATTCGACATGAACGCTTCGGGCAAGGAGAATATCTTTCTTAACGGCGCCATGATGGGCTTTTCCCGGCGCGAAATGCTGAAAAAATACGACAGCATCGTCGAGTTTTCCGAGCTTAAAAACTTTATGAACGTGCCTTTGAAAAACTATTCTTCGGGCATGATCTCCCGACTGGGTTTCGCCATCGCCGTGGACGTCAACCCCGATCTCATGCTTATAGACGAGGTGCTGGGCGTCGGAGATATCCCCTTCCGCAACAAATGCGCCGCCAAAATCGACGAGCTGAAAACAAACGGCACGACTTTTATAGTGGTTTCCCACAGCATGAGTCAGATCCTGACCCTTTGCCAGAAAGCCGTCTACCTGGAAAACGGCATCGTCAAAATGCAGGGCAACGTCAACGAGGTGGCGAAAGCCTACGTCTCGGACTGCGAAAAGCTGGGGATCAAAACTCAGAAATAAAAGCGCGGCTAAAGCTCCTTTTCGGAACAGAAAATACGTCTTTTCCTCTTCAGCCACAGCGACGGCATAAGTGCGATCAGCAACGGCTTAAGGCTCGCCTTGAGCCCCTTTTTTTCTTTTATTCCCCCGATCAGCAGCTTTGCCGCGCCGACGACACCGGGCGTCGCGCCCCTAAAAAACATCACGGGCAGATGCTTTACCGCGGCGCCTTCCGAAATAAGCTTGGAGAAAAACACCCCCGTCAGCCGTTCGGATATAAACAGCCTTCCCGTACCGGGACGCCGTTTCTCGAACTCCTCCAGTATGCCGAAGATCCATTCCGCATATCTTAAAAACACTTCCCTCCGGAACGCGAACATATTGAAAAGATAGCTCTTGCCGCCCGCAAAGTATTTTTCGGCAGTCTCCAGATACTCCGGCGTTTTTTCGGCGATTATGCCGAGTGCGATTTCCGCGTCCTTTGCTCCGTGAGCGGCGGCGTATTGCAAGGCAACGCTTTTGCAGCGCATCGGATACGGAGCCAAAAAATCGGCTTGCTCAAACAGTTTTTCGATTGTTTCGGCATCCGGACTTACATATTCAAGTTCCTTTTCTCCGATTTTTTCGCATTCGTAATAATTGTATTCTCCGCCGAAAGCGAACATTCTGCGATATTGCTGAAAGACGATAATGTCGGGAGACCCTATCTCGGAATAGTGTTTATACAGCCAGTACGCCGCGGTCATTTCGTTATACGAAGCGTTCTTTTCGGAGATGTTGTCGCCCGACGAATCCGCCAAACACCCCTCCGCCTCGGCGCCCGAGATCCCGGCTCCGGCAAGTATCGGAGTCACCAGGTCGGTCTTCAGCGCGTCCTCGGTTCGGTGCGCCGCGCAGAATATTTTTACCGTGTCAGTTCCGCTCACCGTCCGCCTCCCCGAGGAGCTCCCCGTAATAGCTTTCCAGTCTTTTCGCCTCGGCGCGTATATCGTAGGGACCGCCTTTCAACAGATCCGCGTCGTATCGTCTGCCGGTGTCCAGTGCGTTTTCCAACGCTTTCACCCAGCTTTCGACGTCGCCCAGCGGCACGAAAACGCACAGATCCGTCACCGCGGCTTCGCGCGTCACGTTGTCGCTGAGGACGCAGGGTATCCCCGCCGCCTGCGCCTCCACCGCTACTATGGGCAGCCCCTCGAAAAGCGACGGCAACGCCAAAACGTCCGTTTCGGCGTAATATTTCTCGACGCGGTTTTCCCAGCCGCGTATATTCACCGAATCGCCCAGTCCCAGCTCGGCGATCCTGCGTTCCAGTGCCCCGCGTTCGGAACCGGAACCGACTATTAGCAGCCTGACGTCCTTTCTTTTTTCGCGGAGACGTTTGAAGACTTCGGGCAGGAACAGCACGTTTTTCTGTTTTTCGAGTCTGCCTATAAACGCTATCGTTTTGAACGCACGTCCGCCGTCGGCGTCCGCGGCGGCGACCTCTGCGGCAAGGCGGAAACGGTCTGTTTCTATCGCGTTATGTATCAGTACGGCGCGGCTGGCGGCTTTTTTTCCGTACATCCAGCGTATGCTTTTTTCGCTGCAGCCCGCTAGATCGGTCGCAAACACTTTGGACAACGGGCGGATAAGCGTTTTCACGAACCATTTCCAGCCTTCCGCCCTGTTTGCCGTCGAATGCGCGTGGCAGATCCTGTGTTTTACCCCCGCCGCTTCGGCGGCCGCCAGCGCCACGAAAGAAAGCGTGGTCATGTGTACGTGAACCGCGGCGTACCTTTCTTTTTTAAACGCTTTTTTCAGCGTCGAAAACGCTCCGAAAACGTGGGTGACGCGCGGATAATAAAACACTCTTCCGCCCAAACGCCTTATCTCGTCGTCGAAGGGCGAAGGGAAATAGGTATAAAAATCGAATTGTATCTTATCGCGGTCTATCCGGCGATAGAAATTCATCAACCAGTTTATGACGCCGCCCGTCGTCGCGTTGCCTAAAACCTCGGCGATCCTGACAGGCTCTGCGGTCGGATTGTCTTTGTCTTTAGAAATTTTGTTCACTTCTTATATTTTTACGGTGTTTCTCCGTCCCTTTGTGACGGACGTTTTTTCAGCGCTTCCATTTCCGGAACGGAAACGGGCTTCAGAAACCTTTTTTCCCCCAACAACAGTACCCCTACCGTTTTGAACATTATCTTCACGTCCAGCAAAAACGACAAATTTCTGGCGTAAAGGATGTCGTAATAGCTGCGCTCCTCCGCGCTGAGATAACCGTTGCCGTTCACCTGCGCCAGTCCGCTCAGTCCCGGTTTGACGCTCAGCCGCTCTTTTTCCCAGTCCTTGTAATGCTCGTAATATACCGGCATGAACGGACGCGGCCCGATCAGACTCATTTCACCTTTCAATACGTTTATCAGCTGCGGAAACTCGTCGATTTTCAGTTTCCTGAGCACTCTGCCTATTCCGGTAAGCTCGGCGTTGTCGTCGTCGATGACCGGATTCGAGATGTCGAAAGGCACGTCTGTGGTCAGCATCGTGCGAAATTTATAGATGTAAAATTCCTTGCCGTTCTGTCCCGTGCGTATCTGTCTGAAAACGGCGGGGCCTTTGCCGGACAGCCTCACACATAAGCCCACAATCAGCAACGGGACCGCCAGAACCGCCAGCCCCAAAAAGGCGAACAGTCTGTCGAGAACGCTCTTCACGATTTTATACATTACGCCGTTATCTCCGTATATCCTTTTCCTTTGTGCGCGGCGCCCGAAACGCAGTCCGTCCGACCCGCCTGTTTATTATACTATATTTTTAAACGCGTGTAAAGGTTTTCCGTTTTTTGGCGTTTCCGCCGGCATAAGCCTTATGCCCGAGGCAAAAAAAACGGCGCCGAAAGCGCCGTTTTACCGTTTTACGTAGAATTATTGTTCGTCGTCGGGTTCGTCATCGGGTTCGTCTTCGTCCTCTTCGTCGTCTTCGTCGTCCTCGCCGACCTCCTCGTCGCCGACGTCGGGATATTCGAAATCGTCCTCGATGTAGTCGGGATATTCTTCCTCTTCCTCGTCCCACTCCTCTTCTTCCTCGGCAAGCTGACCCAGGCTCTCGAGATCCTCGTCGTCAAGCAGATCGGCGTCGTCGAGAGCTTCCTCGTCGTCCAAGGAGGTGTCGGGTTCCTCGTCCTCGAATTCGTCCGCGAAACTGTCTTCTTTTGCCTGCATCTCGCTCAAACACTGTTCGCAATACTTTTGACCCTCTGCGACGTAGTTGGTGCGGCAGCGCGGGCAAAGCCCTTCTTCGTAATCCTCGTCATCGTCCGGCACGGTGTCGATAATACCGCGCATTTCCCTTTCGCATATAGGGCAATATTCCTTGTCCTCCGGAATGTAGTTCAACTCGCACCTGGGACATTTTTTGAATTTCGGCATTATTTACTCCTTTGCCCTCGCGGGCAACATTATTCAAGTGGCTATATTATATTGAGTATGCGGTTATTTGTAAATAGTTTTCGGGAAAAATTTTTATATTTTGTCGTCCTCTATGCAAAAGCCCACGCGAACGGATCTGACGCGCGCCGAAAAGCGCCGGTTTATCACGAAATACGGAACAAAATTAAAAAAAGGAGCCTTTGCGGCTCCTTGTGCCCGTTCGGGAATCATTTCGCGCTTACCCTTACGAGATTGTAGGTTATATCGTTTTCGATTATCTGTACGGGCAGTCTTACCGAAGACGTGCCGCCGGCGGCGTCGGCGGAAGCGGGATCGCCCGTTACCTCCAGTCCGTCGACCTTGGAATACAGCACCGTTATGGGTTTACCCTGGGGCGTTTCCGTCCTGGAGAACGTCACCTGGGTGCAGAGCGTTGTCTGACGCGTTTTCGGAGCGGAGCCGAAACCGACGACTTCGACGGGATTGGTAAAGGCTACTTCTCCCGCGGCGCTGACGGATACGGTCTGCTTTTCTCCGGTCAGCGGATCGCCGACCTTGTACGAACCGGAATATCCCGATTCGATGTCATAACAGCGCACTATCGTGAACAGCTGTTCCCTGTCTATAAACCCGGAGTTGCCGACGCGGATACGCTCCTCTTTACCGCCGTTAAGCGAGTAATAATAGTATTTGCCGCTGAAATGCGCCTTAAGCTCGTAGACCGTATCGCCGTAATTCATTTTGCGGTAGCTTGCCACCGACGTGAATCTGTCCATAATGCTTTCCGAATACAGCCATATCGCGTCGGCATCGGCGGAATCGGCTGCGGTCACGGTGATCCGCGTGCCGTGCGTGCTGGAGCTGATTTTGTAGCTCTCGCCCGTAGCGTTGAGCTTGACTTCGCTGCCGGGAGCCAGCCTTTCCAGCCTGATGACCATGGCGCCGACGACCGCGCCGCCTCGGATTATCTGATATTCCGCGACCTCTTCCTGCGCCCACACCGCGCCGGGCACAGCGGCTTTGTTCGAACACGACGCCGCGGCGAACGCCGCGCTTACGGCAAGCGCCGCCACGACAAGCACTATTAATATTTTACGCATACGCGGTCACTCCGTTTTCCATAGTATGCCTATTATAGACGATGAGCGCGCATAAAGTCAATCTATACTATCAAATTCCCCTCGTTGCCGTTTTTTATTACGCGCATGATCCTGACCTCGTTTTTGGTCTCGGCGTCGAAATAGACGTAATAAGTGTCGCCGCCGTATTCGCCGCTGACCTCGTAGGCGGCTATCTCGGTGTTCCACTCGGTGGGTATAAGACACTTGACAAGCGACTTCCTCTCGAACCCTTCCGGCAGCGATATACCGGTGTCCGGACCGAATGCGGGCAGCTCCCTTTCGGTGTGGTTATAGATATAATTCATCGCCTCCATGCCCGTGACCGCTGCGGTGTAACGATCGACCTTTACCTTGACGATGTCGGGATAATACACCACGTCGTCCTGCGTATAAGCGAAGTTTATATATACCGTATCCGTCTGTTCGGATATCCAAACCGCTTTCATCGAGGCATAACCCAGTTGCCTTAAAAATTCGGTCGCGGACGCGGTGAGCTCGTCTGAATCCTTGTAGGCGCTCCCCGAAGGAATGCTTGCGTCCGAGTACTGCACGACATATCCGCCCGCCTTGGTTATCTGCACGCTGCGTTCTCCCGACACGACGAGATAGGTATCGATACCCAGCGTGCCCTCGCCCGCATAGGTGAATTCGGAACCGAACCGCAGTTTCGCGGTCTCGACCGCCGTTTCCGGAGAAACCGTGCCTTTGCCCGAGAGGAACTTGGTTTCGCGGTCGTTCAACCCGTCCGAGAACGGTCCGTCGTAAATAAGCTCGGGGTAGTCTACGTTGCCGGAGTCTATCATGTCGTGGATACCGTCAAGCGCGGTAATGCCCTTTCCCAGCGCGTTGTATATGTTGCCGCCAGACGCCACGTCCTCGCCCGCCGCCAGGAAGGCTTCGTTCAGCTTTTCCACGATATCGGTGAGCTCTCCCAGTTTCTCCCTTTCCCGCTCGTCCAGTCCTTCAGCGTCGGCTTTCTCGGCAAGGTAACGGCTGTAGTCGCCCAGTTGGTTCACGAATTTGAGCGCGGGCTCTATCTCGTCGTTTTTGCCCGACAGCGTCGCCAGAAAGCCTACCGTCACTTCCGAAGACGTATAAATATCCTCCAGCAGCTCGCGCTGAAGTCTCGCGGAAGTCGCCACTCCTACTTTTTTGAGTTTATTTTCGATGTCGCCCAGGTTGTCTACCGCCGAATAATACGCCGCGTCGTACAACGCGCCTATTTCTGCGGCGTAACTGTTCTGCCTGTCCGCGAAAAAGCCCAGCGACACCGCCAGAGCCGCCGTCAGCAGCAGCGCGGCGCACAGATGGACGATCCTGATTTTTCGTTCTTTTTTCATAATGCCTCCTTAAGCGCAGAATACGTGCGACCCGATCGTGAGATGTATCGGCTTTTGCTTTATCCAGCTGTTGGTCGCAGTGACGGGGTTATAATAGTACAGGCACCCGTAGGTGGGATCCCAGCCGTTCATCGCGTCGCGCGCGGCGTTAATCGCGTTCTGATCGGGGCTGAGGTTGATCTGTCCGTCGTTGACTACCGAGAACGCCCAGGGCTGGTATATCACCCCCGCTATCGTGTTGGGGAAGGACGAGGAACGCACCCTGTTCAATACCACCGCGGCGACAGCCACCTGACCCACGTAAGGTTCTCCCCTCGCCTCGGCGTACACCAGACGCGCCAGCAAATATTCGTCCGACGACGAATAGGACGATCCGGACGAACTCAGCCGTATCCCTACCGCCGCCGCGGTCGCGGGACCGACTATGCCGTCCACCTGCAAACCGTTGACGCGCTGAAAATACTTGACCGCGGCATAGGTCTGACTGCCGAAAATGCCGTCCACCGAGCCGGTATAGTAACCCCAGTTTTTCAGTCTGGTCTGAAGCTCTCTGACCGTACTGCCGCTGGAGCCCATTTTAAGCGACGCGGCTTCGGCTTCCGTGTCGGCGGAAAACCCGTTCAGTCCCACCAGCACCAGCCCCACTACCGCGACCAGCACCAGAGGCGCCACTACGAAACGCAGTATCTTGTCGGTCTTCGGAGTCAGATATTTTTCGATGATATTCATACGTTTACCTCCGCGCCGATTATTGACAGATGCCGCGGATCCGATACGTTTTTATTCAAAAATAGCTTCGGACACAAAAAAAGCCGCGGCTTATGCCGCGGCTGAAGGTATATTCCGCCGTTACAGCAGCTTTTCGAAAAGCGCCGCTATGTCCTCTTTCGTGGGATCCTTAGGGTTGCCCGGACGACAGGCATCCGCCATTGCCGATTCGGCAAGGAAATCGACGTCCTCGGGCTTGACTATGCCCTTCAGCGTCTGAGGAATGCCTACGTCGACAGCCAACTGCCTTACGGCGTCCACAGCGGCTTTGCGATACTCGTCCGCACTCATGTTCTTGGTGCCCTGCACGCCCATGGCTTTGGCTATGTAACGGTATCTGTCCCCGGTCGCGTCGGCGTTGTATTCCATGACCGTGGGAAGCAGTATGGCGTTGGCTACGCCGTGGGGAGTGTTGTATACCGCGCCCAGCGCGTGCGCCATGGAGTGGACGATGCCCAGTCCGACGTTGGAAAAGCCCATGCCGGCTATATACTGTCCCAAAGCCATGCCTTCCCTGCCCTCTTTCTCGCCGTTTACCGCGGCGCGCAGACTGCGGGAAATGATTTCTATGGCTTTAAGATGGAACATGTCCGTCATCTCCCACGCGCCTTTGGTGATATAGCCCTCTATCGCGTGCGTCAGCGCGTCCATGCCCGTGGACGCCGTCAGCCCCTTGGGCATCGTGGACATCAGCTCGGAGTCTATTATCGCCACCACGGGTATGTCGTGGGGATCCACACAGACGAATTTTCTCTTTTTCTCGGCGTCGGTTATGACATAATTTATGGTGACTTCCGCAGCCGTTCCCGCCGTCGTGGGCAGCGCTATGAGCGGTACCGACGGATTGGGCGTGTCAGCCGCGCCCTCCAGGCTTCTGACGTCGGCAAAGCCGGGATTGGCGGCGATGATTCCGACGGCTTTGGCGGTGTCTATCGAGGAACCGCCGCCCACGGCGATCAGACAGTCGGCGCCCGACGCCTTGAACGCCGCCACGCCGTTAAGCACGTTTTCTATGGTGGGGTTGGGCACTATGCCCGTATAGATCTCGTAGGGAAAGCCCGCTTCGTCCAGCACCTTGGTCACTTTGACGGTGACGCCCGCGTCGCAGGTGGCTCGGTCGGAGCATACGAACGCCTTTTTGTATCCGCGTTTGATCAGCAGCTCTTTGAGCACCTCTCTGGAGCCGAAACCGTGATAGGATTGTTCGTTCAGAATGATTCTGTTTGTCATGCATTTACCTCCGTTTCGTTATTTGGTCGCTTATAATATTATACCGCCCGCGCGCTTTCGGGTCAAGCGCCGTTTTTAAGCGGTTCGCTGCGCGCTCAAGACTTTTCCTCAGCGTTCGGCGCAGCTTTTGCGTTTTGCTTTAAATCTTCGTTTCGGGTTCCCGTTATTGCGTTTTCGGCAGCTGTATCGCGAACTTCTCGCATGCGGCGCACGCGCTTTTTTATGGCGTCGAAAACTGTCTGTCCGCCCTCTCCGGCGGCTATTGCGACAAAGACTAGAACAAATCCCGCCGCGGTCAAGGCGGTCGGCGTTTCGTGGCCGAACAATATCGAGAACGCGGCGCCGAACACCGATTCCAGGCTCATTATCAACGAACCCGCCACGGGAGACGAATACTTGACGCCGTAGCTCATCATCGCCAGGGCGCCGCCGGTAGCTACCACTCCCAGGTATATCAGCCGCCACCACGCCGCGCCGTCGATAACCAAGGGGCGGTCAAGCTCGGTAAACAGATAGATCGCCGTCATCACCGCGCCGCAGGAGATCAGTTCCCACACGGTAAACTGCATGGTGTCGGAATCCTTGCCGAGGCGGTCTATCAGAATGATCTGGAGGGCGAAGAACACTCCCGAAATCAGCGTCACGCCCTCGCCCGCAAACGTAAAGCCGGTTGCGCTCCCGTTAGAAATAAGGCCTATGCCGGCAAAGCACACGACCGCCGCGGCAAAGCGGAATGCCGACGGTCTGACGCGCGTGACCGCCCACGCCATGAACGGGGTCAGCACGCAGTACACCGCCGTCAGAAAGGCGTTTACGCCGGGGGTGGTATTCCTCAGCCCTATCGTCTGCAGTGCGTAGGCGGCAGCCACCGCGACGCCCGTGACGGAGCCTTTCAGGACGGTTTTAAGCGAAAAGTTTTTAAACGAACGGCAAAAAACGAGCGCCAGCACGACGCCGCCGGTAAGGAAGCGGAATGCCAGCACGAAAAATGCGGGCAGAACGTCGATGGCGTCCTTAAGCACGATAAACGCGCTCCCCCATATTGCGGCGGTGGCGAGCAGCGTCAGTTTAGCGGCGATCCCTTTTTTACGTCCGGTTTCCGAAAGCATACCGAAATTTTATCACCGCGGTAAAGCAAAGTAAAGAAAAAGCGGCTCCGTTCGGAGCCGCCCCGGAATTTTCCCGTACGCCGCCTATTCCTTGTACAGGTTTTCGTTCAGACGGATGGGTTCTATCGCCATGCCGCCGTCGGCACAAACGTCTATCACCGTGGCGCCGCGCTGCTTCTCTTTCTTTGCGATACCCAAATACGCCAAATAGTCTATGCTCATTCCGTAAGTCATGCGCACGCCCTTGTATTCGAGACTGACGTTGTTGACGTGATCGTGTCCGCAGAAAATCCATTTGGTGCTGTTGAGTTCGAGTATGGTTTCAAACATGTCGTCCTCGAGATCGGAGGGGCAGGGATCTTCGCCTATTTCGCCGTAATGGTGTTTCACGTTTTCGGTGTCGCGGAAGAAATTGGCGCGGTATTCGTTTATGGCGTCTTCGAATTCCCCGAGAGGAATGTGTATATACAGCGACGACGGCACCGTACCTTCATAGCCCAAAGCGGCGTTGATCGCGTTCATGCGCGCCACCTCGCCTCGGTACCATTCTATCTGGTTTTCGTGCAGTCCGTCATAGTTGCCCAAAATATTTATAAGCTGGTCGCCCACATAGTCGTGAGTGTCCATAAGATAAAGGGAATGTCTGATGCGACCCGTTCCTTCGTCGCGGATATTGATGACGTAGTTGACGTCGTCAACGCCTTCCGCCCTGTCCACCAGGCAGTATTCCTGCCCTGCATAGAATTCGTAGATCTGGTCGCGGTTATAAAAACTGTACGGTTCTGTGTCGTGGTTGCCCAGGCAGATCCCGTAATATACGCCCAGCTTCTTCATCAGCGTGGTAAGCAGTTCCGATTCGCGTTTGTTGTTGAAAGAGCCCGACTGCGGAGGCACGGGATAGACCATATCGCCGGTGAAGATGACCAGATCCGGCTCGGCCCGGCGGATAAGCGTTTCCACCGCGTTCAAAGCGTCGGCGTCCTTTTTTATCGAGAAAGCGCCGCCGCCAAGATGCACGTCGGTGATCTGAAGGATGCGGAAATCCTCCTGTTCGGGCACATAGAACGTCCACACTCCGTCCACCATTTCGGGAGTGTACGCGCTGCCCAGATATTCCGTCTTTTCGACTTCGGACATGTTGACCTCGTAGCCTATCAGCCCTACGACGAAAATAATCAGCAGCGCGGCGACGATCAGAGCGAGGACAATACCTGCGATCTTCCACGCCAAACGCGCTTTTCTTTTTCTTTCCAAACCCATTTTCAGCCTCCTCGCTCTTTTTCAACGATAATTATATTATAAACGTTTATGCTTGTCAATAGCGGTTAAACGCGTATAATCTTTGCATATCCGCGTCTATGCCGCGGTCAAGCCGCTCCGCCCCGACCGAAAAAGCGAAGCCGCGCGGCTTCACTTTTTTTTCTTTTTGTCCTTTTCCTTTTTGGAGCGGAGCAGGAAATATCCGGCGACCGCCGCCGCCACGACGCTGACGCCCAAAACGACATAAAAGCCCCATTCCTTACCCTCGAACGGCACCCCCGTATTCATGCCCCAGAACGACGCCACCAAAGTCGGTATCGAAATAATGACCGTCACCACCGTCAGCAGTTTCATGATGATGTTCTGGTTGTTGGAGATTATCGAAGCGTAAGCGTCCATCGTGCCCGAAAGTATGTCGCGGTAGATGTTACACATATCCAGCGCCTGTCTGTTTTCGATGCCTACGTCCTCCAGCAGCGCTTCGTCGTCTTCGTTTCTGGGCGGATACAGTCTGTTGAGCTTTTCTATGATCAGCGAATTCGCCCTGAGCGACGTCGAAAAGTAGACCAGTGAGTTTTCGAGATCCAGCAGCTGTATCAGCTCCTTGTTTTTCGTGGAGCGGTGCAGTTCCGTCTGGATGCGCTGCGAAGAACGGTCTATCTGCCTGAGATACTGCAAAAACTTGACGTGCGTATGATAAAGCATCTGGTACAGGAAGTTCGTCCTTCTGGCGGTATCCACTTTTTTGACGCGGTTGTTGACGAAGTTGGAAATTATCGAGTTTTCTTTCAGACAAACGGTGATCATGCACATATCCGTGATGATGACTCCCAAAGGCATAGTGGAGTACGAATAATAATTTTCCTCCTCCTCGATCGTCGGGATGTCGAACAGCACCAGCGTGTCACCTTCGTCGTTCTCGATACGCGCGCGCTCTTCTTCGTCCAGCGCGGCCTTTATCATGTCCTCGTCTACGCCGGTCAGGCGCTCTATCAGCTCTATTTCCCTATCGGTCGGGTTTTCGAGGTGTAGCCATTTGTTGCGCAGGGAAATGCCGCCGGTAAAATCGACGAATTCTTCTTCGAGATTTTTTTCTACCGTGTTGAAAACCTGTATCAAATCGTACCTCCTTTGAAAAAACAAGGGGCGCCAAGCCGCGCCCCTAGGGAAATACGTGGGGATTGCCGCCCCGCGGGCGGCAATGCGTCTCAGCTGACTCTCAGCATATTACGTTGTCGACAACTACTGTAAGGGTCGTCCATGTCTTTTCCTGTCAGTCTATCGGTTGGATCAGGTCGGGACGTCCGATCATTTCGAAGTATCTCGCCTGAAGTATGAAGTAGCATCTCATGAACAGCTCCCTCTCCTCGGGGGTGAAGTCGCCGTTCTCCATGGTGGTGTCGAGATATACCGCGAGGTCGATAAGATCCTGTTCGCCCACGTTGGGGTCGCGGGTCGCGCGGTCGGACAGCACCACTATCTGCAGCAGCGCCTGCTGACGCGCTATCCTGATGCTCTCCTCGTTGGGATCGACTTCGGGTTCGGGCTCGGGTTCGGGCGCTACGTCGGCGGCGGCTTCTTCGCGCACGGGCTCCGCTACGGGTTCGGGCTCGGGAGCTTCCTCGACGACCTTGTCCTCGTCTATCGCGGGAGCGGTGACAATCTCGAGTATCTCGGCGTCTCCGAGTTTGCCGGCGATGATGTCGTCTATCGCGGCGTTGATCTCCTCGATGTTCTCGGAAATGAATTCGTCCTCGGGTTCGCGGAAAATTATCACGTTGTTGTCAAGCGCGTCGCAGAACTCCGCAAAAGCCGCTTTGGCCTTTTTGTACAGCGACGAACAGGCGCCTGCCAGAACCGCACGTGCGATGACGAAAATCAAAAGCGGTACGGCTATGGCGATCACCGCGGGTAAAACGATTTCGAACGCCGCAAGCAAGCCCGCGCCCGCGCTGAGCGACTTGCCTTTGACCGCGTCGATATAACCTATCGCGGCAAGCGCCGCGGCAAGTATCAGCACGATAGCGGATACGGTCTTGAAAAAGCCCGTGCCGCCCTTGTAGTCGGGGTTGGTCTTCCTGTCGCCGAAGGTCTCGCCCTCGGAAATATAGTCGGAGGGATATCCCGTCTGCTGTTCGAGGAACGTACCCCAGCCTTTTTTGACGGAGCGCGCCATTTTTTCGTCCTGAATGTACGAATTGAGGCCGTCCACGTTATCCACGTCGATTTCGCCGGTCTTTTCGATATACGCGGCGGTGTCTTCGAGATGTTTTCTGAATTTGTTCCCCTTGGAGGAAGAGCGGATGCCCAACGCGACGAAAAACGCGACCAAAACTATCACCGAAGCGATTAAAGCGACGAATACCGCGGGGCTCCATTCGGCGCCGACGCCGAAGATGTCGGCGGTGCCGGTAAGGAATTCCTGTATCTTGTCGAAAATTTCCATGACCCTGACTCCTAATCACAAAGTTATAGATTTATTATATATGCTCCCGCACGTTTTTGCAACACTTTTTTTAAAAAATAAATATATTACGCGCTCGCGCTAAAGAAAACGCGCCCGTATGCGCGTTTTTGCGGCGTTTCGGCATCCCGAACGCGGCTTTTCCCTTAAATTTCCAGAACGCGCGCCCTGTTCACGACGACTATCAGCTTCCTGTCCGGATACTTTCCCGTGGCTTCGTAAAGCGCCTCCGCGTACAGCTCCAGCTGCCCCGCATAACGCTTCCTGAGCGTCTCGAAGGAAGCGCCGCTGACCTTGTAATCGACCAAGATCGTCTCTTTGCCGAAAACGACCATGTCGATGACCCCCTGCACCAGGACCTTTTCGTCGGTGTCGGCGCCCGTCACCTTGCGCGCGGGCGCATAGTATACGAACGGCTGTTCCCTCAGCGTGCGGTTGGCTGCGGCATACGCGAACAGCTCCAGCTTCAGCGTTTCGGCAAGCGCCTCCGCGTCCGCACCCTCGGTATCTATACCCTCCGCTTCCATTTCCTTAAGCTGTGCGCGTATCTCGTCGGCTCCGCGCCTGGTAAAGTCCAGCTTTTCCATTATCCTGTGATATGCGTTCCCCGTTTCGGCGTCGGAGGCACCCAAAACGGGAGTATATCCGTCGTCGCTTTCCTCGCGGTAATCCGCCGCGGCGGCGTTCAGCGCCGTCACGGTATATTTGTTGGCGACCAGAGTGGCGGCTTCGTGAGGATACGAGAAAAACGAGATATCGCCCACCCCGGCGTCTGTCTGAGCGCCGCCGGCAAAGCTTTCCCTTTCGGGCGGCGCCTCCCCGATGCCGACCTTGGCGGCAAGCACCTCGTCCTCCGCCGCAGCCATGTTGATCCACTCTTTCAGCGACGAGGCGTTTTCGGGCGCGCGCGGTATTTTCTCTTTTGCCGCAAGCATTCCGGTAACGCGCAGTCTGTAGCGCGCTCTGGTCAGCGCGACGTACGCCAGACGCGCCTCCTCCTGCTTTTCCTCGAAAGCGTTTCTGACTTCTATCGCAAGCCGCGTTTTGGATTTGACGGATCTTCTGCTCTCCTCCTCGTACGCTTTAAGCCCCAGCCCGAATTCCGAATCCGCCGCCACGGCGGCGTATGACATTCTGAAACGTATCTCGTTGCCCGCGCCCACGACATATACCGACGGGAATTCCAGCCCCTTGGAACGGTGCATGGTCATAACCGAGACCCCGGTGCCCGTGCCGCCCGGTTCGGGAACGGCGTCCTCGCCTGCGCGCCATTTCAGGAACGAGGTTATACACGAGGAGCATTCCCTCGCCGATATGAATTTAAGATACGAGTTGTATGCCGAAAGTCTTTTCGGATCGCTTGCCATCGCCGTAAGGAATCCGCGTTCGGCGGCTATGGTTTCGATCAGCGAAACGACGTCCGTGAGCGGCGCCAGTTTCCTGAACCGCGCCACGGCGAGGTTGAATTCTTTAAGCTTTTCGCCGGTCTTCCCCGTCGGGACGGCGGAATATATCCTCTCGTAAAAATATTCGCCCGTTCCCGAGTCCGAAAGCTCCATCAGCTCGCTTTCGGTAAAGCCGCCGCCCTCCGAAAGCATGGCTGCCGCCAGTGCGAAATCCTGGTACGGGTTGTCGATTATTCTTAAAAACGCCGTCAGCTTGTCGATGTCGCTCCGGTCGAACAACTGTCCGGGTACGTCGGCGTCGAAAGGTATTCCCCTCAGCGCGAATTCGCGCATAAAGCGCTTCGCGGTGGCGCCGTCGCGCGCCAGCACGGCGATATCGGAATAGCGCATCTTCCTTTCCCCGCCGCCTTTTACGGGGATAAAGTCGCCGGCGACGGAACGTATGATGTCGTCCGCCACGTATTCCGCCTCGACGTCCCTAACAGGCTTCGCGGCGGGCGCTCCCGAAACGGAATACACTTCGCCGAACTCGTAAACGTCGGGTTCGGGCTTGGGGAAAAACACGGCTCTGACGGGCTCGAATCCGCTTGTGACGGTCTTGATTCCGGCTTCGTTGAACCTGGCGCTTCCCGAATAGTCCACGCCCCCGAACGCCGGCGTCATTATCTTGGAAAAGATGCGGTCGGCAAAATCGAGTATGGGCTGCGAGGAGCGGAAATTCATGTTCAGCGGCACGTTGCTGCCGCCCGCACCCGCGCCGTATTCGCGGTAGCGCTTCAGGAACAGCTCCGGTTCGGAATGACGGAAACGGTATATCGACTGCTTGACGTCGCCGACCATGAACAGGTTGCCGTCGGAAATCAGCCCGATAATGGCGTCCTGCAGCGGATTGACGTCCTGATACTCGTCAAAGAAAACGTAGTCCTTGTTTGCCTTGTATTCCTTCGCCCTGCCGTTATGCGACAATATCTCAAGCGCCTGCCGCTCCACGTCAGAAAAGTCGAAAGCGTTTTCTGCGGCTTTTAGCTCTGAATATCTGACCGAAACCCTTTTGACGGAATCCGTCACCGCCTCCGCCCACGCCATGGCGGCTTTCTCCGTTTTTTTGTCGCTTTCGTAGTCCGAGAACCTGCTTTTGGCTTCCTTTATCGCTTTGTTTCCTTCGTCTATGAACTCCGCGACCCCGACAAACGCTTCCGCTGCCTCGCCGGAATAGGACGCGTGCGACCTGGGCTTAACGTACTCAGAAGCCGCCGCTGCCGCCTCGTAAAAGCCTTTTACGTCCTTGCTGCTCAATATCGCGGCGATATCGGCGCGCATCTCCACAAGCGTCTTTATCAGCTTCCCCGCGCGCGCCGGCGGCGCCTCGGCCGCCAGCGAAGCGAAATAATCGTAGTCTTTCATAAACGCGCTCAGCTTGTCGCGGGAGACGTTTATCAGATATTGCACGGCGGGGTTGAGATCGAAGTCGCTCTCGGCAATTTTACGGGTGCGCTCGAAAAATTCTTCCGGATCGCTCCTGGTATCCAGGTATCTGAAGACTCCCTCGACCATGCCGAAAAAACCCTCGGCGGTCTCGGTCGGACTGCAGTAGGACAAAAACTTCTCGAACGCTTCGTCGCCCTCTGAAAGCTTTTCCTCGAGGATTTCGTCGCACGCCTCTCTCATGAGCGCTGCGGACTCGTCTTTTTCCAGCATCCTGAACGACGGCGAACCGCCCGTATCCTCGAAATATTTTTTGCAGATGTTGGAACAGATCGAATCGATCGTGCCGATATCGGCTATCGCCAGCGCTCTGAGCTCCGCCTTGAAGACGGGGTTGCCCGTTTTGCGCAGCAGATCCTTGAGCTCCGTTTCTATTTTTTCCTTCATGTCCTCCGCCGCAGCGCGCGTGAACGTCACGACCACCAGACGGGAAAGCGAACCGCCGCGGGCAAGGTATCTTTTTATCTTTTCGACCATGACGGTCGTTTTGCCCGAACCCGCGGACGCGGATACCAGCATGTTCGCCCCCGTAAATTCCAGGGCTTTGTCCTGTCCGCTTCTTTTCCAGTCCAGATCGGGCATATCTCTACTCCCCCTTCTCCGCGCCGCGTCTGAAAGGCGCCGCGTCTTTCGACCACGCGCGTTCGTATTCCCTGCGCCCGGCGCACACTTCGGCGTAAACGCAGGAGTCGCAGCCCTTTTCCAGCGGCTTCCTGCCCGCTTCGCCGCGGTATATATCCTCTAGCGCGCCTGCGGAGACCGCCAGCGCGTAATCTAAAGTCTGAGAAATCTGCGCCGCGCTGAGCGCGCTTGCCGAAGCTGCCGCCGAAAGCGAACCGTCCGCAGCGGTTTTGAGCCTGACGGGCAGAAATCCCTCGCCCGAAGAAGCGGCGTCCGAATCGAATTCCTCTATAGCGCCGACGTCGCCCAGCATGAATCCGCGGTAGGAAAAATCCTTGCCCGAAGCGGTGTACCCGTCCTTTAAGGGCACGTAAAACGCTCCCGACGGTTCGCGTCCGAAGGCGTTTGCCGCCGCTTTCAGATAGACGGCGAGCTGCAGCTTCTTCCCGAAATAAATCTCCGCCGGGGAGCAGCCTGCCGCGCCCGTTTTGTAGTCGAATACGGCGACCCTGGCGTCGTTTACGTCCACGCGGTCTATCTTGCCGACCATCTCGACGTCCCCGAAAGAGGCGCCTATCTTTATCGGCGCCGCGCCGCCCGCGCCGAACTGCAGTTCCGTTTCGACGGGTTCGTAATTGCCTTTTAACACGTTGTCGGTCAGTTTACCCAACAAAAACACCAGCGACTTTTCGAGGCTTTTAAGCGTCGCCACGGAAGCGCCCGCGCTCCCGAAGCGCGCGCCGGCAAGTATCTCCTCTGCGGCTATTTCCGCCGCCGCGGCGTCCAGCGTCGGGCGAGGAGTCGAATGTACCCTTCCTTTGAACCTGTTGAAATACCTTTCGGCAACGCGGTGCGTAATAAGCCCTACGTCCACGGGGCGCAGCTTGCCCTCCTCGCGCTCTTTAAGCCTCAGCGCGTATCTGAGATAGTGCGCGTAAGGGCAACGGAAAAAGGTTTCGATGCGGCTGACCGACGTAAACATCCTTTCCGACTTTTTGAGCATCCCCGCGACCTTTTCGCCGCCCTGCGGCTGTTTTGCCAGCGCGGCAACGTCTTTGCCAAGCGCCTTTTCTATGGCCGCAAGCGCACTTTTAGGCAACACGTTTTTGTACATAAGGTATCCGAAAACCGCATTTTCCGGCGTGACGACAAAGTCCTCCAGGCTTTTTGCGTCCTTTATCGCCGCGGGAGAGAACCTGTCTGACAGCCTGATCACGGGCTTATTCAGCCTTTCGGATATCTCGCTTATCACGCCGGAGGGCTTGTTTATCCCTGAAGAATACGACATCGGATAGCCGATATAGAGAGTGTCGGTCTTTGTCAAAAGATCGCGTATCGCGAACTGTTCTTCGCGCATCGAGTCGTAAGGCGTGGGATACAGCCTGACGCCGGCGTCCTCCAGCCTCGAAGAATCCGCAGCCGAGATTATCGAAAGAAAATCGTGCTTTAACGGAAATATATCCTGGGTGGCGTTCAGTATAAATAACGCGCGCGTTCTATATATATATCCCGTACGCGGTTTGCCGACGAACACAGAGTCCGATGCGCGCGGGATAAGCGCGAGTTCCTCCGCGCCCACAGCGGCTTCGAAACTTTGTTTAAAGCCCTCCGTGGTCTCGTCCTCCTCCCCTGCCAGGCGCACGTATTCGTCCAACAGCTCCAGAATCTTTATGCCGGCGCGCCTGTTGGATATCGCCGAATTTTCGTCCGCGCCTTCCAGGCACGCCTCCAGACGATCTTCGTATTCCGCTCCCGAGACCATCGCCTCCGCCGCCAGCGCGTAACTAGCGGCTTTCGCGCTCTTTTCGGCAAACGGCTTCGCAAGCGCCGTCAGCGCCCTGCGCAGTTTCTCGAACGGAGCGCCCTCGCCCGTGAACGGTTCGCCGAACGCGCCGAAATCCTTGTTGGTCGCCAAAACGTAGTTTTCGAAAAGGAATTTCTCCCTTTCGTCCCAGGCGAACAGCGGATTTTTCAGCACCCTGAAAACCTTGTCTCGGCGCATGTTGAAAACCGCCATGTCCGCGATAGCCGAAATGTATTTTGCGGGCAGCGTGTCCTTGAGGGGGTATCTGAGATCTATAAAATGAGGGATACGGTATCTGGTAAACACTTCGTCCAGCTGCTTGGCGTGCTCCGGAGCGGCGTCTATGACCGCGATATCCTTATAGCGGTACCCCTCGCGTCTGACCAGCCGCGCTATTTCCCGCGCGACGGCGTTGTATTCTTCGAATATGTCGGATTCGTAAAAAAGAGTTACGGCGCCGCGCTCGTCCCTGACTTTTCTGCCCGACCCCGAAAATATCGTCCGGGAAAGCGTATAAAACGGTTCTGCCGTCTTTTCTCGAACGTGTACCGGCTTTGCCGTTTTTACGCCCAGTTCCGCAGCGGCGCCGACAAGGCGCGCGGCAAAATCATCGGGGATCAGCTCGGCGTTGTCCTCTCCGTAAGCGCGTACAAGCCCTACCGTGACGTTGCCTGCGGCGGCAAGCTCGGTCAGAATTTTTATCTGTATGCCGGACAGGGAATCGAACCCGAACGCAAACACCTTGGCGCCCTTAAGGCGCGGATTGGAGGGTATCTCCGCCGCAAAACGCTCCGCGCGCATCGTGCCGTCACAGCCCGCTTTTTTGAGTTCCTCCAGATATCCGCGGTAAAGCGTCACCAGATCGCGGTTTTTCCTGCGTGTGGCGCCGTCGGGAAGCTCGCCGATCGCCTGCTCCAGCCTCTCCGGCGTGACGCCGTTCATCCTTATGGAGGTTATCGCGGCGAATATCTCGCCCGCGAACCCGGGAGCGCGCGCCGCACGCGCGTAATGCACAAGCTGTTTCCGACAGGCGTTGACGACCTTCTTCATCAGCAGAACGCCGCCCTCCTTAGTCAGCACGCTCATGCCCGTCTCGCGCTTTGCCAGTCGCATTATACCCGTAACCTCTATATCCAGCGTCGCGTTCAGCCCGGTATATTCCATCACGAGTTTCTCGACGCCCAGCGTATGCGAGTCGGGAACCAGCACTATCCTGCGTCCCGATTCCCCGGCAAGCTCTTTAAGCACCGCGCGCGCCGCGCCGTTCATCGTATCCGAAAAAACGATCTTCAGCATCTACGCCGCCTTCCTGAAATACGCCAGCGGCCTGACGCCGTTGGATTCGGTAACCGTCACGGGTCGCTCGTCGGCAAAAACGCCGCCCGCGCCCACGATGCGCGCTTCGGCCTTGTATGCGCCCGCGTCCCTGAGCCACCACGGCGAAAAATATCCCGATTCGGCAGTCAGCACGCGTTCTCCGCGCGCAAGCATATAATCGGTTGGTCTGACCGCGCGGACCATGCCCTTAAATTCGCCGTCGTCCGGGAGCGCAAGCCCCAGCCCGTATATCTCTTGAACGGACATCAGCGTAAACGACGTTACGTATCCGGCCTCCGCCTCGGAGAAAATCTCCCCGAAAAATTCGCCGTTCAGCCATTCGCAAAGCGCGGAAGCGTAATAGTCATTAGCTTCTTTTCCGTTGTTGAGGAGCCCGCTTGTCGTGGAAAAGGAGCCTGCTTCGTTGAAAACGGAGTATTCTATGACTTCGGTCGCAACGGCATAATAGCCCGTTTCGTCCTCGGAAAGCACCTGCCATTTCAGCGGTTTCCTTTCAAAAAAGAGCGTTTCGCCCTCGACCGTGATCCTGCCGCAGCCGAGTTTTTTCCCTGCACCGGCCTCGGGCACGGTGGCCGAAGCGTATTCTTTTTGCCCGTAAACGTAAACGCCGCCGCCGCTTAATATTCCGTCCGCGACCAGGTTCGACAGCACGCCGTTCATGTCGTCGCCCGCATACGCCGTAAAATAACTGCCCGCCTCGATATAGGCGGTACCGTTCTCGACGGTGACGGAGTACGGCGCTTTTTCCCCGTCCGCAGAATCATCCCCCGCGTTGCCGTCGTCGGCGGGCGGAGCGCTGCCGCCGTCGGGCGGCGCGTCTTTTACGCACGCCGCAAGCGTCAGCGTAAGCGCCGTCAGCAGTATCAAGATCAGCGCAAGCTTTTTTCTCATACAAAATATTATACTATATAATGCGTCTGCGGGCAAGGCGGAATGCGTTTTCTTCGTTTGAAGCATAAAAAAAAGGCAAGGCGTTGTGCGCCTTGCCCGTAATAATTACTGTCAGAAGCCCGTCACCGCGGCGATAATGCCCCTTATCTTGCCCTGAATCACCGTCTTGCCGAAACGGATCGTCTTTATCTCCTTGCCTTCTTTGCGCAGGCTCTCCGCCCTGTCGGCGTTGAACACCTCCGCCACCTTGGCAAGCTCCTCGTAAAACTCGGCAATGACCTTCTCCTGGGTCTCCTTGCACTTCTTGGCGTCGTCGGTGTCGTCGAAATACCATATCGACACTATATCGCCGTCGTTTGCGGCTTCTACCTGACCCTTGAGGTCGTACCCCAAGACAACGGACACGGTTTCGCATTCGGCGTCGGTTGCGACCTCCACGGTGTAATCGGCTTTTTCGAGGTGCTTGGCGGCGTTTTCCTCGTTGATAAGAGTGGGGATCCCCCAGAAATACATCAACACTGCCGCTATCGCTATAATGACGACAAGGGATATTATTGTTTTAAATAAGCATTTCATTCCCGTTCCCTCCGGTCCTGCGACCTGTTTTTTATATTTTAAAGATAACATAGCCCGGGCTGCCTTGGCAAGGAAAATTTTCCTTTCGGCAGATACGGACGTCAGTTTTTGTTGGCGTGCACGGGTGCGGCGATCCTGCCTCCGCGCGAAATCATCCGGAGCGGACTAAGCGCATTCAGCTTCATTATCGGCGCGAAGCCCAACAGACCGCCGAAACGGGCGACGTCGCCGACGCCCTTTCCGTATACCGGTATCAGCCTGACGGCAGTAGTCTTGTTGTTAGCCACGCCGATAGCCGCTTCGTCGGCTATGACGGCGGAAATCACCTCTTCGGGCGTGTCTCCGGGCACGGCTATCATGTCCAGTCCCACGCTGCACACCGCGGTCATCGCCTCCAGCTTTTCCACCGAAAGCGCTCCCGAAGAAGCCCCCGCTATCATACCCGCGTCCTCGGAAACTGGTATAAACGCGCCCGAAAGTCCGCCTACGTGCTGAGAAGCCATGATACCGCCCTTTTTCACGGCGTCGTTAAGCATCATCAGCGCGGCGGTGGTGCCGTGCGCGCCCACCTGTTCAAGACCTATCTCCTCAAGTATAGCCGCCACCGAATCGCCTACCGCCGGCGTGGGCGCAAGCGAAAGATCGACTATGCCGAAAGAGGCTCCAAGCATCTCGGCGGCTTTTTTTGCGACGAGCTGTCCCACTCTGGTTATTTTGAACGCCGTCCTTTTTATCGTTTCGCCGACGTCGGAAAGATCTCCGTCGGGTATGCTCTCCAGCGCCGTCTTGACCACGCCGGGTCCGGAAACGCCGACGTTGACGACCATATCGGCTTCTCCCGCGCCGTGGAACGCGCCCGCCATGAACGGGTTGTCCTCGACGGCGTTGGCGAACGCCACGAACTTCGCGGCGCCGATACCGTCGCGGTCGCGCGTCAGATACGCAGCCTCTTTTATAAGACGCCCCGCACGCCTGACGGCGTCCATGTTGATACCTGCGCGCGTGGAAGCGACGTTAAGGGAAGAGCAAACCTTTCCCGTGGTCGCGAGAGCCTCGGGAACGGTGTCCATGAAAGCATTTTCGCTTGCGGAAGCTCCCTTCTGAACAAGCGCCGTGTATCCGCCGATAAAGTCTATGCCTATGCTGTCGGCGGCGCGGTCCATTGCGCGCGCGATTTCCAGATAACCGCCGGAAGAGGCTCCCACAATGCTGACGGGGGTTACCGAAACGCGTTTGTTCACGATCGGTATGCCGTACATCGCCGCTATCTCGTCCGCGACCGGCACCAGCCTGCCGGCGCCGGAGCAGATCTTGTCGTACACCTTCGTCGCGGTCCTTTCGGGCGAATCGGTTATGCAGTCGGTCAGGCTTATGCCCATCGTCACCGTCCTGATGTCCAGGTGGTGATCCGATATCATTTTGATGGTTTCGAGTATCTCGCTGCGGTTAAGCATTTTCATTATATTTTGTGCATCGCGTTGAATATGTCGGCGTGCCTTAACGAAATTTCCACTCCCAGGTCGGAAGCGCATTTCTCCAGGGCGGCTTTGAGCTTGCCGAATTCGGCTTTTGCCCCGGCAAGGTCCACCGCCATGACCATGGTGAACGTGCCCTGCATTATCGTCTGGCTGATGTCCTCGATATTTACGCCGTTGTCGGCAAGCAGCGTGCTGACTGCGGCGATGATACCCACCTTGTCCGTTCCTATTACCGTCAGAAAGGCTTTCACTTTAAAAGCTCCTTTGCCGCCGCCATGATCGTATCGGCTTTGGCTTTGGCGGCGCTTTCGCTCGAGTCGAACACGAGTACGTATATTTTCAGCTTCGGCTCGGTGCCGCTGGGACGGAACACCGCGAACTGTTCGTCGCGGAGCGCGTAGTACATTACGTCGGATACGGGCAGTCCCGTGACCCCTTCCGCGCCGTCGGCAAAATGAGTTCTGCCGCTGAGGTAGTCCTTTACGCACACCACTTTTTCGCCGCCTATCTCTTTTACGGGCGCGGAGCGCAGCTTTTTCATGACTTCAGCCATATCGCGCATGGCGTCCAGTCCGCCGAACTGTACCGAGGCGTTGCTCTCGACATAATAGCCGAATTCGGAATAAAGCTCCTTGAGGCGTTTATACACGCTTGACGAACGCGATTCCAGATACAGCATCATTTCCGCAAACAGCACGGCAGCCGCGACGGCGTCCTTGTCTCGCGCATAAGTGCCCGCCAGCGAGCCGAAGGATTCTTCGAACCCGAAAATATACTCGTAAGCGCCTGTGGCTTCCCACTCTTTTATCTTCTCGCCTATGAATTTGAAGCCCGTAAGCACGTTAAACACGGTAACGCCGCGTTTTTTGCACAGCCTGTCGGCCAGTGTCGAGGTGACTATCGTCTTGACGACGGCGGCATTGGGCTTCAGCGTGCCGGTCTCGGCTTTTCTGGTAATGATATAGTCCAGCAAAAGCACGCCTATCTGGTTGCCCGTCAGCGGCACGTATTCGCCGCCCTCCAGCCTTAACGCGACGCCCAGTCTGTCGGAATCGGGATCCGTGCCAAGCACTACGTCCGCGCCGATCTTTTTACCCAGCTCTATGCCCATCGAAAGCGTTTCCTTGTTTTCGGGGTTGGGCACTTTCACCGTCGAAAAATCGGGGTCGGGCGCCATTTGTTCGGCAACTACGTTGGCCTGTATGCCCAGCCTTGCGAACATGGTGGTGACGGGCATGTAGCCCGCGCCGTGCACGGGGGTGTAGACGAGTTTGATGTCTGCGCCGCGTTCCGCCACGATCTCGGGCGAAAGGAGTATCTTCTCGATCTCCGCAAAATACTGCTCGTCGACCTCGGCGCCAATCACTTTTACGCTGCCGAATTCGTCGCCGGACTTGAACCCGATGGGTATATTGTCGCATTCCAGCCCGAAATAAGGCGTTTTTTCGATAAATTCCACGACTTTTGCCGTGGCTTCGGGCGACATCTGCGCGCCGTCGGGACCGTAGACCTTATAGCCGTTGTATTCCTTGGGATTGTGGCTGGCGGTGATCATTATGCCCGCCTCCGCGTTCAGACGCCTGACGGCGAACGAACACACGGGAACGGGTCTGACGTCCTCGAAAAGGTAAACCTTTATGCCGTTGGCGGCGAGTATCCCTGCGGACGCCGCGGCGAATTCCCTGGAAAAGCGCCTGGTGTCGTAAGCTATGACCACGCCCCTGTCCTTGGCTCCGTCAAGGCTGAGGATGTAGTCCGCGACGCCTTTTGTGGCGCGTTTTACGGTATATACGTTCATACCGAAAGTGCCCAGCCTTATTATGCCGCGCATACCTGCCGTGCCGAAACCGAGTTCTCCGCCGAACCTTTCGCGTATCTGGACGGGATCGTCCTTTATCGCCTCAAGTTCGCCTTTCTCCGCTTCGGATACGTTTTTCAACCATTCTTCGTAAACAGACATATTGCCGCCCTCCGTTAATCGAATCAGTATTTTATGATAAACGCCGCCGCAAGGCCGGCAAGCGCGGCGATACAGCCCGCTATGCCGTTGACGGCGTCGTTGTCTAAACGGGAAAATCCCCTTATAAGCTCCGTTTTTTTACCGCAGCACTCCCGCCGCTCCGTTTCAGCGCCGCACTCGGAACAGCGGTACAGAGCCTGGAGCGTGGCGCCCATGACGGAATCCGCCATACAGCCCAGTATCCCTGCGCCCGCGGCGATGCCGAAACCGGCGGCTGCGTATTCCCCGAATATCGCGGGCACCGCCGCGGCGACAGCCGAAGCTATCGTCATTGCAACGCAACCCGCAACCGAAATGCCGCCGGAAAGCCCTCTTTTTAAGGGCTTGAAGTTCAATACGGACACCGTTTTGCCGTTCGACAAAACGCCCACGTCGCCGGCTGCCGAATCGGAAAACCCTTCCGCCAGAGCCGCCGCCGCCGCGACCTTGAAAGCGCCGTACCCCGTAAAAAACCATACCGCCATCATTAAAAGGGCGGGGAGCCCGTTTGCAAGCACTTGCACGACGGTGCGCGCTCCCGCGCGCTTATGCAGGCGCTCGGTGCGTTCCTTTCTCTTTTTTCTGCCTATAGCGCCGACGATCACGCTTATAGCGAACAGCGAAACGTAGATCGTCAGCCCCGTAAAGCTCCAAAATACCGCCGCAGCCGTCAGCATGACGCCCGCCGTAACCGCGGCAGGCGCCGTCAGCGCGCCGAGGATTACCGCCGATACACTCAGCGCCGCCGCAACGCCTAAGGCGACATATACGGACAACATATCTACGGCTACCGGCAAAATTTTCTCCTTTACTACGAAAAAAGCCCGTCGAACGGGCTTTATCCGACTGTTGAATTATTTTTTCGCGGTTTTGGCGGGCGCTTTCTTCGCGGGCGCCTTGGCTTTTTCCGCCGCGGGTTTTGCTTCGGCTTTGGGAGCCTCGGCTTTGACTTCCGCCTTTACTTCCGCCTTGGCTTCGGCTTTGGGGGCTTCAGCCTTTTTGGGAGCGGCCTTCTTGGCGGGCGCTTTCTTCGCGGGCGCCTTGGCTTTGGCTTCGGCTTTCACCTTGGCCTCGTTGGCTTTTTCCATTCTCTCGTACGCGAGAGCGCAAGGATATTCGTCTTCGCCCTTGCAGTAGTCGCAGTAAGGCATGTGTCTGCACATATCCATTCCGTTGTTCTCGCTTTCGTGCCATTTGACGATATCGAGATGTGTCTGTAATTCAGCAATGTTCATTATTGTAGTCTCCTTTTCTCCTGATATGATTTTTATCTAGCCGAGATAAACCTTGTATATCTCGTTTTTGATCTTCTTGGCGTTGATACTCAGCCAGTCCTTGACGGAATCGTTGAGCACAAGCTTGTTTTTCTTGTCCCTGGTGAACAGATCGGTGGGCACCCCGGAGATGAAAGCGTTGTAAACCGTGGTGCGGTTCTCGCTCTTGAGTCCGTCCGTTATGACGCCGTACATGCTTTCGCCGGTGTCGGGGTTGGTCCTGCCTTTCAGATACGCGACGATATCGGCGTCGGTGGCGGGCAGAACAAGCTCTCCGGTAACTCCCTTGAACGGAGTGGCGGAGACCATCATCAGATGGATGCCGTAATTCGAAGCTTTCCACGCCAGCTTGCCGTCGGCGCCGAAGGCGTTGCCTACCAGACCCGTGCCGGAACCGAGTCCCGCGTTCTCGACCTTGAACACGGCGTCGCCCAGCTCGTTGAACGCGTCCACCCAGCCCGAATCCTCGGGATCGGCGGTCATCAGATAGCCGTAGGCGTTGTTAAAGATCCCCGGGTCGTCGTTGTAACGGTACAGATAATCCAGGAACACATCTATTGCGGCGGCGCTCCTTTTTTCGGGAGTATCCAGCTGTTCGGCGGCGTAGTCGTAGCCGTCCTCCGCCTCGGTCAGCGCCTGACCGGCATATATCTTGCCCAGTACGCTCTCAAGCTTTCCGATAACGTCGGAAACGAGTTCCTCCTCGCCGAAAGGCTCCTTGGCTTCGGCGTCCTCGGGATCGTAGTTCTCGGCGTCGTAACCGGGATCGGAGGGCTGCGTCTTGAGACTGCGGAAGATCAGTTGGGTAAATTCCTCTATCGCCTCCTCGTCGTCGCCCAGTTCATCCTCGAGGAACGCCGCCTGTTCGTCGGTGAACGAGAACAGGATCTGATATACGTAATAGTAATTGCCGATATCGTCTATCGCGGGGTAATAATACAGCGAATCCGTGCCCTCGCCAACAGCCTCTATGAACGCCGCCTTGTCGTCGTCCGCCGCGCCGGTATAAGAGTCTTTGGCGGTGGCGTAAAGATATTTGTACTCGGCGGCAACAGCCGCGTCGGTCGCCGCGAAAGCGCGGTCAGCCTGATTGTACAATTCCGCCTGGAGCGCGCTGAGCACGGCGCTCTCGAACTGGGAAGCGTAAAGGTCGGTGAGCATCTTGTTGGCGGAATTCAGGTTCTCGTTCACCCTTCTCCATGCGTCCGCCATATAGGAGTCGCCTTTTTTCTCGGCTGCTTCCATTTCCTCGATGGGACTTATAGTCCTGCACGCCTGCTTGATCTCGTCGGGGATCTCGCTGTCCTTGGCATAGCGGCTGACGGGATCGAAGTCGCCTATGGTGACCGTGGTATAGTCGGTTTCTTCCTCCGGCTCGGCTTTGGTTTCCCGGGGATAGATCAGATCGTAGTCGTAAGTCAGCGTATGCTTCTCGGTCGTTTCCTCACCGTCGGAACCCGTAACGCTTTCGTCGAACGAAATAACGAATTCCTTTTCCTCGGTCCTTTCGGAATAATCGGAGGTCGCTTCGGAAGTAAACGCCGTGGTGTATTGCGCCGTAGGCACGACGAACGGATCGGAAACTTTGCCGTCGTCGTATTTTACGACGATCTTGACGCGCTCGAGGTCAAGCTGCTGTCCTACATAACAGCCCGCTCCCGCATGGAAGAATGTCTCGAAATAATCCTTGGTCTCGTCGCTGAAATCTATTCCGGACACGTCGCGGGAAGAGACCGCGTTCATTATCCGTGTGTATTCCGTCTGCCTGGATTCCTCGGCGATGTCTTCCGCAGAGGTGATCATCGAGTTGCTGACGGCATAGACCGCGGCATAATACTCGGCAGGGGTCAACGCGTCCGAAGGGGTCTTTACGGGAAGGTTGGACAGCGCCGCCACCCTCTCCTGACCGACCGAGTCGGGATCGGACAGATACACCATGGCTTCGGTCAGCAGGTATTTTTGCTGGATCTTGCTGCTGATGCAAAGATCTAGCGCGTCCTCTACCGAATAGCCGTAGGAGTTGACGTAAAAGTAACCCATTGTATTGAAATAGTCGATGAATTCGTTATACGTGATCTCGAGAGTGTATCCGTTATGGCTGACGGTCGCGTATGCCTCGTTGGCGGCGCGGTATTCGTTTTCGCGTATGAAAGTGCAGCCCGCGACCGAAGCGGCAAGCACCGCCGCGATCAACAGCATAGCCGAAACGGTAAATATTCTTTTCCTTAACACAAGCCTTACTCCTTATATTTTAGAGATAGGTATAATTTTAACAGTACATAGCATTATACAATAGTCAAAGTGAAAAGACAAGAAAAAACGCATAAAAATTTACTGAACGCTTCAAAGCGCCGCTTTAAGCAGAAATTCGAGTATTTTCCCGAAAGCGCTCCCTCCCTTCCCGTCGTTACGGAAAACGATGACGGGCGGCGCCTTCGGCGAAAGTACGGCGTCGTCTTTGAACGCGTCGAGCGCCGCGAATATCCTTTCGTCGCGGTACGCCGACGAGTCCGCAAACCACAGTCCCGCCCCCTTGGAGGTCGAAACGACCTTGTTTATACGCAGTTTCTTCGCCAGATTCTTGGCAAGTCCTATCTCGGCAAGCAGCCTGACCGAAGCGGGCGGCTTGCCGTAGACGTCGGCGGTCTCTTTTAAAAACTCCTCGGCTTCGCAATCCGTTTCCAAGGCGGCGGCGCGTTTGTAAAATTCCACCCTCGCCGAAGGCGTGCTTATATAATCGCGCGCCAGCTCCGCGTCGCCCTCTATTTCCATGACGACCTCGGAATAGCTTTCGGCGGCGCTCTTGCCGGTCGAAAGCTCCTCCACGCTCTCTTTCAGCAGCCTCACGTACATGTCGTAGCCGACTTTTTCCATATTGCCGTGCTGTTCCTTGCCGAGCACCGATCCCGCGCCGCGGATCTCCAGATCCCGCATCGCCACGCGGAAGCCGCTGCCCAGCTCCGTCAGCGAAGACAGCGCCTCCAGCCTTTTTTCGGCGTTTGCGGTCATGACCTTGCCTTCCCTGACGGTAAAGTAAGCGTAGGCGAGATTCAGGCTCCTGCCCACCCTGCCGCGCAGCTGATACAGCTCCGCCAGTCCGAATCTGTCGGCGTCAACGACGATAAGCGAGTTGGCGTCCGGAATGTCTATGCCGTTTTCTATTATCGCGGTGGCTATCAGCACGTCCGCTTCCTTGTCGTAAAAGGTGCGTATCTTCAGATTCAGCTCCTGCGGCGTCATCTGCCCGTGAGCGTAAATGACCCGCGCCTTGTCGCCCAGAAGCCCGCATACTTCGCGGTAGAATTTTTCTATACCCTGCACGCGGTTGAACAGAATGTACACCTGTCCGCCGCGCGCCACTTCCCTCAGACACACATCCTTTATCAGCGCGTCGGTCAGTTCGACGACGTACGTTTCCACCGGCAGCCTGCCCGCGGGCGGCGTTTCCAAAGTCGATATGTCGCGTATGCCGCTCAGCGCCATGTGCAGCGTCCTGGGTATCGGCGTCGCGGACATGCTGAGCACGTTCACGTTGCTCTTTAGCGTCTTCAGCTTTTCCTTGTGCTCCACTCCGAACCGCTGTTCTTCGTCCAGCACCAGCAGCCCCAGATCGTTGAAAACCACGTCTTTTCCCAGCAGCCTGTGCGTGGCGACGACCACGGAAGTCTCTCCCGATTTTATGCGTTTCAGCGCCTCGTTAAGCTCGCTTCGGGATACTAAACGCGACAATATGTCTATCTTTATTCCGAACGGTCCGAAGCGTTCGGAAATGGTGTTGAAGTGCTGGTTCGCCAGTATCGTCGTAGGCGCAAGCACCGCCGCCTGTTTGCCCTCGATGATGGTTTTGAATATTATCCTGACGGCGACCTCCGTTTTGCCGAAGCCAACGTCGCCCACCAGCAGACGGTCCATAACCTTGCCCGATTCCATGTCGTGCTTTATTTCCGAAACGGCTATAAGCTGGTCGTCCGTGGGCACGAACGGAAAGGCGTCCTCGAGTTCTTTTTGCCACACCGTATCGGCGGAATAGACGTGTCCTTTGGCGTTCATGCGTTTTTCGTAAAGGCTCTTGAGGTCTATCGCCATGGACTTTACGGACGCTTTGACGCGCTCTTTCACCTTTTCGAAATCGCGGCTGTCCAGGCGGTGCACCGCAGGCTTGCCGCCGCCGGTATATTTTTCGACCTCGTCGAGGCGGTCGGTGGGCAGATACAGCTTGTCGCCGCCTTTGTAAAGTATACAGAAGTATTCCCTTGTTCCCAGCGAAGTGGTCAGCGTCTGCATGCCGTCGTAAACGCCGATGCCGTGGTGAACGTGCACCACGTAATCGCCCTTCTCGGGCATGACGAAGCGTTTTCCCGCGCGGCTGCGGCTGCGGACCGAGGCGTTTTTTTTCAGCACGTCGTCGGTTCCTATGATCATGATCCCTGCGTCGGGATAAGAAAAACCGCGTTTCAGCCGCTTCGGCACGATCAGCAGCGGATAGCCGTCGTCCTCGTCTGCGGTCACCTTTGCCGTAAGACCGCGTTCGCGGAAAAATTCCGAAAGCGTTTTGGCTGCGCCCTCGTCTGCGGAATAAATCACGACCTGTCTTTTGCTCACGGCGGCGCCGGATACGTCCGAATACAGCGCCTCGAAATTCAGCGTATACTGCGGCAAAGCCACGCTCCTGACCGAAATAAGGCTGTCGGGAGCGAACACGGGATTGACCGAAGCCAGCGTCTGAAACGCCGCGACCCGCTTCAAACTGCGTATCGCGCCGAGAATTTCTTCCTTTGAGACCAGACTGCCTCGATGTTTGGGCGTGACGGCACCCGAATCTTTAAGGGCGCCGACTCGGTTTGCGTGCGCGGAAAGAAGATAGGTCATCTTATCGAAAACCGCCCTGGGATCGTCTATGACCAGCACCCCGCCGTCGGGTATATATGCCGTCAGCATGTCTTTTTCGTCGACGAACGGAAGCGACCACCCCAGCGTGGGATCGGACGGATCGAGGGCCAGCTTGGCAAGCTGCTCCTCTATTATCTGCCCCAGTTCGCGCCAGGCGCGCCGTTTTTCGTCGGCCAGCGCATCGGCCGCCCTCGCCGCGCCGCCGGGCGACAGGACGAAATCGCTTTTGGGGCATACGGTAAGCTTTTTTATCTCCCTGACCGAAAGCATCGTATCGGGAGCGAAAAAACGTATGCTCTCTATCGTATCCCCGAAAAAATCCAGCCTCGCCGGCAGTTCCGTTGTCGGGCACCACACGTCAAAGACGTCGCCCCGCCGCGAAAATTCCCCTTTTTTGGCGACCTCGTCCACGGCGGAATACCCGCCCGCCGCCAGGATGTCGGCAAGCCTTTCGGGAGCGAACTCGTCTCCCGGTTTCAGCACCTTTACCGCCTGTTCGAAGACCTTTCTATGCGGATACCAGTCCAAAAACGCTTCTGCGCTCACCGCTGCGGCTGCGGCTTCGCCGCTGAGTATCTCCGCCAGCGCTTCGGCGCGTTCGGCGGCGGTATCCGAAAAATTGATCTTGGCGTTTACCAGCGTATCCTGCCTTTCGGGCACGTATACCGCCTTGCCGCCGTAATAATCGGCTAGCGTCGCCGCGGCTTCCCTTGCGGACACCGCGTCCGCGGTAAGATATACGACGAACCGCCCCGTGCACCACGCCAGATGCTTCCGCGCATACCTGGCGGCGCCGAATACGACGCATTTTCTGCCCAGGGCGATATCTTCTTTAAACCGCGCAAACGCGCCTTTAAGCCTTTCCGGCGACAGTCTGTCCGGCAACATCTTCTTTCTCCAAAATAACTTCCGCTACGCCGTTTACCGCGGCGAACGCGCCGTTTGCGGCGCTGCCGCGCCTGACCTCGGCTATCCGCCACTTTTCCCCGGGCACGGTCGCAACGAATTTTCTGCCCTCGGGAATATAACGGCGGTTGCCGCTTTCCTCTACCGTAAGGCTGAGCCTCCCCTGTTCGTACGACGCGGTTATCACGGTGACGGCGCCGTCGCCTTCGGTATATTTTTCGGACACGCCGTCGTCCTCGAACAGTCTGAAAACGCCGTTGCCCGGGTTTAATACAAGCTCGATCGTCACGGGGTTTTCGGCGTCACGCCGCTCTTTTTCCGCAAGCGGCAGTATCCCGCCCTCTTTCAGATATACGGGTATACTCGCTTTGCCGCGCAAGGCGACAAAGCTTCCGCCCTCTCTGGTTTCCCCTGTATGGATATCCTTCCACCTGCCTTCGGGCAGCCATACACGGGTTTTGGCAAGACCGGTACGTTTGTCGCATTTGACCGTCACGGGTGCGACGACGAGTTCGGATCCGAAATAGAATTCGTTTGTATATTCGTACGCTTCGCTCTCGCCGTTACGGTAGTACATCGGCTGTATCGGCGGAACGGACTCGCTGTAGTTGAAATAGTATGCGCTGTACAGGTACGGTATCAGCCGCATTCTGAAACGGAGCGCATCCTCGGCCTCTTTCTTTACGGACGGGTGGTTCGACGGCTCCTTGGAGCGGACGGCGTCGGAGCTGTGCAGCCTGAGTATCGGGGAATATACGCCGTATTGTATCCACCTCAGATACAGCTCGTCGTCGGCGGGGTTGCCCAGCGTGTGACCGCCTATGTCGTGCGACCAGCAGGTGTATCCCACGTTGGACGCCGACGCCGTGAAATACGGCTGGAATTTCAGCGATCTCCAGCATATTATGCTGTCGCCAGAGAACCCTACGGGATAGCGGTGGGAGCCGATGCCCGAATAGCGCGACAGGATCATGCCTCTTGCGGAATTTTTACACGAATCCGTATAATGATAGTGATTAAGCGCCCACAGCGGATCCAGTCCGCGCATGCCGGAACGTCTGCCCTGCTGCCAGTCTATCCACCAGAAATCGACGCCGTCTTTCTCGTACGGGTGCATCAGCACTTCGAAATAATCTTTCCACGCCTTTCGGGAAACGGGATCGAAGGGCACTCTTTTTCCGTCTTTCACGCCGGCGCGGCGCGCCGCTTCGGCATACTGCGCCTCGAAACTCCTGACGCCGCCGGCCGGGTGCAGATTCAGCCCCGTCATCATGCCGCGCGCGTGGAGCGCTTTCAGAAAAGCGCGGTGATCGGGAAAAAGTTCGCTGTTCCAGGTATAGCCCGTCCAGCCTTTTTTCAGCATGTACGCGCCCTCGAACGAACGGTATCCGAAACGTCTGCCGGGATCGGTCCAATGCCAGTCCATATCTATGACGGCAACGGTAAAAGGCACGTCGGCGGCGCAAAAACCGTCCGTCAGCGCCAGAAATTCGTCTGAGGAATAAGGATAATATCTGGACCACCAGTTCCCGAACGCCTTTCGGGGAATGAGCGGCGGCGCGCCCGTCAGAGCGTACAGCAGCTCCAGCGCGCGCAAAGGCGAGTCCGAAGCAAACACGTATTCGTCGTTCACCGTCGCCGCACGCTCGGCAAAGTCGCCGTTTGTATCTATCGCCAAAGAGTCGTCCCTAAGCACGGCGACTCCGGACCTCGAAACCACGCTGCCGCTCAGCCTGGCGTTACCCATCGTAAAGTCCAGCGTGCGCGCCGTACCCGGCATGCTTTTTTCACGGATCGGATCGATATATTTACCGTCCTTTTCCACGGCGAAAGTCTTTCCCGACCTCCTTTTTATTCGGAATACGGCTTTTTCGGTGCGGACGACTATCGTTTTGCCGACCTCTTCCGCCTCGTAGCCGCATTCCCCGAATCTGCGGTTCCATACGCTCAGCGTCCTAAAATCGGTAAATTTGCCGCCGGCGGCTTTTTCCACGCGGATAAGATCCGGCATAAGCACCGAGATCCTCACGTCGCCCATAACGCACATCTGCTTTGCCGCCGCAAGCGGCTCGGAGGTTTCATAAAATTTCATATCAGATCTCCGTGTATTCGTTTGCGAAATCCGCGCCGCTCAGGCACTTGTCCGAAAATCTTTTGACCGCTTCCAGAGCGGAATCGGCCTCCGCGCGTCTGCCCGCTTCCAAATAAAAATCGCGTTTTAAAATTTTGTATGTCGCCCTGTATTCCGAACATCCCGTAGCCGCTCTTTTCAGCGCCGTCCTCAGCTGGGCGGTCTGCGAATAGGAAATGTTATCGTAATCCGAGTGCAGGAAAAACACGGGCGGAAAATCGGATGTAATTTCGTTTACCGCGCTTTCAGGAACCCTGTCAGCGCCGCTTTGTATCCCGAAACCGTATTTCAGCATACTTCTCGCCGCGCGCATATCCAGTCTTGCCAGCTCCAGCGGTTCCACCACGCCCGAAAAAAGCATTACGCCCACGGGCTTGACGGGGAAGCCTTTTTCTTCTCTCAGCGCCGCGCCCGCGGCTTTCAGCGCCGTCCACGCGCCGGTCCCGTCACCGGAAAAAAAGACGGCGTTGACGTCGAGTTTTTCCCCCGCTCCGGCAAGCTTTAAATACTCCGACATCTGTTTAGCGCAGTTAAGCGTGCTTTCGCGCGACTCTCCCGACAGACCCGCCACCACGAACGCGCGTCCTTTTGCGGCAATGGCAGAAGCCATGGCGGCATATTCCGCTCTGTCGCGTTTTTCGGGCTCGTCTATAAAATGCACTATGACGGGCAATCGCCCTTCCCCAAGGCGATAGACGTCGCATACGGCGTTTTTATAGTCGCCGTACCTCACGTTGGTCTTGACCGCGACGCCGAAATCGTTTGCCGATTCGGTTTTTATTCGCCTGTGCAACGCTTTCAGAAACATGTTTTTCTCCTTTTTGCGGGTTTCGGT
>CALVZV010000008.1 GCA_944372665.1 uncultured Clostridia bacterium
AGCACAAATATGCAAAGAAGTATTCGCGCGAGTTATCCCGTCGGTAATTGAAAGCGACATACTCCGGTACGGCAGCCGATAAGCAGCTGCCTTACAGGTTTTTGGGTGGATAGAAGGTTGTTTTACCGATGGCGCGGTATAATACCGTAATGTTCTGATCGATTTTATCGGATAGAAAATTTTGTTAAACAATATGTCGGCTTGCTGAATATTATCCGCCGCGAAAGACACAATAATTACATAACTTAAAGGAGGGACTTACCATGAACAGATGTATAGTCAAGACGGGTGAAAAACCCGGAAGCGGCACTTACAGCTGCACCAAATGCCACACCAAAGTTTCTTTGGGTTCGGGCGACAAAATGCCCCCGTGCCCCAGCTGCTCGAACGACAGTTTCGAGTGCATGGATAAGTAAGGAAACTTCGATAAAGCGGCGCAAATTGCGCCGCTTTATCGTGTGCGAAATGTGTATATTTAATGATATATTTTATATGATATTGACTTTTATACATATTAAAGTTTATAATTGTTTGAGTCGGATTGGGAAAAAGGAGCGATATGCGTCGCGCAGGATTAAAAATTTTATTCTCGGTATTGATTATATCGCTTGTTTTGGTCGCTGTAAGCTGCAGCGGAAACGAAGTAAGCGTCAAATTCGTTGTTGACAACCAGGTATATTATACCGCAACTACGACCAGCGGCTCCTCATTGGGCAGCTTGCCCGCTTCGCCTACTATGTCGGGGAACCGTTTCGACGGATGGTATTTCGACGACGGCGTATGGACGCAGCCGTTTAACGCTTCCACGAAAGTTATAGAAGATATCAGCGTTTACGCGCATTTCGTAACTGACACTTCGCCCGTAACCACTTGCAGGGTGATTTTCGATTCGCGCGGCGGATCGAATGTAAATAGCATTACGCTGACTAAAGGCAGCGCCCTGACTTTACCCGTTCCGCCGACAAAAACAGGATACGATTTTGCAGGCTGGTATTACGACCTCAGCTTCGAAACCCAGTTTTTGAGCGGTACTGCCGTCGAAAACGATATTACGCTTTACGCCAAGTGGAACGAACTTGCGGGCGAAAACTTTTTCAAGGCCGAAAACGGAGTGCTGGTATCGTTGACGGACGAGGGCAAAAAGCTCCGGAGCGTTACTTTGCCTTTGACGCTGAACGGCAGACAGATCAATGCCGTCGGAGAGGGGCTTTTCTCGGGTCAGACCGAGTTGACGGAAGTGACCGTTCCGCAGGGATATACCGCCATCGGCGCCTCGGCTTTCAAAGGCTGCACCTCGTTGAAAAAGGTGAATTTCTGTAATTCGATCGAGTCTATCGGCGCTTCGGCGTTTGAAGACTGTATATCGTTATTGAACGTACAGTTGCCTTATTCGCTTGAAAAGGTAGCCCAAAACACATTTAAGAATTGCGAGAAGCTGGAATACGTTACCTGGAGCAACGTAAGCGAAATAGGCGACGGAGCTTTTTACGGGGTCAACGCGCTAAAGAGTATTTCCGTACCGCTAAGCGTTAAGCACATAGGCGCGGAGGCTTTTAAAAACGCGACTTCGGCAACGACGCTGATATTAAAAGAGGGACTGGAATCCGTAGGCGAATCGGCTTTTTATAATTGCAGAAAAGTTAAATCGGTCACCGTGCCCGACAGCGTCACGTCCATAGGCAAATCGGCTTTTTACAATATATGGGCGGCGGTCTCGGTAACGGTCGGGTCGGGCATTACCGAAATTGCCGACAACGCGTTCAGAGAAGCCAGGGAATGCACCGAGCTGACAATAAAGGGCAACGTCGTGTCCGTGGGAGCATACGCTTTTTCCGGCATGAAAAAACTTACGACGCTTGTCATTCCGTCCTCAGTTACGTCCATAGGCAAGGGCGCTTTCAGAAATCTGCAGGCAGTCGAGAGCGTGGTATTGCCTTCGCAAGTTATCAGACTTGAGGACGAAGCATTTTATAATTGTTCCGAACTGCAAAGAATAAACCTGGAAAACGTGGAATACATCGGCGCATACGCTTTTTACGGCGCGGTGTCGCTTGCAGACTGCGATTTGTCGGAAAGGCTGACATATATCGGGACAAACGCATTTGCGGGCTGCGTAAAACTCGAAGGCGAGCTGACGCTGCCCGACAGCGTGGAAACCATCGCCAAGCAGGCGTTTTCGGGATGCACCGGAATAACCGTTTTTAACGCACCGGCTTCGCTCAAACTCGTAGGCGACGGCGCGTTTCTGAACTGCAGCGCGCTTTCCGGGGTCAATTTGAACGGCGGTCTGGAGACCATAGGCGGCGGAGTGTTCTCGGGCTGCGTCAATTTAAAGAGCATATCCGTAGCGGAGGACGGCATATACCGTTCCGTCGACGGCGTGCTGTTTGCAGCCGAAGGCACCGTTTTGTCGGTTTATCCCGCCGCCAAAGAAGAAACGAGATACACTGTTCCGTCCGGGGTCGTAAGCTTGGGAAGCGGAGCGTTCTGCGGCAACGATCATATAGAGGAAGTGAACTTGCCGGAGGGTCTGACGGCGATTAGTTCCGAGGCGTTCAAGGGCTGCGAAAATCTCGCTGCGGTGAAATTGCCCTCGACGCTTGTCGAAATCGGTTCGAGCGCGTTCTACGGTACGAATCTGATTGGAATCGATCTGCCTATGGGCGTCAGAAAAGTCGGAGACAACGCTTTTGCCGCCACATATTCGCTTGCCGAAGCCGTGATTCCCGCTTCCGTGCTCAATATGGGGGAAAGCATTTTTTATTATTCTTCGGCAGATTTAAAGATAACTCTCGACTTTAAGCCTTTGACCGCATGGAGTTCGCGCTGGTTGGATTCCGGCAGGATCGACGTCGTATATACCTACACGGAATCCGAGAAAACTTCCGACGGCGTTTACGAATATATCGTGAAAAACGGCATAGCCGCGCTTACCGGATATGTCGGAACTGACTTAGACGTGACGGTGCCGGAATCGATATCGGGGTACCCAGTAAAGGTGCTGGCAGGGACTTTTGAGAACAACGACTGCATAACGTCCGTCGTCGTTCCTTCGTCGGTGGAAATAATTACGGAAATGACTTTTGCAGGTACGGACGTTCTTGAAAAAATCATTCTGCCTTTTACCGGCGCATACAGACAGGCAGACGGTGCGGAGGCGCTTGCAGGTTATATCTTCCGTTACTCGGCTTCAAAAAAAGGCGGCTGGGCGGAGCAGACATACTCTTCGAGCGGATACATTTACGCTTTGATCCCCGAAACCCTGTCCGAAATCGAGATAACCGAGTCGGTAAAAGTCGCCTACGGCGCGTTTTCCGGCTTGAAAATGCTCGAGAAAGTGACTTTTAACGGGCTTCAGTCGCTGGGAGTCAGCGCTTTTTCGGGTTGTTCGTCGTTGAAAGAAATCGTTACAGGCATAAGTCTTGGCGAGTGGGAGGCGTTGTCCAAAGGAACGAACTGGAACAAGTCTTTGCCGTCCGACGTCAGGATAACCTGCTCGGACAGCACTCAGGAGGGCGGTCAGGAAGAATGAAAGCTGTAATACAGAGAGTAGAATCCGCCGTTCTCAGCGTCGGCGGCAAGAATATATCCGAAATCGGTTCCGGACTGGTAGTATATTTAGGAGTTGCGAAAGGCGACGACGAGGTCAAGGTCGAAAAGAGCGTTAAAAAGATCGTCAATATGCGTATATTCGAGGACGCTGCCGGCAAACTGAATCTTTCCGTTATCGATATAAAGGGCGAAATTCTGTTGGTATCGCAGTTTACGCTGCTTGCCGACTGTTCGCGCGGCAACCGTCCCGATTTTTTCGGTGCGGAAGCGCCGGAGCGCGCAAAAGCGCTTTACGAATATGCCGGGAGTAAAATAGGCGAATACGGCGTTAGTGTAGCTTACGGAGTGTTCGGCGCGGATATGCGTATAGAGCAGATAAATTCCGGACCTGTAACGATAGAATGGGAGTGTTAAAAAAGGCCTGCGACCGCAAGCCTTTTTTATTATCGACTGAAATTATTTGAGAACGTCGCTCATGGAATACAGCCCGGCAGGGGAGTTTATCAGGAAAGACGCGGCTCTGAGCGCGCCCTCCGAAAACACCGCCTTGCTTTCGGCTTCGTGTTTTAAGGTGACGATCTCGTTGTTCATGACGAACATCACCTCGTGCTTGCCGACGATAGTTCCGCCGCGCACGGCGTGAACGCCGATCTCCTCGGGTTTACGTTTTCCGACCATTCCTTCTCTGCCGTAAACGGGGGTCAGTTCTGGACGTACCTGTTTTGCCGCGTTCAGAAGCATTTTAGCGGTGCCCGAAGGTGCGTCGGCTTTGTTGTGGTGGTGCTGTTCGATTATTTCGATATCGGCGCCTGTCAGCGCTTTCGCCGCTTCTTTTACCAGGCTCACCAGCGTATTTACGCCTACGGACATGTTCCCGCTCATCAACAGTGGAACTGACGAGGCGGCTTCGTTTACGGCTTTTAAATCGTCCGAATCGTATCCGGTGGTGCACAGCACGGCGGGAACGCCTTTTTTTACGGCATAACCGAGAATGCCTTTCAGCGCGGCTTTCACGGAAAAGTCGATTATGCAATCCGCGTCTTCGGTTACTTTATCGAAAGAATCGTATACGGGAAAGTCGAAACGGGAAGGATCGGCAAATTTGTCGACTCCCGCAACGATAACGTGCTCGGGGTGATTTTTTACGGTTGAAGCAGTAGTCAGACCCATGGCGCCGCCCGCGCCGCTGAGAATAATACGCATTTTATGCCTCCGTGGCGATGCCGAAATCGTTTAGCGCCTTGCGCATCTGGTCGACCTTTTCGGAACGCGTCAGCGGCAGTCTCATATAGTCGTCGGGTATCACGCCCATGAGTTTCAAAGCACATTTCACGGGTATCGGGTTGACTTCGGCAAACAACGCGTCCACAAGAGGATTGACCTTGTGCTGCATGTTGAGCGAAGTTTCCGTATCGCCCTCGAAATATTTATAAACCATATCGTGCATATACTGCGGACATACGTTGGAAGCCACCGAAATAACGCCGATCGCGCCGAGAGCAAGCAGGGGATAAACCAGTCCGTCGTCGCCCGAATAAATATCGAGCTTTCCGCGTACCAGCCGCGAAAGCTCCATGAACTGATGAAGATTGCCGCTGGCTTCCTTAATTGCCTGAATGCCGCGGTAGCCGGACAGCTTAAGGCAGGTTTCGGGAGCGATGTTCACTCCCGTTCTGCCGGGTACGTTATACATAATGACCGGCAGATCGACTGCGTCGGCTATGGCTTTGTAGTGCGCGATAAGACCGGTCTGCGTGCATTTGTTGTAATAGGGCGTGACGGTCAGTATGCCGTCTGCGCCCAGCTGTTCGTTTTCTTTGGCGTATTCGATGGCGGTATATGTGTTGTTGCTGCCCGCGCCCAAGATGACGGGAACGCGTTTAGCAACGTGTTCGATGACGGCGCCCGCTACCGCGGTGCGTTCGAAATGCGTCATTGTGGTGGGTTCGCCCGTCGTGCCGTTGATGATCAACGCGTCGATATGTCCCTCCAACTGCTTGTCCACAAGCGTTTCTAAAGACTTGAAATCGACCTTATCGTCGATAAACGGCGTGACCAAAGCCGTTGCCGCTCCTTTGAAAATTGACATAGCTGCCTCCTTATTTTACGGCGTCGCGCGCGATAAGATATTCGGCGATCTGGACCGCGTTCGTTGCCGCGCCTTTACGTATATTGTCGGCGACAACCCAAAGATTGCAGCCGTACTGAACGGAGTCGTCCAGTCTGATCCTGCCTACATAGACCTCGTCAGTGTCCTCGGCATAGATAGGCATGGGGTATTTGAGGTTGGCGGGATCGTCGACTATGACCACGTTGGGCATGGAGGCGAGAGCTTCCTTGATGCCTTCCACGGTGCAGGGCTTTTCGAATTCGACGTTGATGGATTCGCTGTGTCCGTGGAATACGGGTACTCTGACGGTCGTTGCGGTAACACGCAGATCGGGTTTTTTGAGGATCTTGCGCGTTTCCTTGATCATCTTTTCCTCTTCCTTGGTGTACCCGTTGGGCAGGAATACGTCGATGTGCGGCAGCACGTTGCCTTTTATGGGATAGGGGAACTTGGTGGTAGTGCCGTCTTTAAGATCGTTGTAGCCGGCAACGCCCGCACCGGAAACCGCCTGATAGGTGGAATACACGACGCGCTTTATCGAGAAAGCGTCGTCAAGCGGCTTCAAAGCGACCACCGCCTGGATGGTGGAGCAGTTGGGGTTGGCGATTATGCCGTGATTGTTCAGGGCTTCCTCGCCGTTGACTTCGGGCACGACAAGCGGAACGTCGTCGTACATACGCCACTGGCTGGAGTTGTCTATGACCACGGCGCCCAGTTCGGCAAACTGCGGAGCAAATTCCTTGGAAACGGAGCCGCCGGCGGAGAACAGGGCGATTTCTATACCTTTGCCTTTTATGTTTTCGGAGTTAAGCTCTATTACGGTGTGTTTTTTGCCCATAAAATCGATTTCTTTGCCTGCCGATTTTTTGGAAGCGAACAGATAGTATTCGGATACGAGGAGCTTGCGCTCTTCCAACACCTTCAAAAACTTGGAACCGACCATTCCGGTCGCGCCGACAACTGCCATTACGTACTTTTTCATTTTGTTATACCTCTTTGAGCATAGATATGCTTACTTTATAGAAAACTATAGCAATATTTCAGCCTAAAGTCAATAATATTATATTATTTAAAATTTTATAAGTGTACGCGTCGGATACAATCCGGCAATGCCGCGTGCCCGGAAAGCATAAATTGAGCCAAAATCCGAATATATAATTGCAATACGTGGCGCGCTTATAGTATAATCATCTAAACGAAATATTCAGAGGAAAGTTCATGGCAACCAGATCCAACCCCAAACAGGAAAGCAAAGGCAGTCAGTTCAAACTGAAATTGCTGAGCGCTCTGGCGATAGCGCAGGAAGCCCGCAACGAAGAAAAGAAGGCGCCTTATCCCGCAGGTCGTTTCAAAAGATTTTTCGACACCTACAAAGCCAACAGCCCTCATTTCATGACGGCTAACGCGCTGACGTTGATTTTTGCGTTGCCCATACTGGCTATAATTATCGTCATATCCGCAATAGGCGTCGAAAATCTCGCGTACATGCTTGCCGGAGTGACCGACAGACCTTACCTTATGGGCAATATGGGTATCGGACTATCGTCGGGTATGTCTTTGAACGAGGCGCGTCTGTATCTTCTGGACGTCTACAGACTCATGTTCCTAGGCATAGGAATAGGGATAGCGGTGCTTTCTTTCGGCGCTGCCGGTCACGTTTATATCTCCACCAAACTTATTTGGGGCGAAAGCTTCGTCACGAAAAAGGATAAAAAGACGGGCGCCGACGTACCCAGGATAGCGACCGAGTTTTTCCGCGGCGTCAAAACGTACTGGCGCGAAATGCTTATAGTTTTTTCGGCATACGGAGTGTTTTTCGCCGGCGGTACCAATCTGATCTTAGAGTTCGTTCACGGCGTATGGTCGGGCGGCGCCAACGTGGGACAGTGGTTCGCTCTGTTTATCGGCAGTATCATTCTGCTTGCGACGACCCCCATATTCTTTAACCTCGTTCCACAGGTCGTTTCCTATCACAAGACGCTGACGCTCGCCGAAAAAATCAAGAACGCGTGCATATATTCGCTGGCTTTTGCCATACCTACATATATAATGATAATCCTGGCGTTCGGACCGTTTGCTTTGCTTGCGATAGACACGCCGCTGGTCACGATTATTATCGGCATGCTGCTGATAGTGTTCGGACTGACCTACGTTTTCCTTATCATGGTCAACTACGGCGATCATAACTCCGAAAACGTCGCTCAGATGCTGTACGAGCATCTGAAGACCGATATGAGCCGTCAGACGCGCAAGGACAAGAAAAAAACCGAAGTCAAACAGACCTCGGGTCCGGTCAAGTATAAAAAGAAGAAAAAATAATGGACAGAATTATAAAAGGCGTCTGTTTCGACAAAAAGGCGCGGCTTGCGCTCATTAGCGTTACGGACGGCGTCAACGCCGCAGTCAGAACCCACGATATGTCGCCGCTTTCCGCGGCGGTTTTCGCGCGTGCGCTTACTGCAGGAGCTTATATCAACGCCAATCTGAAAAACAAAACGGACAGGTTCAATCTGATCATCGACGGAAAGGGCGCCGCAGGCAAAATCTGCATCGCCGGCGAAGACGGCGATCTAAAGGGATTTTTGGAAAATCCGCAGGCTGATCTGCCGTATATCGACTTTAAACCCGATATAAAAGGCGCCGTAGGCACCGACGGCGACATAGTCGTCATCAAGGATTTGGGTCTGAAAGAACCTTATATCGGACGTACTGCGATTACGGGCGGCGGTATTGCGGACGATTTTGCGGGATATCTTTTCCGCAGCGAGGGCATACGCTCCGCCGTCGCTTTCGGCGAATACGTCACCGCCGAAGGCGTAAAGCAGGCAGGCGGCATCATCGTCGAAGCGCTGCCCGACGCCGGAGAGGAAATCACATTTATGCTCGAGGATATAATGAGCAATTTTTCCGCTCTTTCCGCCATGATGACGGAAAAGAGTATCGAAGAAATCGGCGAATTTTATTTCGGACACCTGCATACGGAATTCTTCGCTCCCGAAAAAATAAATTACGCATGCCACTGCAACAGGAAGATACGCGGCATTATACGTTCTTTAGGCAAGAGCGAAGCCGAAAGCATAATCCGCGATGAAGGCGTCATCGAGATCACCTGCGATTATTGCCGCCGCAGTTACCGCTTCGGTCCCGACGAAGTCTATGCAATTTTCGCCAATGGCTGATATTTTAAGGTTCGACAAACTAAATACAGATACGACCTTGGCTTTTGCCGAGGAGTGCATGGAGCGCCGTCAGTTCGACGACGCCGTGGATGTTCTTATTGATGCCGAAAAGCAGAATCCCGACAATCTGTTCGTAAAGGAGGCTTTGTCACGCTGTTATCTGAACGTGGGTGCGTACGCCGAGGCGCTCGGGCTGATAGGCGACGTTCTGCGGCACTCTTCTCAACCCGATGAAAAGGCTGTTTTGAAGCTTGCCGTGCTGCTTGAGACCGATGACGAGGAAACCGGCGATCTGTTCGAAATATTCGGGCTGCAGCGCCCCGATTTTGAATTCGGAGCCGACTATTTCAAAGATTCTCCCGGTGTCGACGATAATGATTCGGACTATTCCGATAATGAATTTAAGGCTGCCGAAAACCGCATAAAAGGTTCCCGAACGCGTGATTATATGCAGGATGCGATCGGTAAAAACGATTATGAAGCCGCCGTCAGGGCGGCGTTGGAATTTCCTGCCGACGCTGTAAAGGACTGCGACCCGCCATTAAGGAACGAGATAGCGGAGCTGGCGCTGAGGGCGGCTTTTCTTGCCGGAGACAAAGAACTTGCCATGGCTTTTGCCGTTTCGGCGTACAAAAGGAGCAGGAGCTTTGCCGCAGCGGACGTGCTGCTGAGAATCTCGTTGGATTTCGGCAACGAATCACTGTTCAAAACCTATTTCGACACTTTTTTCAACGATTTTATCGGGTCGGCGTCTGACCTTAGATGGGCGGTGGAGCTTATCAAAAGCGCGTATTCGCTGGGTAGGTACGACGAGGCTTTTTCTGCCGCCGAAACGGTATATTCGATGTCCAGGTATTATTATGACCTCAATATAATTTATGCCGTTTTGAACGCCGTCAGAGGCGATTTTACCGAGGCGGAACAGGTTCTGTCGGTTTCGGAAAGGGTTTTGCCGCGCTGCGGCTTTTTCGGATATTTCAGGGAAGTCATTTCCGAAGCCAGACTCTTGCAGGACAGACGCGACAGATATATAGCCACACGTCTGGTCGCTGACGACGCCTGGGAGAAATTCGCCCGTCCCAACTGGGAAGAGGACAGGAACATTTCCTCGCTTCACGGCGCGCTCAGATTAAGACTCAGGCGCGAAAGAATAATAAAAGACCTGAAACGCCCTTATAATTCGCGTTCCGCGTTAAAAACGAACAAAACTTTGATAGGCTCCGTTATCGCGCCTCTGGCGTAGCGATCATCGGTATATCCCCAAAGAAGTTGTCAGTCCTTTTTCGGATATTAGCGAGCGCACGCGTTCGGAGTGCGCTTCGTTGAAAACCACGCTCAGACCGCAGCTGAGTCCCAGGTTTCTGGGCGTATTAATTACTATATTGGCTATATGTGCGTCGTTCAGGGCGCGGCTCAGTTTCAAAGCCTCGCTTCTTGAACGGAAGGGCGCTATATTATTCATTTCGGCTCCGTATATTTCCGAGGTTAGGATAATACAATTTATTATGTTTTTAAAAAATTCGTGTATCTATCTGGATGCGTCGGCGACGTCGCGGTTCAAACCGCGTTCCGTAATAAAACGCGTCGAATATGAGCTGAAAAATTCCGCCAATGCAGGGCGCGGCGGTCACGCTTTCGCGCTGAAAGCGCTGAAAACAATAGAGGAATGCCGTGAAATGATAGAATCGGTGACGTTTTCGGGCGGCAATACGATCATGACCAAAAGCTGCACCGAGGCCTTGAATCTGGCTATATTCGGCTTGAAGCCGGGCAAAGAGATAGTTACTACCGTATACGAACATAACGCCGTATTGCGTCCTTTGGAAAAGCTTAAAAGAAGCGGCGTCAAAGTCACTTATCTTTCCGCGCCCGACGGAGTCATAACCGGCGGGCTGCTGAAAAAAAGGCTCGGCAAAAACGTATCGCTGGTAGTCATGTCGGAAATGTCCAACGTGACCGGAACGGTACAGCCGGTAAGCGAACTGGCTAAGCTTCTGAAAGAGAGGGAGATCCCTTTCCTGGTGGACGGTGCGCAGTCGCTGGGGCATACGTATTCCGATTATACCGACGTAACCATGATAGCAGGCGCAGGGCACAAAGGATTACACGGTCCGCAGGGGACCGGGTTTTTATGCTATTCAAAGGATCTGAAGCTGGAACCGCTGATTTACGGCGGCACGGGCACGTCTTCGCTTAGCCTGGTCCAGCCTGCGGAAGCACCCGAGGGCTTCGAGGCGGGTACGCTCAATACCGCGGGGATAGGCGGACTCAGCGAGGGTATACGTTTTACGCTGAAGCATAAAGACGAGATAGTCAGGCACATCAACGCGTTGTCCGAAAGGCTGACGGACGGGCTTAAAAACATTCCCGACGTCAAGATATATACGCCGAATAATAACGGGGTCGTTTCTTTTAATATAGGAGTCATCCCGTCCACGGAGACGGCGGATTTGCTGGACTCCGTTTTCGGTATAGCCACGCGTGCGGGCATACACTGCGCGCCGCTGATCCACCGATGGCTGGGAACTGTCTCTCAGGGTGCGGTCAGAGCCAGCATCGACTGGAAAAATACCGCGTCGGATATAGACAGACTGGTATATGCCGTCTCCGAGATAGCCTCGGGCAGAGTTAAACGCAATTATTGATAAAACGCTTTCGGAATTCAAACGATTATAGTATAATCTGGGTATGGATTCCGAAATCATACTCGATAAGTTAAGCCGTATGCATCCGACGGCGGAATGCGAACTCAATTTCAAAACGCCTTTCGAGTTGCTGGTGGCTGTCATTTTGAGCGCGCAGTGCACCGACAAACGCGTCAATGAGGTCACCGACGAACTGTTTAAAACGTATTCGACGCCCGACGATTTTGCCGCAATGAGCAATGCGGAACTGGAGCCTCTCATTCATTCGTGCGGTTTTTTCAGAAATAAAGCCAATAATATAATCGGGGCCGCTGCAGCCGTCAAAGAAAGATTCGGCGGCGAGGTGCCCGACACCATGGAGGAGCTGCTGACAATTCCGGGCGTGGGCAGAAAGACGGCTTCAGTTGTGCTGACCGTAGCTTTCCGTAAGCCCGCCATGCCCGTAGACACTCACGTTTTCCGCGTTTCCCACAGGCTGGGGATGAGCCTGGGCAAGACTCCCGAGGATGTCGAGAACGACCTGAAAAAGTCTTATAGACCAGAAGAATGGAACAGACTTCATCATACGATGATTTTTCACGGCAGATATATCTGTAAAGCCGTCCGTCCGCTTTGCGATCAATGTTTGTTGAAAAGCGAATGCGTGTACATAAAGGAGAAATGACATGTTTTTGGATATTGCCACGATATATCTTAAGGCCGGCAACGGCGGCGACGGCGCGGTGTCATGGCACCGTGAAAAATACGTGCCCGCCGGCGGCCCGGACGGCGGCGACGGCGGCAAAGGCGGCGATATATATTTCGAAGCCGACGCTTCCATGAATTCGCTGGCGCCGTTCAGGTTTACTCAGCATTTCCGCGCCGAGAACGGCGAAAAAGGCAGCGGAAAAAACTGCACCGGTCGCTCGGGGGAGGATACAGTAATAAAAGTGCCCTGCGGCACTGTTGTGACCGACGCGGAAAGCGGCGGCATTCTTGCCGACGTTTTCGAACCCGGCGAAAGGATCATGGTCCTTAAAGGCGGCAGGGGCGGCAGGGGCAACGCTAAATTTGCCACCGCGTTGAGACGTGCGCCCGGTTTTTCCGAAATGGGCGAAAAAACCGAAGAGCATAAAATTCGTCTGGAGCTTAAAACTATTGCCGACGTGGGACTCGTTGGCTTTCCGAACGTAGGTAAATCTACGCTTCTGTCCGTCGTAAGCGCCGCGCGGCCTAAAATCGCCAATTACCATTTCACGACGCTAAATCCCAATCTCGGAGTTGTCAGATATTTTGACGATTCCTTCCTTATGGCGGATATTCCGGGGCTCATCGAGGGAGCATCCGAAGGGCAGGGGCTTGGTCACAGCTTTTTGAGACACGTCGAACGTGTCAGACTCATCGTGCACGTCGTGGACGTTTCCGCCTGCGAGGGAAGAGATCCCGTCGAGGATTATTATGCTATCAGAAAAGAACTGACCAATTATTCCAAGGCTCTGGCAGCGCTTCCGGAAATAATAGCGCTTAACAAGACGGATCTGCTTTCAGACCCCGGTCCTGTAGTGAAAAAGTTTTCCGATAAGATCGGGAAAGAGGCTATTCCTGTATCTGCAGCTACCAAAAATGGCTTGGATCTGCTCATAAAGAAGATATACGAAACCTTATCCGATCTGCCGAAGGTACAGCGTATCAAGTATGAAAAATTCGAATACGGCGAAAAGGACAGGGACGCTTTTTCGGTGCATGCCGACAACGGCGTTTTCTTCGTCACCGGCGGATACGTCGAGGAGCTTGCAAGGCGCGTCGTTTTAAGCGACGGCGACTCGTTCAGATGGTTTCAGCGCGCTCTCCGCGATAAAGGAGTTATCGCGGCATTGAAAAAGGCCGGCGTCAAGGACGGCGACACCGTATCGATAATGGATCTGGAATTCGAGTATTTCGACTGACGATACAGTTTTGCGTATTGTAATCTTCCGTAATAGATGTTAAAATATCGGCATACGGAGGATTTATGGACAGATACGGCATAAAAACCGATTCTGCTTCGCCGCAGGAATTTATTTACGTTTACCGGGGCGGCAGAATTTCCGTTCTTACGGAAGCCCTGGTCAGATGGGAAACGGGTACCGCGACCGATTTACCTACCCAGCGCATTTGGTTCAGGAATATCGCTTCTCCGCGCTTTTCCTTAAAGGAAATACAAAACGGTGTCGTTATAGAAACGCCTAGGGCAAAATTCGAATTCGATATAAAAAACGGCAGGGCATTCGTCACGCCTTCGGGCGGCAGACACGTAAATCCTGATTGGACCCGTTCGCTGCCCGGAACCAGACGCACGCTGGACATGACTAACGGCAAAGTTCGTCTTGGAAAGAGTCTTGTTTCCGAAAGCGGAGTTGCCGTACTTGACGACGCGGACTCTCTGCTGCTTTCCGGTTCCGATTTCGTTCGTCGGGAGGGGTGCGTTCACGACAGGTATTATTTCGCATACGGTTCCGACTATCGCGGCTGTATTGCCGATTTCTTCAAAATTTCAGGTAAAGTCACGCTGATACCGAGATTCGCTTTCGGAAACTGGTGGAGCCGTTACCATGCTTACAGCGCAGACGAGTATCTGTCGCTCATGCATAGATTTGCAGAGGAGGATATTCCGTTTACGGTCGCGACCATAGATATGGACTGGCACTGGGTTGACGTCAAAAAGCGTTTCGGCGCCGACGCGGTGCGGCTGTCTACCGATTCTCCGATTGCCTCGGCTATGGGCAGGATGTCCTCTCCGGGTTGGACGGGCTACAGCCCTAACACGGAACTGTTTCCCGATTTTATCGGGTTTTTGAAAAAACTCAACGATATGGGCTATGCCGTCACGATGAACCTGCATCCCGCGCAGGGCATAAGGGCGTACGAAGACTGTTACAAAGAGTTTGCCGAGTATATGGGTATCGATCCCGCCGAGAGGAAAACGATAGGATTTTCGTTAAAGAACAAAAAGTTTATAGAAGCCTATTTCAAGATCGCGCTGCGTCCTTTCGAGAAAAACGGAGTCAGATTCTGGTGGATAGACTGGCAGCAGGGGAAACGTAGCGACGTTCCCGGGCTGGATCCGTTATGGGCAATGAATCATTTGCATATTCTGGATATGCAGGCAGAGAAGAAGCGTCCGCTCATTCTGTCGCGCTATGCCGGCATCGGAAGCCACCGCTATCCGCTGGGATTCAGCGGCGATTCAGCCATGACATTCGCCACGCTTGACTTTCAGCCGTATCTTACCGCAGTCGCCACAAACGCCGCATATACCTGGTGGAGCCACGACATAGGCGGACATCATATGGGATATAAAGACGACGAATTGTACCTAAGATGGGTACAGTTCGGAGTGTTCAGCCCGATAATGCGTTTGCATTCGACCGCCGACGAATTTATGGGCAAGGAGCCTTGGAAATATTCCGAATCGGTCAGGGAATCGGCTGGAAGGTATCTGAGACTTAGGCATAAACTTATCCCGTATATTTATTCGCTGAACTATCAGACCTACAAAAACGGCAGGGCGCTTATCGAACCGATGTATTATTCTTTCGATACGCCCGAAGCGTACAGGGCCAAGAACCAGTATTATTTCGGTGAGAAGCTGGTCGTCAAACCGATAACGCGCCGCGTTTCAAAGAAAACTTTGATGGCTGAAACCGAACTTTGGGTTCCCGAATCCAGGTATACGGATATATTTACAGACAGAATTTACGAAAAAGGCAAATACCGTATATACAGGGATCTGTGGAATATTCCGGTATTCGCGCTGCCGGGCGCAATCATTCCCGTGTACCGCGACGTTTCCGACAATTCGATCGGCGCGGATAAGCCTTTGGATATATGGATATACCGCGGGAAAGGCAGTTTCGAGCTGTATCTGGACGACGGCGACGGTCTGGATTATCTGAAGGGCGTATACGGTATCATCAGAATTGAAACCGACGAGCTGGATGGCAGGATCACCGTCGCGCTGCAGTACGAAGGCGATAAAAAATTCGTTTCGCGCGGACTTAACATACGTCTTGTTTTCAAGGACGCGATCGGGGGTGTGTTGTCTTCGGGCAGCAAGGCGTCCGTCGGCCGCGCGTTCGTTTATACCGGCGAAACCGCAACATTCACGCTTAAAGATTACGAGGTTTTAAAAAACAAGCCGCGCCGCGAATTGCTTATCGATACTATTTCAAAGTATCAGATCAACAATCTTAAACGACGTTCGCGTTATACTCCGCTTGTCGGCGGCGGCAGATTCGTCAGGGCGGGGCTAAGCCGAGATTTTACGGGTCCTATCGACGAAATACTGCAAATTACCGAGGCAGAAGACAAATGAACAGCGACGTATTTATCGGCATAGAATTGGGTTCGACCCGTATTAAATCGGTCGCGGTCGATGTCGGCGGCGTAGTTTTGGCAAAGGGCGTATCCGAATGGGAAAACCGTCTTACGGACGGCGAATGGACATATACCGAAAGCGATATAACAGACGGTATTCGCCGCTCTTTTGCGGCGCTGAAACAAGATTTTGAGAATAAGTACGGCGAAAAACTCGTTTCCGCTGCGGCAATGGGCGTTTCCGCAATGATGCACGGCTACCTTGCCGTGGATGAAAACGGGAAGATGTTGTCCAGGTTTCTGACTTGGAGAAATACGCTCACGAGAGAAGAAGCCGACGAACTGACAAAGCTTTTTTGCGTTAACATTCCCGAACGGTGGAGCGTCGTTCATTTTTACAGAATGATAAGAAAGCGCGCGGAACACCTTAAATATCTGTATAAGGTTACAACTTTGGCAGGATGGGTTCATTACCGTTTGACGGGCAGACATATTGTCGGCGTATGCGAAGCGAGCGGCATTTTTCCCGTCGACGGCTTTAAATACGACCATGAAAAAGCCTGTATTTTCGATCGGTTAATGGAAACGTACGGATACGATTTTAAAACCGCAGACGTTTTCCCGGGCATTTCCGAGGCAGGTGCTTTCGCCGGCGTTCTGACCGAGGAAGGAGCCGTGTTTCTCGATCCGACCGGTGAATTTACCAAGGGAGTTCCGCTTGCCGCGCCCGAAGGCGACGCCGCAACGGGAATGGTGGCGGCCAACGCCGTAAAAGCGGGTACCGCCAACGTCTCGGCGGGTACCAGCGTATTTTCGATGACGGTCCTGCAGTCGCCTCTAACAGGCATACACCGCGAAATAGACGTCGTATCCACGCCCGAGGGTTTGCCTGTTGCCATGGTGCATTGCAACAACGGAACGGGCGACTTGGACGATTTTGTCGGCGTTATAGGGCAATCGCTTAACCTTTTCGGCGTCAAAACTGATACTGACGAACTGTATACTCGCCTGCTTGCTTTAGCGGCAGAAAGCGACGCCGACGTAGGAGGTATCGTCGATTACGGTCTGTTGTCCGGCGAAAGCATTCTGGGTACGGCTAAGGGTAAGCCGCTTTCGTTCAGACCTGCCGAAACGGAACTGAAGCTCGGAAACGTGCTTCGCGCAAAGCTTTATTCCGTATTCGCTTCGCTCCGTATCGGACACGACCTTTTGAAAACATTAAATGTCGGATGTAACATAATGACGGCTCACGGCGGATATTTTAAATCGGCAACGGGTCTGCAAATAGCTTCTGACGCGTTAAAGACCCCCGTTTACGCTTATCCCGAGGCGGGAGAAGGGGGCGCATGGGGCATGGCGCTACTCGCGCTTTATGCGGCAAGGTACTCCTCATACTCTCTCGGCGACTTCCTCTCCGAAAAGATATTTTCCGCTAATTTCACTCCCTCGGCGGCTTTCCCTACAAAAGAGGGAAGCAGTGGCTTCGACGGATTTATGGCAAGATACAAGGAGTTTTTGCCCTATGTCAAGTCCATAGTAACGAAGTGATCGTATCCGCGATAAATATGCGCCCTAAAATAATTTATTCGCTGAAAAACCCTTGACAGGGCAGCCGCTATTATACTAAAATAATCAGGAATTGCGGATGTGGCGGAATTGGCAGACGCGCAAGATTCAGGATCTTGTGATCGCAAGGTTGTGCAGGTTCAAGTCCTGTCATCCGCACCAAACCGAGGATAAGGGCGCATCTTGCGCCCTTATTTCGTTGCGCCTGCCTGCCGGACAGGCGCGACGAATATACGCTTAGAAAAGCCGTTTTCGTCCGCTTGCGGCGTGAGCGTCGCTCGGCACGGCACCGTAGTCCTTCGCTCCTACACTTGCAATCGGGCAAAAACGTCAATTTCTCGCTGCCAAGTAAATTAAATAAGAGGATAAAACTATTACAGCGATATTTAAACGGTGTCTTCATTGATGTTGCGGTTTCAGTCATTTACTTCATTGTAAACTCCCTCGTCCTCACACTCGAAAGAACGCTATCTGCAACCCTTCTCCTCGGTTTGGTCCGTAAACATAAGGGGGTGTCTGGCGCCCTTTCTTCATGATTCGGACTTCAGTCATTTACTTCATTGTAAACTCTTTTGTCCTAACTTTTGAATGCAAGCAATATGTAACCGCGTTGTTTTTGAAAACATAAGTCGCTTGAAATATGGTATCCGTGAAGTTATAATAATTAAATTCTGATTAATCGTAAAATGGCGTTTGAATGATTAAAAATGTTTTTTTCGACGTAATGGGCGTAGTATTCGTTGTCGGGGACGATACTAATGAATTATTGGTGCCTTTTATTCAAAAATTCAATAAAAACATAACGCAAGAACAAATCAATGAGTATTATTCGGACGCGAGTTCAGGGAAAATGACTTCGGAAGAATTTTGGCTGAAGGTTGGCGTCGGGGAAAGCAGATTAAATCTTATCGTAACGGAATATCTGAATAAAAATTTTATCTCGGATACTGGAATAATCGAAGTAATGAACATTTTAAAAGAGAAAGGCTATAAAATAGGATTTTTATCCAACGACGTCAGCGAATGGAGCGGATATTTAAAAAAAATTCGATCTGGACAGACTTTTGGATTTTTGCGTTATCAGCGGTGACGCTAAATCAAGAAAACCCGACGAAGCGTTCTACAAATATGCGATACTGAAATGTAAAATCGACCCGCATGAAAGTGTTTTCGTAGACGACAGACATAAAAACCTGATGTCTGCCGAAAAATTGGGTTTCAAGACCGTGTTTTGTTCGACAGAAATCACTGTCATGAAGAAAATATTTCCTGCAAAAAAGTCAATGGCAGCGAAGAATTGCTTAAAATTATCGAAAGTTTCGAGTAAACGTAAAAAATCGGCGTTACAGCTTAACCGTAAAAGACGTTGACTAAAGGCGGGGTTTTTGATAATATAATTATATTAAGGAAAAGGAGACTGATTTTTCGCGATATGGAAAGCGATTCCGACGGAAGTAGCGATTATTACCGACAATGTTTGCCGGCGCTAAACGATCGTTACTTGAATTTAGGTAATTATCAGCCGCACAGGATAAATCCGTATTTAATTTTGAAAAGAGTATTGCGTTGAGATATTTCACCGCAGTTTATTTTTGTTGCAATATATGTATAATCTAAGGAGTAATTAAATAAAAATGAGTTTATCGGAAGGACAAGTAGTTTCATATATTCTGGGAATGCTGGTGTGCGTTCTGTTTTCGGCTTTCTTTTCGGCGACCGAAACGGCGTTTTCTACTTTTAACCGTACCAGAGTCAAGACCATGGCGGAGGACGGCAACAAGCGCGCCAAGCTGGTAATAAAACTTGCGGGCGATTACGACAGGCTGATCTCCACGATACTTATCGGCAACAACATCGTCAACATTGCGACGGCTTCGCTGGGCACAGTACTTTTTGTCAGTTTCTACGGCGATATAGGCGCCACGATCTCGACAATAGTGATTACCGTGGTGGTGTTGATTTTCGGGGAAATTTCGCCTAAAAGCATAGCAAAGGATTTTCCCGAGAAATTCTCGATGTTCGCCGCGCCGCTTATCCAGCTGCTGATATGGATATTGCTTCCGCTCAATTTTCTGTTTTCGCTGTGGAAAAAGTTCCTGTCGCTGTTCTTTAAAGCTAAAAACGACGATAAAATGTCTCAGGCAGAGCTTTTGATGCTGGTCGAAGAGGTTCAGGAAGGCGGCAGCATAGACACCAACGAAGGCAATCTGTTGAGGAACGCGATAGAGTTCACCGACCTTAAAGCCGAGGAGATACTGACTCACCGCGTCGACCTCGAGGCATTGCCGATAACCGCGACGAAAAAGGAAGTAGCTAAACTTTTTGCCACCTCTAAGTTTTCCAGGCTTCTCGTATACAAAGAGGATATAGACGACATAGTGGGTGTGTTGCACCTAAAGGATTTCTATACCGTGGACGGTATTACCGACAAGCCGCTGGATAAAATCATCACACCTCCGATATTCATTCATAAAACCGAAAAAATCAGCAATCTTTTAAAACTGCTGCAGTCCAATAAATCCCATATCGCCGTTGTACTGGACGAATACGGCGGCACTTTGGGCATTGTCACCATGGAGGATATACTGGAAGAACTGGTAGGCGAAATCTGGGACGAACACGACGACGTAACCGAGCAGTTCAAAGAGCTGGAGCCCGGCAAGTATCTGGTCGACTGCGACGTGAATATGGATGATTTTTGCAGATTTTTCGATATTGACGCGGAATCAGACAGCAGTACGGTAAACGGCTGGATAGCCGAAAAACTCGAAAAGATCCCCGTCAGAGGCGACGGCTTCGAATACGAAAATCTTAAAATCAGCGTTTCGGATACAGACGCGCACAGGGTCAAATTCGCCGTCGTGGAAAAATCGGAGCCTGAGGAAAAAGAGGACGAGAACAAGGTCCATAAACTGCTGAATAACGTAATAAACTGATGACGCCTAAGTTCGGGCGGCGCGGGTACCGTATACATACGTTCGCCCGAACATACAGACAATCAGACGGCAGGACCGAGCGCTTTAAACGGTATCATCACTAAACGCCATTATGCGTTTTTTTACGGAGTAAATCATCGACGCTATGTTGAAATGTTTTTAGAACCTTTCCGTATACCGAAAATAGAATGTGTTAGGAGGGTTTTATGGACGAAAAAGAACTTGAGGACGCCAACACGTCAAACTTCAGGGAGTGGTACTCAACGCAAACGATTATACGACTACCGATATAGATTTTGACAGATGCGAAATGAACAGGGACGTAGAACCGGACGCGCAGTATCTGAGCGGTATAGGCAGATATTTGAATCTTTCGGCTACGGTAAAAAAGTATGCCCCTGCAAAAGGATCGCGGTAGGCATGGCGCTTTACGAAAAAGTGGGAAATTGCAGAGTGCTGAAAGGACATAAATCTTTCGTGGCGTCGCACAGCGAAGGGTGCTGCGCGGATATTACGTTGAAAAATATCCATTTCGTGCTGCCCGAAGAGATCGCCGAGACGTTAGATAAGTCGAGCCTTTGTCACGAGAGAAAATTCGAGCTGGAATTCACTTCTCATTATATAGATATGTGAAAAATCAAAGAGCATATTTGTCCGGGACCCGTTGGAGAACGGGTTTTCGGCGTTCAGGATATACCTCTTTTATATAAATACGGTTCCGCGCCGTTATGCGGTGTTTTTAAAGTCGTTAAGCTCGCCGACTTTGTTTTTGCAGAGCTTGCTTAAAAAAGCGGACTATGCTACAATTAAAAAAAATCGGCACCCTGATCCGTTTTGGAATATATCCGTCAGGAGGGTGCCTGAGGTGTAAAATGAAAAAAAGAATTTTTGTGTTGATTGCGTGCGCGCTGTGTTTGGCAGTATTTGCGTGCGCGCTTGCTGCGTGCGCCGATAAAGTAGAAAGAGTCACACTCGACAAAACGGCTGTCACAATGGAAATAGGCGACAGCGTAACGCTTAACGCCGCTGTAGTTCCTGACAACGCCGCCGACAGATCGGTATCCTGGTCCGTTCAGCCTGCCGACGGGGGAGTGATAGATCTCGTGAACGGCACTATAACCGCGCTCAAGGCGGGGACAGCCACCGTAACCGCTTCGGCAGGCGGCAAAAGCGCAAGCTGCACCGTTACGGTCAATCCCGTTCGCACCGAGGTCAACGAGAGCGAATGGAACGCGGCTTTTGACGGCGAAATGAATACGGTCACGCTTTCGGCTTATTATTCCGATACCGATTTCGTCAATATTTTCCAAGCGGATAAGATTAACCAAAGATTTTATAAACAGTCTTCCGATACATCAAGCGGCAGTTCCGAAAGATATTACGAATATTTTTATGTAGTCAAAGAGGGGGACAAATATTACAGATATAATTCCTCTGACGCCGTTTCCTGGGAAAGGATTCTCATCGACGAAAATATTTATAACGATACTGTTGAAGAATCCTTGATCGCTACGGAAGAAATTGCTCAAGTCGTATCCGGTAAATATTCCGAGTTTAGTTATAAAGACGGCGCCTATGTAGCCGAGAACCTTGAAACGGAGATATTCGGTACTGTACGTTTAGTCGTGTATTTCGAAAAGGGAGGACTCAAAAAGATCGTTCTTAAGCCCGATGAATCGATAGCCGAGGAGATGGTCGTCGATTTCGGCGCCGTAGATATAAAAGCTCCTTCGGACTATACTCAGATGCCCATAAACGTAGTAGGTAAATACTATAGAATCGTAGAATCTCCTACGGGATGGGTGGTTGACGAAACGACGTATTTTAAATTCAATCCCGATTATTCGTTCTATTGGCAGATTTACGTCGGCAGAATAGAGAACGGAATAAATTACAGCATCGACGGCAACCTCGTCAGCATGACTATTCGGAGTTTTATAGGCGATGTCACGGGTTACGCCGTTATCGACGGGAATATTTTGTGGAATTTTGACTCTATTGATGACACTGACGATTTATCGAATTCCAATACATTCTTCTATGCGTCAGACGAAATAAGCGAAGACGATATGAAAAAAATAATTGCGGTCAAGGGCGACGGGATCGCAACCGATGGCGGTTGAACCTTTTAATAGCGGACGGGTCAGGCTCGGGCTGCGATAATTTTTATTAAAAAACTAAAACCGACCCGTATGACGGGTCGGTTTAAATTATACCATACGATTTGTTTGATAGCTTTAGCCGGCGTTTTCACCGTCGGTGCCGTTCTCGCCGTTTTCGGCGACGCCGGCAGCTTTCAAAGCGGCTTCTTCTTTTTTGCCGAGGTCGTTTGTGTTCAGCGACTTTCTGTAAACCACGAAGCGGTTATACAGGAATTCGGTTACGAGATTTATTACCATGGTCATAATCAAAACCGCGTATTCGTTCCATCCCGCTTTGTCGGTCAGCGCGTCGCCCCAAAGCGTGGAAAGAGGCGTGAACACGACGTAATATGCAAGCACCAACAACATGGCTTTCGGTACGTTCGCGGCAGATTTGAATGTAAATTTACGGTTGAATGTGAAATTCCAAATAACCGATAATATCAGGGAAATCAGATAGGGCACCCAATATCCTACGCCCGTTTCCGTTCCGCGGAAAGCAAGCTCGTTCAATATTGTGAACGACACCAGCTGGATAACGCCCGCCGACGCGGAAAGCAATACGAATTTAAATACGCGTATCGCTTCGTTTTTGCGTTTCAGCTTTTTCTGCGCTTCGTTGAGGCTGTTTTCGCGTTCGGTTATTGTGTCAGAGGGATTTTTTTCGTTCCCGTGATTTTGTTCGGGAGTCTGCCCGATTTCGTTGATTTCGTTTGTATCCGTCATAATATCGTCTCCGAAAGCTATTATATATCCGTTTTTCCAATTATGCAACGTCTTTTTCCGTCATAAATCCCGTATTGCATTTTATACGGGTGTGATATATAATATTAATAAAGGATACGAATATGCCAAGCATCAAAAAAGCCATAATTCCGGCGGCGGGGTTCGGCACCAGACATCTGCCGATAACGAAGGCCGTTCCCAAAGAAATGCTCCCGATCCTGGATAAACCAGCCATAGATTACGTCGTAGAGGAATGTATCCAAAGCGGTATATCCGAGATTTGCGTCGTTGTTTCGCGCGGCAAGCAGACAATCGTCGATTATCTGGACGTGCGTCCCGATCTGGAAGCCGCTTTGATCAAAGCCGAAAAAAAAGAAAGCGTAAAACTATTAAATCCTTTCAAGGACCGCGCCAGGTTCTATTTTGTCAGGCAAAGCGAGATGACGGGTACCGCAAAAGCCGTCGAGCTGTGCCGCGAATTTATAGGAAAGGACGATTTTGCCGTACTGTTCCCGGACGACGTCATGCTTTCCGGCGGAAAGCCGGTCACCGCTCAGCTTATACAAGCCTACGAAGCCACGGGTTCGACCGTAGTGGGAGTGCAGCGTATCCCCGAAAAAGAAGCCAGAAAATACGGCGTAATGATACCCTTCGAGACAAAAGGCAGATACACGCGTATAAAAGGTTTTATGGAAAAGCCCACGATCGATAAGTTGCCCTCCGACCTTACAAGTCTGGGAAGATTCGTTTTAACGAACGATATTTTCGATTATATCGACCTGACGCCGGCGGTAAAGGGCGAAGTCTACCTGCCTTCGGCAATAGATCTGATGGCAAAAAGGCGCAGCGTTTACGCATACGAATTCGAAGGCAGGCGTTTCGATATGGGCGGCGTGGACGGTTTTCTGGAAGCGAACATCGCTTTTGCGCTGCAGGACGTGCGGCTGGGCAAAAAAATCAAAGATCAGATCGAGGGCTAACTGTCCCAAAGGAGTTTATGTCCAATTTAGATTATACCAACGACGTCAGGAAGGTAATGTTGAAAGCCGCCGACATCGCTCAGCGCATAGGCGTTGCTTTGAGTACGGAGCATGTACTGGGCGCGATGTTTTTGGTTAACGACACGTACGCTTACGATATATTGACCCAGCTGAAAATAGACCGGGAAAAGGCTTTGAACGCTATTGCGGAGCTGAGACTTTCCGTATCCGACCAGATGAGGGAGGATCAGGTGCGTCGCGCCCGCATTATCGCTTCGACTATCGCTTCCAAAACGGGCTACGACCTTTATGACACGCAGCACCTGCTGCTGGGACTCGCGTGGGATACTTCGTTCGGTTCGGCAAAGATTCTGAGTCTGTTCGGCATCGGCCGGCAGGAAATTAAATCCATTGTCGAATCGATGAGCGCAAACGGCATAGGCAAAAACGACGAAGACGAGGAGGACGAAGCGTTAAACGCAATTCTGCGGCAGTTCGACGACTTTTTCGGACGTTTCCGCATGACTCCGTCGTCAGGCAGCGCGCCGGAGCTGCATTTCAGGATGCATTCACCGCGTCAGAACGCCGAAAACAAATCCGAAGAGGGTTTTGACGAGCTGGACGCTATCGGCACCGATCTTACAGCCAAAGCTAAAGCCGGAGAATTCGATCCCGTTATCGGGCGCGACAAAGAAATAAAGATGATCATGCGCGTACTGACACGCAGGACCAAGAACAATCCCGTCATAATAGGCGAACCTGGCGTCGGCAAGACGGCTATCGTCGAAGGACTTGCCCAGGCTATCGTAAAAGGCGAAGTACCCGATCTTATCAAAGGCAGACGCATTTTCGGTCTGGATGTGGGCGCTTTGCTTGCGGGCACCAAGTACCGCGGAGAGTTCGAGCAGCGTTTCAAAGACATGTTCGCACGCATAAACGACGGAAAAACCATTCTGTTTATCGACGAAATGCACATGATCATGACCGCCGGCGCCAACGACGATTCCGGAGCCACAATAGCCAATCTTTTAAAACCTATCCTGGCGCGCGGCGATATACCGACAATCGGCGCGACGACCATGGACGAGTACAGAAAGCATATCGAAAAGGACGCGGCCCTTGCGCGCAGGTTTAAACCGATCGTCGTCGAGCCGCCGACGGCGGAAGATACGATCACCATACTGAAAGGACTGCGGGATCGCTACGAAACGCATCATAAGGTCAAAATAACCGATGAGGCGCTTGTCGCGGCTGCAACGCTTTCCGACAGATATATAGCCGACAGGTTCCTGCCCGACAAAGCCATTGACGTAATAGACGAAGCCGCCAGCAAAATGCGCGTTGCCGCATTGATAACGCCGCCGGAAATTCTGGAATACGAAAAGCAGAAAAATCTTCTGAACGGCAGCATAAATCAGGCGACACTAAGCGAGGATTTCGTCAAAGCCAGCAATCTTAAAAAAGAGCGCGACGAGATTAATCTAAAGATCAAAGAGCTTAAAGAGAAGTGGGGCAACGACATTGTTCACGGCAGACTTACCATCGGCGAAAACGAGGTCGCCGAAATAGTGTCGGAGTGGACGGGAGTGCCCGTGCAGAACCTGACGGAAGAGGAAAGCCGCAGGCTGCTGAATCTTGAATCGGAGCTAAAAAAGCGCGTTATCGGTCAGAACGAAGCCGTTTCAGCGGTCGCGCGAGCCATAAAACGCGCGCGTGCCGGACTTAAAGATCCCAAAAAACCGATCGGCACGTTTATGTTTCTCGGTCCCACTGGCGTAGGTAAAACCGAACTCAGCAAAGCGCTTGCCGAAAAGATGTTCGGCGACGAAAACATGCTTATTCGTATCGATATGAGCGAATACATGGAAAAATTCAATGTTTCCCGTCTCATAGGTTCGGCTCCCGGCTACGTAGGCTACGAAGAAGGGGGACAGCTTACCGAAAAAGTCCGCAGAAAGCCGTATTCCGTCGTGCTTTTCGACGAAATAGAAAAAGCGCATCCCGACGTGTTCAACCTGCTTTTGCAGGTCCTCGACGACGGGATACTGACGGATTCGCACGGGAGAACGGTCTCGTTCAAGAACACAATAATCATAATGACGTCCAATATCGGTGCGCGCGATATTGCCAACATGAAGCGCGTCGGCTTCGGCGGTTCGACCGGGCTTGCCGAAAACGACTACGAACAGATGAGGGAAAAGCAGCTCGAGGCTTTGAAAAACGCCATGAACCCCGAGTTTATCAACCGCATCGACGATATCATCATATTCCGCCGCCTGGACGAAAACGCTTTGAACAGGATAGCGCGCATAATGATGGACGACGTCATAAATCAAATGAAGCAAAAGGATATAGTTATCGAATATACCGACGCGGTGATAGGTTATCTTCTGGAGAACGGGACCGACGTCGAGTACGGTGCCAGGCCTCTCGGCCGCGCCGTGCAGCGCGTGTTCGTGGATAAGCTTAGCGACGAGATAATTACCGGCAGAATAAAAACGGGCAGCCGTATTTTAACAGACGTAAAAGACGGCGAAATCGTTTTCGATACAGAAACAGAAAATACTAACCCCGAAGAAGGAGGTAAAAAATGATAATCGAATTGGTATCCAAAAACTACAACGAAGGCAACAGACTCGTTAACGTCATCGAGAAGAAACTTTCCCGTTTGGACAAGTATTTTTCCGGCGACGCCGAAGCACTGGTTAAGCTCAGTACCGTAGGCACCGAAAAATACACCATGGAAATCACGGTCCGTTTCGGAGGCTATATCGCGCGCGCCGAAGTCACCAGTCAGAACATGTACGACAATATCGATTTGGTTTTGCCCAAACTCGAAAAACAGATCGCCAAATTCCGCGACAGAATGAACTCCAAAGTACCCAAGAAGGCGCTGCCGCTTAAAGCCGAGAGCGAGGAGAGCGTTCCCGCAGCGGCGGAACAGCTGGGAAAAATCGTCAAGGAAAAGAATTTCAACATCTCCATCGTCACCGTCGAGGAAGCGATCGCGGAAATGGAACTGCTTGACCACGATTTCTATGTGTTCGTAAACGCGGATAACAACAAGGTATCCGTGGTTTACACGCGTCACGACGGAGATTACGGACTGATAACGCCCGAATATTGATATGCAACTGGGGATTTCGACGGCTTCGTTTTTCACTCGGAGCGAAACGGAGGATACGTTAAACCTCATTCAGGAAATGGGGTTCGATATTTGCGAAGTATTTTTGACGACCTTCCGCGAATACAGGAAAGAATTCGTCGACATGCTTAGCGACAGGAAAAGAAATATCCGCATATTCAGCGTGCATACGCTGAATCAGCAGTTCGAGCCGGAGCTGTTCAACAAATGGAACAGAACGCGCGAGGACGCCGAGGATTTTTTCAGGCAGATTGTTTACGCCTGTAAACGTCTCGACGCGGATTATTATACTTTTCACGGACCTCCGCGCCTTAAACGCACGCCGTACATAATCGACTATCCGTGGATGGCAAAACGCTTGAACGAGCTTAACGCCGTGCTGTCTGAGGGCGGTTCACACGCAAAGATAGCATACGAGAACGTGCATTGGACGTATTTCAATTCGCCGGAGTTTCTGATAAAGCTGTCGGAATATATATCGACGCCGGTTTGCCTCGACATAAAGCAGGCGATGCAGTCGAAGGTTCCGCTTGACGAATACGTCGAGGTCATGGCGCCTACTTTGGTGAACGTGCATCTGTGCGACTGGCACGAGGACGGGAAACTGGCTATACCCGGCGAAGGCGTATTCGATTTTACGGGATTTTTCAGGAAACTGATCGGAAAAGGTTATACCGGTCCCGTACTGATGGAGCTTTATGCGGGCAATTATAAAGGATTCGACGAGGTAAAGCGCAGCGCAGAATTTCTGCAAAACTGCCTTTATGACGCATCAAGAGGATAAATCAGCAAAGGAGACATAAATTTATGGCTAAAGCAAAGGGCAAGACGCCCGACATCAAATTCGATTTCAACAACATGATGGCGGACTTTATCGGCGCCGAACAGGGAATAACCGACGCCGAGCTTAACAAAACTCGCAATCTCGCCATCGCCGCGCACAGCAACGTACGCTTGAACCGCGGCACGGGCATGATGGGCTGGACGGAACTGCCGTACAATCAGTCAGACGTCGTCAGCGACATTATCGCCACCGCAAAAATCGTCAGACGCAATGCGGACGCTTTTGTGGTTTTGGGAATAGGCGGATCGGCTCTCGGTCCGATGGCTGTTTTCCAGGCGCTTTGCCACCTCAGACATAACGAATTAAGCAAACGTCAAAGGAAAGCGCCCAAGTTCTATGTCGAAGACAACGTCGACCCCGAACGCATGGCTTCGCTTCTGGACGTGCTGGATCTGGATAAGACAGTGTTCAACGTAATAACGAAATCCGGCTCCACTTCGGAAACGATGAGTCAGTATCTCATCATAATGAAGATGCTTAAGGACCGCTACGGCGATAAGGCGCGCGAACATATTATCGCGACGACAGACAAGGAAAAGGGCAATCTGATCAAAATAGCCAAAGCCGAAGGACTGAAGACGTTCTATATACCCGACGGCGTCGGCGGCAGATTCAGCGAGCTCTGCCCCGTAGGTCTGCTGCCCGCTGCGGTACTGGGTATCGACATAAAAGAGCTGCTTAAAGGCGCGGCGGCAATGGACAAGCGCATGCGCAAATCCGATTTCAAATCGAATCCCGCTCTCGTTGCCGCGGCTTTACAGTATATCGCGATCGGTAAAGGCAAGAACATCTCGGTCATGATGCCTTATGCCGATTCACTCAAGCTGATGGCGGACTGGTACTGCCAGCTTTGGGGCGAAAGTCTGGGTAAGTCCGTCGATCTTAACGGCAGGGAAGTCTATGCCGGACAGACCCCCGTCAAAGCTTTGGGAGTGACCGATCAGCACAGTCAGATACAGCTTTATACCGAAGGTCCGTTCGACAAAGTCGTTACGTTTATTTCGGTGGAAAAGTACCGCAGTGAAGTTGTCATAAGCTCCGGTGCCGAAGATTATCCCTCGGTATCGTTCCTCAGCGGACACACGCTCAACGAGCTTATTTCGGCGGAAATGGAAGCGACCGAATACGCGCTGACCAAAAAGCACAGAATGAATTCGAGGATCGTGCTGCCCGAGGTCAACGCGCATACGATCGGACAGCTGATGATGCTGTTCATGTTCGAGACCTCATATCTCGGCGCCATGCTCAACATCAACACCTTCAATCAGCCCGGAGTCGAGGAAGGCAAAAACGCCACTTATGCGCTTTTGGGCCGCGCGGGATACGAGGAGAAAAAAGCCGAGCTGGCTGCCAAGCCCGCCAAAAAGGAGCAGTACATAGTATAATGTTCGCGGCTGACAAGCTGTCTAAACGATATCTTTACGGCGACGAAGCGCTGACGGACGTCAGCTTTTCCCTTAACGAAGGGGAGCAGGCGGCGTTTCTCGGCGCGTGCGCCGCGGGAAAGACTACGCTTTTCAAAATAATTGCGGGGATAACGGCTCCCGATTCGGGTTCCGTATATATCGACAACCGCGACGTGACCGCGCTTATCCCCAAACGTCGCGGCGTCAGAATGGTCTTCGAAGACGAAGGTTTTTTCGGGCGCCGCAGCGTAGGATATAACCTTAAGCTGCCTTTGAAAATAAGAAAATACACCGGGTCCGAAACCGCCGAACGCGTGCGTTATGCGGCGGATAGATACTCGCTGTCGGCGCTGAAGGACGAATTCGTGTTCAGGCTTTCGGACGCGGACAGAATAAGGATGTGTCTTGCGCGTTTGGCGCTCTGTTCCGAGCCGCTGACGCTGATAGACAACGTGTTTTCCTGTATGACGGGAAAGGAAAGAGCCGATTTGTTCTCGCAACTTTTGCCGTATATCAAAGCCGACGTTTCTACGGCTCTGTTTGCGACGGACTCGGTGTCAGAGGCTTTTTCGTTTTCGGACAAGATCTTTTTTTTGGATAACGGCAGAATAAAGGAGTCCGGATCACCGCGCCATTACGTTTCGGATCCGCAGTCGTTAGCTGCGGACAGATACGTAAACCGCGAAAGGAATTTTGCGATATACCCCGTGCAAAACGACGGGGAAACTGTTTTCGAGGCGGAAGGAAAGACTTTTTTCGTGGATACCGAGAGCGAGTACGTAATCGCGTCGTATAACGCGGTCCCCGATGAGTGCGGCAAACCGGCGTCAAAGCCCGTAAGGCTGTATAACGATTTGGGCGTTACTTACTACCGAACCGAGGACGGAGTCAATATCGTATCGGACGCCATGCCGTCAGCATACCGTATTGATTTTTCTTCGATGCGCGTTTTCGATTTAATTACGGAAAATCGATTGACTTTCGCTATCGGAAAGTGATAATTTATAGACAGGATAAAACCTGAATCGATGATACGTTCGGAGAGGAAGCTGCAAACCTGTTAATTTACGATTTGTCACTCTTTCCCGAACGGAAGGAGTTTTTTTATGAAAAAAATAGGTATCGTAGGCATTATCGTCACCGATAGAGGCGTAGCGCAGGAAATGCAGAGCGTACTTAGCGATTTCGGTGACATAATAATCGGCAGAATGGGTGTGCCCGACAAAGCCAACGGCATCAACGCCATCGCACTGATCGTCGAAGGCACGACGGAGCAGATCTCGGCGTTGACGGGAAAGCTGGGCAGGCTCGATTCCGTTTCGGTCAAATCGGCGGTGACCACCGTTTCTCTGAGCGATTAACAGGGAGGTAAAATATGAAAAAGAAAATTTTTATTGCCGTACTCGCGCTTGTTATGACTGCGGCCCTGTCCGTCGCCGTTCTGGCGGGATGTACTGATGACGATACCGATGAAAACGGCATAAAAACCGTAAACATAGTCGTTCCCGACGGTTCTCCCGCCATAGCTCTGGCAAAGCTCATAAACGACAACACGGTGCCTGAGGGATACAGCGTTAATTATACGATAGTTGCCGGCGCCACCCAGATCACAACCGCTATCGCCAATAAAACTGCGGATATAGCCATAGCGCCCACCAATATCGGCGCAACGACATACAATAAAACCGGTGCGGTAAAGCTGTATGCGACCGTCGTTCAGGGCGCGCTTTATATGGTGGGATCGCAGTCGCTTGCCGGGGATACGTTCAAAGAGAATCTGGCGTCGCTGAAAGGACAGACGGTATATAACATAGGTCTGGGCGGAACACCCGACCTTACGTTCAAATATATCCTCAGCCATTACGGTATAGAGTACCGCGAAACCGACGAGGAAGATGCGTCCTATGTCGCGCTGAAATACGTTACCGACGGAACCGAACTCATGCCGATGCTGAAACAGGGCGCCGCCAAGTTCGGCATTCTGGGCGAGCCTGCCGTTTCCAGAGCCAACGCCAATACCGGAACCTCGACGGTTTTGGATATTCAGGAGCTGTGGAAAGAAGTTACGGATGCCCAAACCGCCGGATTCCCGCAGGCAAGCGTATTCGTTACCACGGAGCTTTTGAATGGTGAACATGCTGCGTTGTTGAACTGGTTAAGCACCGGATTGATGGAAAATGCGGCATGGGCGGAGGCTAATCCCGCTACCGTTTCCGAAGTGCTTGCGACCAAAGGCTCCACTTCGTTAAAAGGACTGACTTCGGGAATGATAGACGCGTGCAACCTGGGTTTCGTTTCCGCCGCGGACGCCAAACAGGCGGTAAACACGTATCTTAACGCCTTGTACGGCTTTGCCGCCAACACGGTGGGCGGAAAGATGCCCGACGACGCGTTCTATTATGCGGGCTGACGGAGAAAAGATTAAAAAATTCTTATCGGGAAACGCTTGGATAGCCAATATCGTCTACCCCTTGATAGGGGTAGGCGTTATTATGCTGATATGGTTCGTCGGAGCCCGCGTCGTAGGCGTTGAAATGGTGTTGCCTGCGCCTGCGCGAGCTTTCGAGGAACTGTTAGGTTTGCTTGGCGACAAAACTTTCTGGAGCGCCGTGGGCAATACTCTGGGCAGAACTTTACTTAGCTTCGTTTCGAGTTTTGCGGCAGCTGCGGTAACAGCTACGCTGTCCGCGTTCGTCAAGCCTGTTTCGAAAATCATAGCGCCGATCATAACCGTGCTGCGTTCAGTTCCGACGATGTCGATCATTCTGATAGCCATAATTGCGCTGAAAGCCGCACGCGCTCCCGTGCTGGTGACGTTTTTGATAGTTTATCCGCTGCTGCACGCCTCGTTCGAACGCGCACTGGAAAACGTCGATCCTTATGCCGTGAATATGAGCAGGGTTTTCGGCGTTCCGTTATATAAACGTATTTTTGTGTTATACGTTCCGGCTGTCTTACCCGACGTTTTTGCCGCGTCAAAAAGTAACGTGTCGCTTGCTCTTAAGGTAATGATAGCTTCCGAAGTACTTGCGCAGACTTTCGGTTCGATGGGCGTTTATATGCAGATCAGCAGGATATATTTGGATACGGCTTTACTTATGGGCTGGACGCTGGCGGCTATCGGTTTGAGTTTCGCCCTGGAGGGAGTCGTCGTTTTGCTTAAAAAAGTTACGGTGAGGTGGAAATGAAGATCGTAGGTTTGAACAAAAGCTACGGCGATATCCGTATATTCGAGAATTTTTGTATTGAATTCGAGGAGATGAAAACAACGGCGGTCATGGGCGCCTCCGGAGTGGGAAAAAGCACGCTGCTTAATGTGATCGCCGGACTCACCGATTATTCGGGGAGCATAGAAAAAGAGGGCGAAATAAGCGTGATTTTTTCGGAACCCGCGCTTTTGAAAAATCTGAGCGTTGTCAAAAATCTGGAATACGCCGTGGCGCACGCTTATCCCGGCGGAAAGATCCCCGAAGACAAACTCGAAGAGGTGCTGGAAGCGGTAGAACTTGCCGACAGAAAAGACGCGCTGCCGTACGAGCTTTCCACGGGAATGGCTCAGCGCGTGGCGCTTGCGCGCGGATTTTTGTACCCGTCGCGCTATATCGTTATGGACGAAGCGTTCAGAGGACTGGATACGGCGCTGAAGGTCAGACTCAAACGATATTTCCTTAAACTTTCTGAAATGAATCCGCGTACGGTTGTTATGATAACGCACGATCTTGACGAGGCTCTCTCTCTTTCGGACAGGGTAGTCGTGTTCGATTCCCATCCCGTCAGAATAGCGCTTGACATTTCGCTAAGTTCCGACAAAAGCGCACGTTTGCCGACCGACGTCGATTACGCGACGGCGGCTGCGGAGTATATGCGATTTATAGAAGCGTCTATTTAATTGACTTTATTATAACGATAAAGTATTATTTTAGTATGGTTATTTTGGGAATAGACCCCGGCTACGGCATAGTCGGATTCGGCGTAATCGAAAAAACGGCTTCCAGGTTGCGTACCGTAGCTTACGGCGTTATCGAAACGCCCAAGGGTTCATTGCTTCCCGTCAGGCTAAAATTTATCGGCGATAAAATCACGGAACTTATCGCACAATACCGCCCCGACGCCGTTGCGGTGGAAGAACTGTTCTATCACTCCAATCAAAAGACGGTAATTATGGTCGCGGAAGCGCGCGGCGTCGTACTGTATGCCGCCCAGAGCGCGGGAATACCGCTTTTCGAATACACGCCGATGCAGATAAAACAGGCGGTATCCGGTTACGGCAGAGCCGATAAAAAACAGATACAGCAAATGATAAAAATACTTTTGGGACTTAACGCGGTACCAAAACCCGACGACGCCGCCGACGCGCTGGCGGTCGCAGTCACGCATGCCCAGACCAATACGTCGATGGGCAGTTTCGGAGTAAGGTGATGTTTTCTTATATTCGCGGTAAACTAACTGAGATTAACGGCAACGGCATAACCGTCGAAACCGGCGGAATAGGCTATGCAATAACCGTTTCCAACAATTCGGCATACAAACTGCCGTCTTTGGGTCGCGATACGCTGATTTACCTGTATCTGCACGTACGCGAAGACGAAGTGGGGCTGTACGGATTCATGACCCGCGAAGAAAAGGAAATGTTCATAAAGCTGATAGCCATTTCCGGGATCGGACCCAAAGCCGCTATAGGTATTCTATCGGGAATGACTCCGGACGCTCTGGCAATTGCCATAGTCACTTCCGACATCAAGAGCATAGCCAAGATAAAGGGCGTTGGCAAAAAGACCGCCGAAAGGATAATACTCGAGTTAAAAGAAAAACTTGCCGCCGAGGATGTGGAGATGTTCGGCGCGAAGGCGGTTGCCGAAAACAGCGTCGGCGGCGTGGCGTACGACGCGATAAACGCACTCAGGACGTTGGGGCTTACCCAGTCCGAAGCGGTAAAAGCCGTCGAAGCGGCAATGAAAGAAGCCGATACTTTGGAAGAAGTGCTAAGGTGCGCGCTCAGGAGGATTGAAAAGTAATGGACGATTACGAGAATTTCAACATCGGATACGAAGGCGAGGAGCGCATAACCGACGGAGAACTGCTGCCTACGGACGAAAACGAAAATATTTTGCGTCCCACTACGCTGGACGAGTATGTCGGGCAGGATAAGATTAAAGAAAACCTGCGCGTATTTATACACAGCGCGAAAAAACGCGGCGAGGCGTTGGATCACGTGCTTTTATACGGTCCTCCCGGGCTTGGCAAGACGACGCTAAGCAAGATAATCGCCAACGAAATGGGCGTCGAAATAAAATCGACATCCGGTCCGGCGATCGAAAGGAGCGCGGATCTTGCCGCAAACCTGACGTCGCTGCAGCCCGATTCAGTGCTGTTCATCGACGAAATACACCGTCTCAACCATACTTCCGAAGAATTGTTATATCCCGCCATGGAGGATTTCAACGTTGATTTCATGCTGGGTCAGGGTCCTTCGGCACGTTCCATAAAGCTTAAACTCCAGCCATTTACGCTGGTGGGAGCCACCACAAAGGCGGGCAACATTTCGGCGCCGCTGCGCGACCGTTTCGGTATAATCTGCAGACTGGAGCTCTATACGCCCGAACAGCTTGGCAGGATCGTCAGACGTTCGGCGTCCATACTTAACGTCGATATAGAGGACGCGGCTTGCATAGAGATAGCATCGCGTTCGCGCGGTACGCCGCGTATAGCCAACAGGCTTTTAAAGCGCGTCAGGGACTTTGCACAGTACGAAAACTCGTCAGTCAGCCTGAGAGTCGCAAAGCTGGGTCTAGACCGGCTGGAGGTCGACTCGCTGGGGCTGGACAACGTGGACAGGAATATTTTAACCACGATAATCGACAAGTTCGACGGCGGACCGGTAGGGCTGGATACGCTTGCCGCCTCTACGGGCGAGGAAGCCACCACCATAGAAGACGTTTACGAACCGTTCCTGATGCAGCTCGGTTTCATAGCGCGCACCCCTCGCGGAAGGATTTGCTCCAGGAGAGCTTACGAACACCTCGGATTTACTTACCGCAAAACGGACGCGTCGTTGCTTGACTGGAAAGATTTTAACGGCGATGAGTGATTTGATAAATATTTTCGATACCGCCGCGTACAATTACGAGCTTCCCGAGGAGCTGATAGCTCAGACCCCGGCTGAGCCGAGAGATTCGTCGCGGCTTATGTACTATGACCGCGCCTCGGGCAGGACGGAGCACCTGATTTTCAAAGACATTGCGGATATATTGAACCCCGGCGACGTGCTTGTGATTAACGATACTCGGGTCATTCCCGCAAGGTTTTTCGCTTTCAACGAAAATGGACGTGAATTTGAAGTGCTACTGCTGAAACGGATTGACCTGAAAAGGTGGGAATGTCTGTTAAAACCCGCAAAAAAGGTTAAAATCGGCGGCAGACTGGTCGTCAACAGCGAGCTGAGCCTGGTGATCAGAAACATAAATCCCGATTACGGCGTCAGAGAAGCGGAATTTGAATTCGACGGCGTTTTCGAGGATATTCTTTCGCGCGTCGGCAGCGTTCCGCTTCCGCCATACATAACCGAAAAACTTGAAGATCCCGAGCGCTATCAGACCGTCTACGCGCGTGAGTCCGGATCCGCGGCGGCGCCTACGGCGGGACTTCATTTCACGGAAGAACTGCTCAAAAAAATCGAGGATAAAGGCGTCGAAATAGTCCGTATATTGCTGCATGTCGGTCTGGGTACGTTCAGACCCGTCAAGACAGACAATATTCTGGAACACAAAATGCACTCCGAATATTACCGCGTGACCCCGGAAGCCGCTTTCAAAGTCAATCGCGCTCTGGACGAAAACCGCCGCGTAATTGCCGTGGGCACTACTTCGGTCAGGTGTCTGGAAGCCTCAGGAGCATCCGGCAGACTGCATGAGGGTGAAGGCAATACGCAGATATTCATATATCCCGGTTACGAATTTAAAATCGTAAAAGGGCTTTTGACCAATTTTCATCTGCCGGAAAGCACGCTCATAATGCTGGTTTCGGCTTTTGCCGGCAGGGAACAGACGCTTAGTCTTTACAGGGAAGCGGTCAGAAGACAATACAGATTTTTCAGTTTCGGCGACGCAATGCTGCTGTTATGACAGATATGTTCAGATACGAAGTTGTCAAAGTTTGCAAACAGTCCGGCGCGAGAATAGGGCGTTTTTACACTCCGCACGGCGTCATAGAAACGCCTGTGTTCATGCCGGTAGGAACCAAAGCCACCGTTAAGTCGCTTTCGCCCGAGGAAGTAAAAGAAACGGGAAGTCAGATACTGCTTTCCAACACTTATCATCTTTATTTACGGCCGGGTCACGAAATAATAAAAGCAGCAGGAGGACTGCATAAATTCATGAACTGGCATGGTCCCATACTGACCGATTCGGGCGGATTCCAGGTTTTTTCTCTGTCTGCCACCCGCAAAGTCAGTGACGAAGGCGTACGCTTTTCGAGTTTCATAGACGGCAGCCCACAATTCATGACTCCCGAAAAATCGATGGAAGTTCAAATGGCGCTAGGCTCCGACATAGTGATGGCATTCGACGAATGCACTGCCGCCGGCGTCGATTACGTAACTGCCGAAAAAGCCATGGAGCGTACGCTGCTGTGGCTTAAAAGATCCTATGATTCGATGAATTCGCCCAATCAGATGCTGTTCCCGATAATACAAGGAAATATGTATCCTGAGCTACGAATTGAAAGCATAAAAAGGTCGTTGCCTTATGCGCGTTGCGGTATTGCGATCGGCGGATTGTCCGTCGGCGAACCCAAACCCGTAATGTACGAAATGCTGGACGCATTAAAGGGATATTATCCCCTAGACATGCCCAGATACCTCATGGGAGTGGGAAGTGCGGACTGCATAGTGGAAGGGGTCATAAGAGGTATAGACATGTTCGACTGCGTGCTGCCCACCCGCACTGCCAGGAACGGCACGGCGATGACTTTTGACGGAACACTGACGATCAGAAATTCCGAATATAAGGATGACTTTACTCCTGTTGAGGGAAGCTGTGACTGCTACTGCTGCAGAAATTATTCCAGGGCATACGTCAGGCACCTTATAAACACGGACGAAATTTTCGGCGGAAGGTTGCTTAGCATTCACAATATCCGGTTCCTGCACAGGCTCATGAACGAGATAAAAAAAGCTATCTACGAGGACAGACTCCTGGACTTCAGGGACGAGATTATCGAAAAACTCGGCGCTAAAAACGGAAAATAATAATTTAAATGTAAAATTTGTATATTCGCTTGCTTATTTACGCCGTGCTGTGGTAAAATTTTTAGCGACGAAAAATCGTCGATATAAAAAGGAGAATTTCGGCTTATGAATTTTGGAATGATGTTAGCTTCCGGCGGAAACGACTGGTACATCTGGATTATTTTGGGCGTAGTGTTCGTCGGTATGATTCTGATGACCGTCATCCCCCAGCGTAAACAGAAAAAGAAAATGCAGGAGATGATGTCTTCGCTGTCCGTCGGCGACAAGATTATGACGATCGGCGGATTCGTCGGTACCATCGTGGAAATAAACAACGACAACGATCGTTTCACCATCAACATCGGCAGCGAGGAGCTCCCCGTAAACGTGGTCATCGTTAGGAACGCTGTCAGAACGAAACTTTGATTATAAAATAAAGACCCGGCAGGCTGCCGGGTCTTTTGTTTTTGAATTTATATCCTGTTTTTGCCCGTATTTACTGCTATTATTCCGGAAACGGCGCCGAGGATTATGCCGCTTACGGCGTCTACGGCTCCGAACGAACCCGTCAAGGTTTTGTTTAATATCAGAAACACGAAAACTGAGATAACAGTATATAGCAGTCCGGCAACCGCGCCTTTTAATACGCCTTTTTCCTTGCATTTTATGCCGATGACAGCGCCCAGGAGAATGCTAAGGACCTTAATTACCTGGTTTATCGGCATTATAATGCCGGACGGCACGTCCGCCAGCTTGACTATTATGCCGAAGATCAGCACTGCCACGAGCGTTATGAGGACCGATATCAATGTCATTCTCAGAATGTCGCAAAGAGTGTTTTTGTCTATTTTGATTTTGTCCAACGATATTTTATGCGTTTTCATTCAAGCCTCCTTTAAGAAAATATGCCTTGCCTTGCGAGTATATGCTTGATTTTTTTATGCGGCGCGTTTATAATGTAAACGAAATCATTACGGAGGCTTGTATGAAACACATCGAAACCGTTACTAAAAAAACTTTGGTCCCCACACGCGAAATAGGCTGCGGCGAATGCCAGGCCAGCTGCCAGTCCGCCTGCAAAACCAGCTGCACGGTAGGTAACCAGGCTTGCCTTAAGGAAGAAAAAATCCTCGTAAAACCCGTTTCGGAGGACAAATAATCTTTTAATGGTTCATTCTTTCTGCTATTTCCGCAAGGGAGAGCCCTTATACTTCCTTTGGGACATCGAAAGCGGCAGTCTGTATAACGTGGACTATGTCGCTTTTTTGTGCGCGAGGAACCGCTACGGCAAATTTGATTCCGAAGCCGAACGCTCGGCTTTTTCGGCGCTGTCCGCCGAAGAAATAAAGGAAACCGAAGCCGAATTCGACCAACTCGAAAAAGAGAGCGCTCTTAACGCAAAACCGCTGATAGACAAGTTTTCCAAAAGGGTATCGGCGGTCAAGGCGATGTGCCTGCATATTTGCCACGACTGCAATCTGAGATGCGGTTACTGCTTCGCTTCCGGCGGCACTTATAATACCGCAAGGGATTATATGAGCGTCGACGTGGGCAGAAAAGCCGTGGATTTTCTGGTATCAAACAGCGGAAGCATAAAAAATCTGGAAATAGACTATTTCGGCGGCGAACCGCTGATGAATCTCGACGTCGTAAAGCGCATAACCGAGTATGCCAAAGACGAGGCGGCGAAAGCGGGCAAACGCTTCAGTTTCACGATGACGACGAACTGTTTGCTTCTTAACGAAGATACTGCCGAATGGCTGAACTGCGAAATGGACAACGTAGTTTTGAGCATCGACGGCAGAGAATCGGTGCATAACGCCGTCAGACACACCGTTTCGGGTAAAAACGCTTATCCCGTTATTTTGAAAAACGCTCTGAATTTCAGGCGTATACGCGGCGCGGGCAAATATTACGTTCGCGGCACGTTCACTAAAAACAATCTCGACTTTGCCGAAGACGTAAAAGCGCTTAACGATCTCGGCTTCGATCAGATTTCCATGGAGCCGGTCGTGCTGGACGAAAACGACGCGCTGGCGATCACGGCTTCGGACGCGGAAACAGTCAAAAAAGAATACGAACGTCTTGCCGAGGAATATCTCGACAGGCGCGCAGGCGGCAAATGGTTCAATTTCTTCCATTATATGATCGATCTCGACCACGGTCCGTGCATACATAAGCGCCTGACAGGCTGCGGAGCGGGTACCGAATACCTTGCCGTATCGCCGACGGGAGACATTTATCCCTGCCACCAGTTCGTCGGAAACTCCGAATACTATATCGGCAACGTCTATGACGGTATACTGCATCCCGAGATCCGCGAGCGCTTTTCGGGTTAT
>CALVZV010000009.1 GCA_944372665.1 uncultured Clostridia bacterium
CACCACGTCGCAGGTGGTGTCGCATTCGTCGCTTAATAGCGCCGCGGAATACAGCTTCGATCCGTGTTCCGCCTGAACGCGATATCCCGATTCGGGTACCATCGTCAGCCCCAGACCGCTTTCCGCAAAAGCCACGCATGTGGCGATCTCCTCGCACAGAACGGGCGCGTTAAGCTCCGTTCCCAGCCTGCGCGCTATCCTCTCCAGCATTGACGCGTAGCGGTGGGTAAGTATCAAAGGGAATTCGAACAGTTCTCCGAAAGTCATTGACTGCGGCAAAGGTTTTGCGGAAAGCACTTTCATTTTGTCGCGGTATACGCTGTGAATAGAGTATGCGGCGCTCGTGGTATAAGGGGAACGCACGAAAGCGACGTCGCAAAGCCCTTCGTCCAGTCGGTATAGAACGTGAGGAGTCGCTCCCTCGAAAGTGCGCACGCTCACGGCGGGGTATTCGCAAATGTAGCGTTTTATCGGCTCTCTAAGCACGCCCGTCATAAGGGACGGCGTCGCCGCTATCGTCAGAGTGCCGCCCGCCCCCGTGACCGCGGAGCGTATTTCGTCGACGGCGCAGTCCGTCAGTTCCACTATCTTCAGCGCGCGTTCGTAAAACTGCCGTCCGCACGGAGTCAGTTTGAAATTGTGATAGTCGCGATCGATAAGCGTGGCGCCGCATTCCTTTTCCAGCGCCTTCAGTCTGTTGCTGAGCGCCGATTGCGCTATATACAGTTTTCTGGAGGCTTGCGAGACCGAGTCGCTTTCCGCCAAAACTATGAAACTTTTGAGTATTTCCGTATCCATATTCTATAATTTGCAATGCAAAAACGCGCCGTGTTTTTGTTATCGTAAAACAAGATAGCAAAAAACATTTTTTAATATATACCATATAACAACCGATATCAGTATAATAACTAATTGAACGAAAGTAAAGAGATACCGACAAATCAGAGAAGAAGATATGGTCAAAGACTTAACGCAAGGCAAATCCGTAAAAGTTTTGTTTATATTCTGTCTGCCGCTGCTTATAAGCGCGGTGTTCCAGCAGTTTTACAACATGGCGGACAGCATAATCGCGGGCAAGGTACTGGGCGAAGCCGCTCTCGCGGCGGTAGGCGCGTCCTATCCGATAACGATGATATTCACGGCGATAGCTCTGGGGTGCAACCTGGGCTGTTCGGTGATCATTTCCAAATTATTCGGCGAAAAGAACTTTACCGATTTAAAATCGGGCGTCAGTACGATACTTATATCGGTGACCGTTCTGGGCGTGGTGCTGACCGGAACCGGAATAGGACTGGGCGATCCGGTCATGCGCGTATTAAACACTCCCGCAGATATAATGAAGGATTCGCTGACCTATCTGTATATCTATATAGGCGGATTTTTGTTCGTGCTGATCTATAACGTATGCACGGGCATTTTCTCGGCTCTCGGCGACAGCCGTACGCCGCTTTATTTTCTGGTGTCGTCGAGCGTAGCTAACGTAGGACTGGATCTTATTTTCACCATGGTGGTGCCCATGGGCGTCAGCGGACTTGCGTGGGCGACCTTTCTTGCGCAGGGAGTCGCGGGCGTGTTGTGCATGCTGACGCTCTTTTTCAAGATCAGAAAGCTGAAAAGCGACGAAAAGCCCAAAGTATTTTCACCCTTGCTTTTAAGGCAGATGCTCTATGTGGCGATCCCCAGCATAATTCAGCAAAGTTTCGTTTCGGTCGGAAACCTCATAATCCAGTCGATAATAAACGGCTACGGCTCGTCGGTGCTGGCAGGATATATCGCGGCGGTCAAGCTCAACACCTTTGTTTTGACGACGCTGACCGCGGTTGCGGGCGGACTGTCCGCGTTCGCCGCGCAAAACCTCGGCGCGGGCAAGGCAAAGAGGGTCAAACAGGGCGCTGCCGTTTCCGTCATAATGGCTTTGGTGATGGTGATCCCGTTCTCGCTGCTGTTTTCGCTGTTGCCGGATACTATGCTGAAGCTCTTTTTGGAGGAAAGCAGTTTGCTTTCAGTCTCCACCGGGGTCAAATTCCTGACGATAGTTTCGCCGTTTTACGCCGTCATCGCCGTCAAGCTGATGCTGGACTCTGTGCTGAGGGGCGCGCAGAGCATGCTCGCGTTCATGGTGGCGACGTTTGCGGATCTGTTCATCCGCGTCGTTTTGTGCTATACGCTGAACCCCGTGCTCCACACCGAAGGTATTTGGTGGTCGTGGCCGATAGGCTGGACTGCGGCAACGCTGATCTCGGTTGGGCTGTATCTGTCGAACAGGTGGTATAAGTCGGAGCGGGCAAAGAGTATCTTCTCGGCGCTGAACAAAAAAGCGGAGTATGATGAAATCAATACGGCGGCGGTTAGGACGGATACCGACGGCGAAGCCGCAAACTGACACGTAACCCGTTTTAAAGACAAGGCGCGGAAGAATACAGAAAGGGAAACCGTATACGAGAATAAGGTTTCCCTTTTTTATAAGAAGAGAAAAAACCGATTGTCTTAAACGGTCCGGCCGAAGCAGGAAAACAATGTTTGTGTGTAATAATCAATACCTGCCGCCGCATACACAATCGGACAACGGCTCGATACAAAAGCGGCACAAATCGCGAACGCTATCAATACACAAAACGGAAAATAAACGCCGCATATTGACCGCCGCGAAATACGGTCGCAAGGTATTTTTCATAAGGATCACGGGTAGGTAAAATGCCGCGAAAACCTTGTCCGGATTAAGTATGTTCGGCGTGCTTAATCTTTGCGCTCCGGAATACAGTTCGGCTATATGCATGATGTATTCCGGAGCCGCTTAGACCGCGGTTTTACTGTCGGGGCTTTTGGTAGTGCGTTTCGTCTCCCGTTACGGGTATAGGCAGCCCGGCATATTGCCGGAAAGCATACACGCTCGGCGTCCGCTCCCGAAAGGGTATAACGACTCTCTAACCTGACTGCCGCGGCAGGTCGCATTTTTTAGCGCCGCGCATTTTCCGTACGCTCGGCGCACGATCGGGTTTGAGCGAAACGGTCAGAGGAACGCCGTTCGGAAGAGAGGACTTTTTGCCCAAACCCGAATAAAAAACTCCGCGTAAAAAATTAATTTGGTTAAATTCTATTATAAAATTGACAAAGCCTTTCCGTGTACGTATAATATAAACGACCACCCCACAGGGGAGGGGTATATAAGGCAAGGCGGACGCGGACGTGCGCCCTGTGGCTACGTCGGAGCGCTTCGGCTTTGAGGCGCCTCTCGAACCGAACGGGGCAAATGCCCGGGAAAGCCTGTATGCGAGGGTAAAAGCGATGACTTTAAGATTTTCAATAACCGGAATGAGCTGCGCCGCATGCGCGGAGCGCATCGAAAAGGCGACGTCGGCAATAAAGGGCGTGGCGGCGGTAAAGGTCGATCTTTCCTCGGCTGTCATGGAGGTTACTGCCGAAAGCTCCGATACGAAAATGCCCGTCGCCGAAGAAATAATCTTTGCGGTCACAGCCGCGGGTTACGGAATAAAGCTGTCCGAAACGGGCAATGGAGACTGCGGTCGGGAGTGCGCCATGCAAACGGATTTCGACATAACGGGCATGAGCTGTTCGGCATGCGCCGCGCATATCGAAAAGGCGGTGTCGAAAATAAAGGGCGTCGGGAAGGTGTCTGTGAATCTTCTGACCAACAGCATGCGCGCCGAGTACGACGCCGATGCGACAAGCGCAAACGCCATAAAAGCCGCCGTCGAAAAAGCCGGCTACGGCGCGCGCGAAAGGACAGGCTCGGACAAGCCTGCCGTCAGCGCGGCAAACGGTTCGGCTGCGGCAAAGCGCGCCGAAGCTCAGCGCGATATGCGTATAAGGCTTATCGTTTCGCTGGTTTTCATGGCGGCGCTCATGTACGTTGCGATGGGGCACATGTGGGGCGCGCCGCTGCCCGCGTTTCTCATGGGCGCGGGAAACGCCGTTTCCTATGCGTTCACGCAGCTGCTGCTGACGCTTCCGATACTCTATTTTAACCGCGCTTATTATATCAACGGATTCAAAAGCCTGTTCCGAGGCGCGCCCAACATGGACACGCTGGTGGCTACGGGTTCGGCGGCGTCGCTCGTTTACGGAGTTTATGCGATATACAAAATGAGTTCCGCGCTGGGGATAGGGGATACCGCTTCGGTCGAAGAACTTATGCACGATCTGTATTTCGAGTCGGCGGGAATGATACTCGCGCTGGTCACGGTAGGCAAGTATCTGGAATCGAAGTCGAAACTCAAAACGGGCGACGCGCTCGCAAAACTTAAAAAGCTTGCCCCCTTAGGCGCGCTTTTGATGGTGAACGGAGCCGAGACCGAGATCGACAGCGCCGCGCTTAAGCCCGGCGACGAAATAGCCGTCAAGTCCGGAATGTCCGTTCCGGCGGACGCCACGGTGATCTCGGGCAGTGCTTTTGCGGACGAATCCGCCATCAGCGGCGAATCCGTACCCGTGGAAAAGCGGGAAGGGGATAAACTTATCGGAGGCACCGTCCTGAAATCGGGGTATCTGAGGGCTCGGGTCAGCGCCGTCGGCGGCGAGTCGGTTTTGCAAAGGATAATAACCCTTGTGGAAAACGCCGGCGCCGCGAAAGCGCCGATAGCCAGGGTAGCAGACAAGGTTGCCGGCGTATTCGTGCCGATAGTGATGTGCATAGCCTTGGCGGCGTTCATAGGCTGGGCGGCAGGCACGAAAGACGTCGACACCGCCATACAGACGTCAATAGCCGTACTGGTCATCAGCTGTCCGTGCGCCTTGGGACTGGCCACCCCCGTCGCGATAATGGTCGGCACGGGTAAAGGCGCCGAAAACGGGATCTTGATAAAATCCGGGGAAGCACTCGAAAGGCTGCATTCCGTGAAATACGTCGTTTTGGACAAAACGGGCACAATAACGTCGGGAATGCCGCGCGTGGTCAAGGTTTCGGTTTCGGAGGAAGTGCTGCAGGCGGTATATTCGCTGGAGAAAAAAAGCGAGCATCCGCTGGGTGAAGCCGTGGTAAGGTACGGCGAGGAAAAAGGGATCGCAGAACTGACGACGGAAGGATTCGCGACGTTACCGGGACGCGGAGTTACCGGCACGGTCGGCGGAAAAGAATACGCCGTGGGCAACGCGCTGCTGATGCGCGAAAGAGGCGTTAAGGAAGAGGAATTTTCGGAGGAACTCCGTCGTGTCGGCGAAGAGGGCAGCACGCCGCTGTTGATAGAATGCGACGGAAAATATATGGGTCTCATAGCGGCTGCGGACACCGTCAAGGAAACGAGTGCGGAAGCGGTTATGCGCCTTAAGCGTATGGGAATCGGAACGGTCATGCTGACCGGAGACAACGCCCGTACGGCAAACGCGGTGGCGCGTATAGCCGGGGTGGACGAGGTGATAGCCGAAGTGCTTCCCGAGGACAAGGAACGCGTGGTGGCGAAACTGTCACGCCTCGGCGGCGTAGCGATGGTCGGCGACGGCATAAACGACGCACCCGCTCTGATGCGCGCGGACGTAGGTATCGCTATCGGCTCCGGCGCCGACATAGCCGTGGATTCTGCCGATATCATCCTGGTAAAAAACGACCTGATGGACGTCGTGAATGCCTTCAGACTTTCCGCAAGGACCATGCGCAATATCAAAGAAAACCTGTTTTGGGCTTTCTTTTATAACGCTTTGGGTATCCCGCTTGCGGCAGGCGCGCTGTTCGTTCCTTTCGGTATCAGGCTGAATCCGATGATAGGCGCGCTGGCGATGAGCCTGTCCAGTCTGTTCGTGGTGGGTAACGCGCTGAGGCTGAAGTTCTTTAAACCGCTGCGTCATGAAAACGCGCACGTAAAAATGGACGACGGAAAAATCCCCGAAGAAAAAGGATCCTGCAAATCCGCCGCGCACACTGAAAAAACGGAAACACTTCCCATAAGGAGAGAAAATAATATGCAAACGGAACTTAAGATCGAAGGCATGATGTGCAAGCATTGCGCGGCGCGCGTCGAAAGCGCTTTAAAGGGCGTGGCGGGCGTCGGTAGCGTAAGCGTGTCGCTCGAAAACAAGCTGGCTATTGTCGAAGGCGGCGACGCCGAAGCGCTCAAACAAGCCGTTACCGAAGCGGGTTACGAAGTGACCGGGGTCAAAAAACTATGAGGGACGACAAAAAACTTATTGCTTTACTGCATACGGCTGCGGGGCAGATCGAGGGCATCGAAAAGATGTTGACCGAGAAAAAATACTGTATCGACATCTCCAACCAGATAATGGCTTGTCAGGCGATACTCGGCAAGGTCAACCGCGAGGTGCTGAAAGCGCATCTGAAAGGGTGCGTGAACGAGGCAACGGGCGCCGCCAAGGAAGAAAAGCTAGACGAACTCGGCGCGTTGATCGACAAGGTAGTCAAGTAGGGGCTATAGCAGTGATTTTGCCGCTTCGGCAATGTCGCGGGCGCAAAGCCCGAATTCCCGCTTCAGTTCGGGCAGGGCGCCTCTCGAACCGAACCTGTCGCGCACGCCGAGCGCTCTTATCCGTTTGGGCGCGGGGGAAGCGGAGTTTATCTCCGAAATCACGGAATACAGTCCCCCGTACACGTTGTGATTTTCTACGCTCAGCGCCGCTCGGACCTTCCCGAGTTCCCGTACGACGCCTTCTTCGTCCGCGGGTTTTAACGTATGCACGTTGACGACCGAACAGGATACGCCTTCCGCCGCAAGCGTTTTCGCCGCGGCGAGAGCGTCCGCCACCGATATCCCGGAAACGAACAGCGCTATGTCCGTGCCGCTTTGCAATACGTCGATCTTGCCGAACGAAAATTCGTAACCGGGGGAGTGTACGGCGGGAAGTTCCTTGCGGTACATACGCATATACACCGTTTCCGGATAGTTTATCAAAACGGGGAGAGCGGCTCTAAGCTCGATTTCGTCCGCAGGTTCGAACACGGAGATACCCGGGATCGCGCGCATGACGGAAACGTCTTCCATAGCCATGTGGGTCGCGCCGTTCAGTTCCGCAGAAATACCGGGATCGGCTCCCACAAGCAATGCTTTGAGGCCCGTAAAACAAAGATTCATGGTGATCTGATCGCAGACGTTCCGTGTGACGAAAGGTGCGAAACTCTGACATACCGGCTTAAAGGAATAGCTACTGAGCCCTGCCGCCACGCCGATCATGTTCTGCTCGGCGATACCGACGTCGATACATCTTGCGCCGAAAAGGTTTTTAAAATTCTCCGTACCCAGCGCCTTTCCGACGTCGGCGTCCACGGTGACAATTTTTTCGTCCGCGCGCATCAGCTTTTCAAGCTCGGCGGCATACGCTTTTCTCATTTCCATGATTTAAATATATCATTTTTCCGCCGTACGGGCAAACGAAAAAAGGTATACGTCAAATTATGTGCGTTTAAGGTAAGGGTAAAGCGCCTTTTCCCATTCCGCATAGTCGAAACGCGTGTTTGCGGGCGAAGTGGAGGGCAGCGATACGGCAAAGGGCAACAAAGAGGGGAAATGCTTTTTGAAAATGCGGTAGGCGGTCTGACCGTTTAAAAATATCGCTTCTATTTTTGCCGCTTCCGTCACGGCGTTTATGTCCGCGACGACGTAGTTTTTTATGTTCGAATCCAGACTGCCGCGTATGTCGCATTCCGTCACCACGTCCCACAGCGCGATCCTGTGTCGGGAAAGGAAGGCCTTTTTTTCGGCGACGCTTTTCAAAGGCGGCTCGCCGGTCAGCGACTCGAGGGTTTTCCAGAATCTGTTCAGCGGATTGGCATAATAAAAAAGCGCTTTCCGCGAAATAACGCTCGGGAAAGAACCGAGTATAAGTATCCTGCTTTCGCAATCGAAGCAGGGTTCGAAACCCATATATTCACGACTGTCCATCGAGGGTTTTCCTATATGCAGAGGATAAGCGTAAAACTTAACAGGCGCACGCCGTGCGCCCGCTAAGAAGTAGTCTCAAAATTACAGCGAAATAAATCCGCCGAAATACAGCGCCGCTCCCGCTCCCGCCGCGACTATCCAGAACAAAACCGAAAGCAGTATCGCCGCTTTGGCGAAGGTCTTTTGGTTTTCGCTGGTTTTTGGGTTTTTACGTCTTGCCCAGGCGATCAGCGGGATGAAATTGAACAGGGGAATCAACCCGAAAAACAGCATCCCGAACCATTTTTTGGGGCTGAGTACCGGGGACGACGGCACCAAAGGACGGGGCCGGGGCTTTTGCCTCTGCCCGACCGAGTAATCGGTGGGATAATACGGATCGTATTTTTTCCGTCGATTTACGGCGGGTCTTTGACCGCTTGATTTATTTGCCATCGGATACCTCTATGTAAACTCGGCGGGAGCTTACAGATCCAGCGAGTCGAGTATTTCTTTTAACGCTTTGGCTTCTTCGATGCTCAGGGTCATGCCTTTTCCCATTCTTTCGTGGGAAGGGCTCCATTCTCTGAGGTCCAGACGCGGGTCTCTGCCGTTCCAGCTGACATAGTTGAGTTCTTTGGTCCAGCCTCTGGCGGAAGTTGACAATACGCCGCAGGTTTTAGTGATCTTGTATTCGAGTTCGGCCGGCATTTTTTTCTCCTCCTGTATAAAATACCGCCCTTATTATATAAGTAATGCGCGCGCGCGTCAAATATAGCATACGATTTTTTACTATTTTATTACTATTATAAGTGCCGCGCGACCGCCGCGGGCTATTTCAGCCTGAGATCGGAGCCCTTTATCAGGATGATTTTCGAATCGTCTTTGTCCAGCAGCCTGGAAAAGATCCTGTCGGTATATCTTTGCTTCAGCGCGGCGTTGGTAAGGTTCGAGGTTATCATGATCGGTTTGGAACGCTCGCTCAGCAGCGCGTACAGATAGTTGACGGTGACGTTGTTCAGTATAGGCTCCGCGCCCAGGTCGTCGATGACCAGCAGATCGGCGTCGGTGAGTGGAGAGAAAACGGACTGCTTTGAATACAGCGGCGCCAGATGGTATTCCAAAAATATTTCGTTCAAACGCACCGCGTTCAGGAACAGTACGCTGAAGCCGCGCCTCATCAGCGCGTGGGAAACGGCTCCCGCCGCATAGCTTTTGCCTACGCCGACGGCTCCGCCCAGCAGGTAAACGCGTTTCACGTCGGGGAATTTTTCTACATAGCGGTTCAAAAGGGAATACAGCTTTTTGTAAGAGTCGCGGTATTTTTCGTCGATCGCGTCCGCAGCAGACGAAATCAGGAAATCTTTTTCGGGGCAGGGTATGTCCTGTCCGTCGCCCAATATGCGGTAAAGTATCTCTTTCAGGCACGCGCAGTCTCTGCCGTTTACTTTTCCGGTGTCGCGGCATATCGGACACGAGTACCCGGGTTTAAGATCTTCCGCCGAGACTCCAAGCTCTTTCATGCGCTTTTCGCGTTTTTGACAATTTGCGGCATATTCCGAGTTCAATGCGCTTATATCGCGGTTTTGGGACGCTAAACGCGCTTTTTCAAACGCCAGACGGCGGCACTCTTTTTCCAGGGCGGCGTATTGCGGATCCTTCAGCAGCGCAGCCTTTTTGTTTTCGGCGGCTTCTGTCGCCGCATCGCGCGACTCTTTCAGAACGCGGTAGGCTTTTTCCAGATAATCCGTCATTTATACTTCCTCCTCGTCGGGGTCGATCTCGTCAAGGGAGCGGAAAGCCCCGGCGATCTCGCTTTCGGTATATTCGCGGCTTATCAGGTTCTCGCGCTTTTTCTTGGGCGCACCTTCGGCAAAGAAAGCCGCGGCTTTTTCGGCGTCGTAAATGCCGTTGTCCTTGAATATCAGCAGTATCTTGTTGATATAGGACATCGGGAAGGGCTGTCCCGCCGAGTGCAGGGCGACAGCTTTTATGGTTTCGTGGGTAAATCCCCACGACTCCGTGAACGTGCGGTAGAAGTCGCGGTCGCGCGAAGATATTATCGGTTCGGAATTTGCGGACTCTTTGATTTCGCAGATCAGCTTGTCCAGATTGGCCTGTTTGCCGATGTACGCCGCCATGCCGTCGCGCGTCACCACGCCAAGCTTATATAATTTTTCGACATAGACGTTCATGTTTTCCGGGGTCCTCAGGTTCCTGCGGAAGCAAAAGCGCGAAAGCTCTTCCAGCGCGTCCGGCTCGAAGCCCAGACTCAGCCACGGCGACACGTAGGTCTCGACGACGGCGTCCAGCGAAGCGTAACGCGCGCCGAGGTTTACCGAGATCTTTTCCGCCAGCTCGTACCTTGCGTCCTTTTGTTTCTGATAGGCGGCGACCTCCGCCGCGGTGACCGCGCCCGCGGCTTTCAGCTCCTCCATGAACTTCGTCAGGCGTTTCATGCCGCCTTTGTTTTTGCATATTTTCGCCGCCTGCAGCACGGCTTCGGGCAGGAAGCGGCATTCTTTTGTCCAGTATAGGTAAGCGTTCCTGTCTTCGAAAGAGGGTTCCGATTTCAGCCCCAGCGTCCTGAACAGTTCGCGCATTTCGGCGGAGCCTTTTTCCAGATCGCATATTTTGGCATTGACGTCGGATTCGGTGACGGCTCCTTCTTTTGCCCAGTTCGCCGCCACCGTCAGTACATACGCCGTCGAAGCCGACTTGCGGCTAAGGCAGTAGGTCGCCGTCAGCAGCATCGCGTTCGGCTCGATTTTATAGCGGCGCATAAGCTCCACGTATTTTACTATATCCTGTACGGGCAGCTCCTTGCCGCCGAAGACGCGGCGCAGCTCGTCGACGAATTCGGAATAATCGCCGGCGTTGTATTTTATCGCCGGGGTCACGGGGGCTTTGACGGAATTGAATACGACCGACGGCACGGCGCCGCCCGTCACCGTGACCAGCCCGGCGTCTTCCCAGTACGCGAAAGCGTCGGCAACGCGTTCCTCGGTAAGTTTCAGCGCCAGCGAAATATCTTTGGAGCTTCCTCCGCCGTGAATTGCAAGATAAAGCCCGTAAAGGTAAACTTTGCAGTCCACCGCGTCCGCTTCGGGCAGGTATCTGGATAAAAACACGTTGTCGATTTCGGTAAAACCGTCACGGAGATATTCACCGCCAAGTCTCAGATTGCTCATAGGCTTCCTTTTCCTCTTTCGGGCGAATTTTTCGCCTTTCAGGTATTGCAATATAATATTTTAGGTTGTATAATAACAACGTACACCCCGGAACAGAGGCGCCGGAGCGGTATATACAATATATCACAAACAAGCGCCGCATTCCACCGAAATAAAGAATTTTTTTTCGCCGTGGGGCGACAGAAAGGTGCGGGGACAAAAATAGCGGAGGAGCAAAATGAAACTCATCAACCTGACGATCAAAGGAGCGACAGGCTCGGAAAAAGTCATCGACTTCGGCAACAAAGTGGCCGGCGCGGTAGTTGTTGCGGATACGGACGCGGCAAGCGTCGTCAAAGCGCTTGCGTTTGCGTTCTACGGCGCTTCGGACTCCGGTTTCACCGGCAGCGAGGCGCGCCTTTACTTCGCCGCGGAAGAGGAGGAGTACCTTTTGACGCGCACGCTGGAAACCGATCCCGCGGGCGAAACGCGTCAGACGGCGATACTTTCGTCCCCCGACGGCAAAACCGTCTATGCCGACGACGACGAGGGGATAAACGGCTTTGTCGCGGAAAAGATCGGACTTGACCGCGCCGGCTTCGAAAAGCTGGCCGTTCTGGACAGGGACGCCGCCAAGCCGCTTCTTAGCGACACCGTTTCGCGCGAAAGCTTCGTTGCGGAAATGATGGCGGATTTCGCCACTTCCGAAAAGGTCATGAACAAATACACCGGCATGAAAGATGAGGAGATCAGGCTTCTGGACGGTATAGACGCGATAGAGCCGGTCACCCGCGACGAGCTGAAGACCCAGCAGATAGCCGCCGATTCCGACAGGATAGCGCTGGAAGAAGTGCGTTCCAGACTCGAGGCTGTCAATCACGAGATACAGCTTGCGGAAGCGTACCGCGACGAACTCAGCGATTACGATGCCGCGGTCGCCAAGCTAAACGAACTCAACGCGCGTAACGCCGAGATGAGCGCCATAGCCGACCGCGCCGCCGCGTCGGAAGCCGCCGTCGAACTGACCAAGGTGTTTACGGCATATTATTCCAGCGAAAAAGCGCTTGAGGAAAAGAAAGCGCAGCTTGCCGCCGAGGAAGAAGCCGCCGCGAAACGCGCCATGCGCGTCGAATCGGGAGAAAAGGCGCTTGAAAGCCTCGGAAAGGATTATATGGAGCACGCCCTGCGCGCCGAGGAGCTGAGGAAAGCGCTGGTGGAGGAGATCTCCGTGCTTTCCGAAAAGCCCGAAGAATTCAAGATGGGCGCTCTGGTGGAATCGCGTTACGCCGTTTTCGAAGACGAAAGAGAGGAGCTTGCGAAAAGAAGCGAGGAGCTTTCCGCCGAGCTGAAGGAGCTTGACGACAAAAACGCGACGTTAAGGGATTCGTTAAAAGAGATACGCCGTTCGGCGGAATACAAAAAGGCGGTGCAGGAAGGCGCCGTTCTGGAGGAGAGTCTTGCCCAGCTCAACGCGCGTTACGAGGCCAGTCTCAAAGCCACCGAAGCCGACGAAAAACATCGCAGCGAGCTTGCTCAGCGCAAGAAGACCTCCGAAGACGAGCATAAAAAGATACTGCGCGAGATGAAAAATCTCGAAAAGGACATCCGCGGAGAATTCAACAGCGTCGAGGACGCGGTCAATCACGACGTATATTACAAACAGACCATCTATTACAAGCACCTGTTCGTTTCCGACAACGAGGTGGAGCTCGACGTCGTCGAGAAGAAGATAGAAAAGGTCGAAAAAGCCGCCGAGAGCTATGCCGAGAAACTGAAGACGGTAAAAGAGCGCAGAGACGAAGTTAAAGCGCACAAGACAAGACTCGAACAAAAACTCGCGCTGCTGAACGAGAAGCTGACGGAATATATGAGTTACAACCGTTTGCGCGAGATCACGGGAGAGGTAGAGTACGGCAGTCACTGCCCGGTCTGCGACGGCTTCGTGACTTACAAAAAGGAACTGCCGTTGCGCGACACCAAAGCGCTCGACGACCAGATAAAAGCCGTTGAAGCCGAAATAGCAAAGGACGCGGACGCGCTGTCGATAGCCGAAGCCAACATCGGTCAGCTGAGTGCGGCGGCTACGGTCAGCAGGGAATACCTCGAAAATCTCAGAAGCGTCAGGGACGACAAGAAAGCTGCGATTGACGGAGTGCTCAAAGCGTACGGTGCCGCCGATATCCCCGCGCTGTTCGCGCTGGTTCAGAAAGCCGTCGAGGACAGCAAGGCGCTGACGCTGAAAGTCGACAGATACCGCGTGCTGACGGGCGAAGAGAAGCGCCTGGGCGAAATGCTGGGCACGATCGAATCAGAGCTTGACAGGATCGATCTCGAAAAGCTGACCGCCGCGCGTTCCAGCAGGGAAGTGCTCCGCGGCGAGATAGCCGAAAAGGACAGATATTACCGCGACTGCGCGGTCTATTTCGGCGGAGAAAAGGCGGCGGATCTTCTGTCCAAACTCGAGGTCGTGGACGCGGAATACGAAAACGCCGAGAACGAACTCGAAGCCAACCGCATGCGCGCCGAGAGCGTTGCCGAAGAACTTGCCGCAGTCAACGAAAGGCTGTACGCCATCGTCAACCGCACGCTGCCCGTAAGCGTGGGCGACAGACAGCTTTCCTACAAGGAAGTCGTCGCGAAAGCCGAAGCCGATTATCTTAAGGCGATAAACGACGAGATAGCCGCCGCGGACGAAAGGAAAGAGCAGGCTAAAGCCAAGCTGCAGGCTACCCGCCGCGTGGTCGACGAAGCCAAAGCCGAGGAAAGCGACGGCAAGGAACGTCTGTTGGAAATGCGCGCCGCGCTGTCGGCAGCGCAGCAGGCGCACGACGCGCTTTATAACGACTACGTTCCGCGTTTCGAGGAGATCGGATTAAAGACTCCCGACGATATCGAGCGCATCATAATGAGCGAGGACGAACTTGCAGCCGCGCGCGAAACGCTTTATAAATACGACGAGGATCTGGTCGGCACCAAGGAAGCCGTCAACGTCTATAAACAGGGCATCGACGAGCACGTGGGCTATTACGAAAACTACGAAGCAAACCAGGCTCTCCGCGACGAAATAAAGAAGGAAGAGGAAGAAGCCATTATGAAGCTGGGCGCGAGCATAGCCGTCAAAGCCGATATGGAAAAACGCTACGCCCTCGTGCTGGAACTGAACAAAAGACTCAGCTTCCTCCAGGCGCGCATAAAAGGCATCGAAGATCTTTCCGCCGCGATAAAAGAGGGCGCGATCCTGGCGTCCGACCTTGCAGAACTGGTCGCGGAACGTACCGACGAGATCGTGCGCTACACCTCCGCCAACCGCTATTCGACCGAGCGCGGAGAGAGCGGCGAAATAGCGCTTAAATCCAATTCCAAGGGCAAGGTCAGACCGGACAAGCTTTCCAAGGAAGAAAGAATGCTGCTGCCTCTCGCGTGCGCCGCGGCGTTCAACGAAATAATGACGGGTCTGCTTGCGGGCGACGTCACCCCGATGCTCAGCGTAAGCGCGGACGAATGCGACAAGCAGTCGCTGACGCCGTTGGTGGAATATGCCAAGGAACGCGACATAATGGTGTTCCCCGACGACGACGCGCTGTTCTTCCGCGCGGTCAGCAAGATCAATATCTGATATCATATTCCGTAAAATACCTGCGGAAAACGCCTGCCTTAGTGCGGGCGTTTTGGGTAATTAAATTATAAAACTGTTTAGAGGTGAGTATGGACGCCGTGTTAAGCGTTAACGGACTGAAAAAGTATTACCGCTCCAAGGGCTCGTTCATAAAGGCAGTGGACGACGTTTCGTTCGAGGTGTATCCGGGCGAAGTCGTGGGCTTTCTGGGTCCGAACGGCGCGGGAAAGACGACAGCGATCAAAGCGATAACGGGGCTTGCCGCGTACGAAGGTCAGATAAGAATATGCGGTTTCGATCTGAGTGAAAAACACCGGGCAGCCGTCAGACAGCTGGGTGCCATTGTCGAAAGCCCGGATCTTTACGCCGACAAAACGGCGAAATGGAATCTGTCGTATTTCGCGTCCATATCGGACGAGGAGCAGCTGCGCACGGGCTATCCCGAGGGCGCGGAGATCAAAAAGATAATATCCGACAGAGTGGAAAAAGCACTGAACACCGTAGGCCTTTCGGCGCGCGCGGGCAGCGCGGTAAAAACCTATTCGCTGGGCATGAAACAGCGTTTGGGTATCGCTCAGGCGCTGCTTGCGGAACCCAAACTGCTGATTCTGGACGAACCCGCGAACGGACTGGATCCCGACGGGATAAAGGATATCCGTAATCTTGTCCGCAGACTTGCGTCCGAAAAAAACATAGGTATACTGGTATCCTCGCACCAGCTGCACGAAATGCAGCTGATGTGCGACAGGGTGCTTATAATTTCGCACGGCAGAATAGTCGCGGATAAAAAAATAGACGAACTTGCGCGCAGCGAGGGCGGCAGGATCCGCGTCAGCGTCAAAACCGACGATCCCGCAAAAGCGGCGCGGTTTCTGGCGGAGCGCTTCGGCGTCGAGGACGCGGTCGCAGGCGAAAACTCGGTCTCGTTTTCTTCGGACAAGCCAACGGCGGAAGTGACCAGGGAACTGGTGCTTGCCGGGTTTAACGTGTACGGGGTCAGCGAGGACGAGGTCAGTCTGGAGGAGGTGTTCATGCGCGAAATACATTCCGGTACCGCAAAGGAGGACGGCGATGTTCGGTAAACTGTATGCAGGCGAACTGAAGAAGCAGACCTCAAAAAGCGCGATAATCGCCATCGCGGTGATAATGGCGGTATTGTTGCTGCTTATGGCGGTGCTGTTCGATTCTTTGAACGAACTGCTGGCAGAAAGCGTACCTCCCTCGGAGGCGCAAAGCCGATCCGCCGAAGTGTATACCGAAGAAAGCGTCGAAGCCTTATTGGAGTATTACCGCGCGGCGCTTAAAGACGCCGAAGCGGAAAAAGCCGAGGCGGGCTTCGATTATTACCGCAATCCCGACAGCGTATATATGTACGAAGGCTATATCGCCATGCTGGAATACATTAAAGGCAACGAACTTTACGGTATAGAGCTGACGACGGTGATACAGGGCGCTCCCGTGACGGGCGCTTCCGTCACGGCGGAAAGCTTTATAACGACGGCGGGGAGCATGCTGATACTTCTGGCGGTCATCTATGCTTCGATAGTTGCCGGCAGCACTTTCGCGGACGAATACAAGCGCGGGACGATCAAGATGCTCCTGATACGCCCCGTAGGCCGCGGTCAGGTGGTGACGGCAAAGCTGCTTGCGGCACTGACGCATACAGCGGCTGCTTATCTGATAATGTTCGTGTGCACCGTGGCGGTAGGATATGCCGTATTCCCGGCCGCGGGAGGCGACGCCGTATATTCGTTCAACAATTCGGCGTTTACGGTTTCGGCGGTGTCGAACACGCTGGGGATAAGCTTTGCGACCAACCTTATCATGCTTATGACTTATGCGGTAGTGGCTTTCGCCGCGGGGATTCTCACCAGAAACAAGGTTTTCGGAATAATCACGCCGATAATCCTTATAGAAGTCGCCGGGCTTATAATCTCGATGTTCGGACTCGGCCGTTTTTTCATAAGCGACGCGGCGGAATGGTCCAAGTACGTAGGCATAGGCAACACGCTGTACGGCGGCGCGGATTTCTTCATTTCCCTGGCGGTATGGATAGTCTGGGTAGCCGTGCTGACGGCGGGTTCGTACATGGCGGTGATAAAACGCGATGCGGCCTAGCCCGCGCGGCGGTATTTACGGAGGAAAAATGCTTGGTAAAGGACGTAAAACCACTTTTATGCTGGCGCGGCTTGCGGTCGAAGCCGCGCTTTATTTCGTGCTGACTTTTTTTATGCAGCCGATAGCGTTCAGCCCCGTATTGCAGTTCAGAGTCGGCGAAGCGCTTACGCTGCTGCCGCTGATTTTTCCGGAGGCCGTGATAGGCGTGTCGCTGGGGTGCCTTTTGGCGAACCTGTTTTCGCCTTACGCGTGGTACGACGTCGTTTTCGGCACTCTTGCAACGGTGATAGCTGCCGTGCTTACATATTTTATCGGCAGGTTGCTTAAAAATAAGAATATGATCTGGCGCGCGCTCGCGGGAAGTCTGCCGCCGATACTCGTCAATGCCGCGATATTGCCGTTGATGTGGCTTATCGCCATGGGCGACGCGGCGTACTGGTTCAACTTCGGCATGCTCGTCATAACCCAGTCAGGCGCCGTAATCTGCATAGGTGTGCCTGTGATTTTGGCGCTGAACAAGACGGAGGCGATCATAGCCGCGAGGACGGGGAAGGACAGCGCGACGGAACCGGCGCAGACCGTGCGTGCGGACGCCGACGGACACGATCAAGAAAGGGAAAAAGAAAAACCCGATAAAGATTGACAAGCAGTACATTTTACCCTATAATGTACAAACAACCATTAGATATCCCTTACAGGGATAAAAAGAGGAAATCATGGAAAAAACGATACCGCTTTCTCAAAAGTACTTCGACGAACTCAACGCGCGCCTTCAGTATCTGAAGACCGACGGAAAAGCCGAGGTGGCACAGGCGCTCAAAACCGCCAAGGAGTTCGGGGATCTCTCCGAAAACGCCGAGTACACCGCCGCCAAGGACGCCCAGCAGAAACTCGAGATCGACATCATGCGTCTGGAGGAGATACTCGCCCAGGCGTATCCTATCGACATGAGTCTTATCAGCACCAAGAGCGTTCAGGTGGGTCTGAACGTAAAAGTGCTTTTCGACGGCGACGACGAGGAGGACGCGGAAACGTATACGATAGTCAACAGTCTAGAGGTCAACACCGCCGAAAACAAAATAAGCGACGAGTCGCCTCTCGGCAAGGCGCTGATGGGAAAGAAAAAGGGCGACGAAGTCGCTTTCAGATCCCCCGGCGGCTCGACCGTTAAACTGACGGTATTGGAGATAAAGAAATAATGGGCGAGACCAAACAAGCGAACCTGACCGACGTCCTGCCCGTACAGGAGGACGAGAACGAAATAATAGCGCTGAGGCGCGAAAGGCTTAAAGAGCTTAAAGCCGAGGGGCGCGATCCCTTCCGCGCCGTCAGTTACGACGTCGACGCGACCAGCCGCAGGATAGTTTCCGACTACGCCGCATACGACGGCAAAAGCGTGTCGCTTGCCGGCAGGCTGATTTCCAAGCGCGTCATGGGGAAAGCGGGATTCGCGCACATACGCGACGCCGAGGGCGATATCCAGCTTTATTTCCGCATAGACGCTTTGGGAGCGGAGAAATACGACGACTTCAAAAAGACGGACATAGGCGACATAATCGGCGTCAAGGGCGAAGTATTCACTACGCATAAGGGCGAGATATCCGTCAAGGTATCCGATTTCGTGCTGCTCACGAAGTCGCTGCGCCCGCTGCCCGAAAAATATCACGGGCTTAAGGACACCGAGATCAGATACAGAAAGCGTTACCTCGATCTGATAGTAAATCCCGAGGTCAAGGACGTGTTCGTCAAGCGCTCCGCCATAATCGCGGCGATACGCACTTTCCTGAACGAAAGGGGATTTATCGAGGTCGAGACCCCGATACTCAACACCATCATGGGCGGCGCCAACGCCAGACCGTTCGTTACGCATCATAACACGCTGGATATGGACATGTACCTCAGGATCGCGCCCGAACTTTATCTGAAACGCCTTATCGTGGGCGGTTTCGACAAGGTTTACGAGATGGGCAGACTGTTCCGCAACGAGGGTATGGACACCCGTCACAACCCCGAATTTACCACGATGGAGCTGTACGAAGCATATGCGGACTACGGCGACATGATGGATATCACCGAAGAACTTTACAAATACTGCGCCGAAAAGGTACTGGGCACCACGCTATTGAATTATCAGGGCGAAGAAGTCGATCTGGGCAAGACCTGGGAAAGGATAAGCATGATAGACATAGTCAGGAAAGTTACCGGCATCGATTTCGGCGCAGATACCGATATGGCAACGGTCAGGGCGCAGGCAAAAGCTTTGGGCGTGGAAATATCCTCCGAAGACAGCTGGGGCAGCGTGCTGTATAAAGTGTTCGACGAAAAGGTCGAGGAAACGCTGACAGGCCCGATATTCGTCATCGATTATCCCGTCGAGGTCAGCCCGCTTGCCAAGCGCAAGGCTTCCGATCCGCGTCTGACGGAAAGATTCGAATTCTTTATCAACGCACGCGAGATGGGCAACGCCTTCAGCGAGCTGAACGATCCCGAAGACCAGCGCGCCAGGTTCGAGGAGCAGGTCAAAAAACGCGAAAAAGGCGACGACGAAGCGCAGATGATGGACGAGGACTACGTCACCGCGCTGGAATACGGTCTGCCGCCCACGGGCGGCCTGGGAATAGGCATAGACAGAATGGTGATGCTGTTTACGGATTCGGCTTCGATACGCGACGTGTTGCTGTTCCCCACGATGAAACCCGTCAAAAATGCCTGAACCGTTGTCGGAGCGCATACGGGCGCTTAAAGAAGGCATTTCGTTCCACACCCCCGGTCACAGCGGGGGTGTTGTGGATTTTGCTCCCTTCGACATGTCCCTGACGGCAGCGGATCTGACCGAAACGGAACTAACGGACAACCTGCTTAAGCCCGAGGGCGTCATCGCGGAGTCGGAGGCGGCGACGGGTAAAGCCTATAACACGTCGCCCGTACTGTATTCGACGTCGGGAGCGGGCACGCTTATGCTTGCGGCGGTCTACCGCAACAGAAGAAAACGCTTTCTGGTGTTCGGCGCGGCGCACAAAAGCGTGTATAACGCGCTTAGACTGTCGGGCGCCGAAGCGTGGCAGACTACGGATACGGACATCGTCCGCGCGCTGAGTGTCTCCGGCGCGGACGCGGTGATCCTGACCAGCCCGGATTATTTCGGAAACACTCTGGACCTGGACCTTATCAGACGCGTTCTGGACGAAAAAGGCGTTTGCGCCGTTGTGGACGCCGCCCACGGAGCACATTTCGCGTTCAGCAATATTCTGCCTGATTCGGCAACCGAATACTTTGATACGGTTATCCATTCAATGCATAAGACGATGCCGGTAATGACGGGCGGAGCCATAATGCATGTAAAGGAAAGCGAGAGAGAGGAATATCTGGAGAGCTTAAGGCTGTTCCATACCACGTCGCCCTCGTATCCGATCATGATGAGCATCGAATGCGCCGCAAACCTGTATTCGTCCGAGGGCGAACGCCTGTACGCCGGAACGGTAAAGCGCGTGGAGGAATTCAAACGCGCTCTGACATGCACGCCATACCGCGCGGTCACGAACGACGACCCCACCAGAGTGACGATAGAAGCTCCTTCTTTCGGCAAAGGGCTGTCGCGCGCGCTTGCCGCCGAAAAAATATATACGGAATTTTATTATGACGACGGCGTTGTGCTGATAGTCACACCCTATAACGCCGACAGACTGGTTAAAGCAGCCGAGGCGCTGAGGCATACGCCGTATCTGCCCGAACCCGTCGTGAAACCTTTGTCGTGCGGGCGAAACACTTTCAGGCTGGAATTCGGCGGCGAAAAAGAACTCGTCGGCATCGAAAACGCTTCGGGGAGACGGCTTTACGACGCCGTGGGATATTATCCGCCCGGCACTCCGCTGCTGTTCCCCGGGCAGAGGGTAGGAGTCGCGGAAACGGCGATATTGAATAAACTGTGCGATATGCCGTCGGACAGGGTATTCGGACTTGAAAGCGGCGGTATAAACGTGTTAAAATAATTCCGAGGAAGTATGAACGGAAAATTCGTGACGCTGGAAGGCTGCGAGGGAGTAGGCAAGAGCACGCAGCTGAGGTTTTTAAAAGAATATCTCGAACGGGAAAACGTTCCCGCCGTATTTACGCGCGAGCCGGGCGGCACGCCTCTTGCGGAACGCATCCGCTCCGTGCTGTTGGACGACCGGCTGGAGATTTCCCCCGAGGCGGAAGCCGAGCTTTTCGCCACCGCGCGCCGCGACCATATCGACAACTTCATTTTTCCCGCGCTGGATAGTGGCAAACTGGTCGTATGCGACAGATACATCGATTCGTCGCTGGCATATCAGGGCTTCGGCAGAGGCTTGGGTATCGAAAAAGTGCTGGAATTCAACCGCTATGCCGTAAATAAATGTATGCCCGATCTCACCGTTTTTATCGACATGGATCCGCTCAGGTCGTTCAGGACTCTCAGCGGCAAAAAAATAGAGCACGACCGCATAGAAACGGAAAACCCCGCTTTCCACGCGGCATGCTACCGCGGCTTCAAAACCATAGAAAAAATGTTTCCCGGGCGTTTCAGGGCGATCGTGCCCGAAGCCGACAAGTACGCCACCCACCTCAAGATCGTCGATGCGCTTATCGGAGGCGGTGTTCTATGATCACGGAGCGTCTCAGGAAAGAGGCGGTTTTTTCAGAGCTTGCCCGCGAGATCGGCGCTGGCAGGGTATCCAACGCGTACCTGTTTGCGGGCGAGGACAAAGCCACCGGCGAAGCGATGATGACCGAGGTGTCCGCGGCGCTGCTGTGCCCGGAGCGCGGCTGCGGCGTCTGCAGGGTGTGCAAAGCGGTGTTCGCCGGTTCGCATCCCGACGTGCACATATTTAACCGCACCAAGAAGATGAGTGTTTCGGATGCCGAAAGTCTTATTTCAGAAGCTCAAAAGAGCGGTTGGCAGTCGCAGAGGAGACTGTTTGAGATTTTTAACGCCGAGAAGCTGACGCCCGAGGTCCAGAACAAACTGCTTAAAGTTATGGAGGAACCGCCCGCCGGCGCGGTAATACTGATGTGCGCCGCGCACGAGAGCGCGCTGCTGGCGACGGTGCGCTCCAGAGTCAAGCTTATCCGTTTGCCGCTGTGGAAAACGGGCGATGTCGTCGACGAACTCAAGGAACGCGGCGTGCCGGACGGCGTGGCGCGGGTGGCGGCAAAACTTTCCGGAGGCAGCTTTTCCCTGGCGCTGGACTATGCCGAGGAGGAGGGGCTGGAGGAGGAATACGCCGAGGTGTTCTCGATGCTGACCGGCTGCAAAAACAGCCGAGACATAGCAAGCTACCTTTATTCGGGGATGTTTACTTCGGCTAAAATCGGGAGAATACTCGATTTTACGGAAATAATATTGAGAGACGTACTTATAATGAAGGCGGGCGCAGACGTGGAAAAATACACGTACAACCGCGACTACGACCTTGGCAAAATAGGCGACGGTTTCACCGCGGGAGGCGCCGCGATGGCTTTGCTGAGGGTGAACGCGCTGAGGTCGATGCTGGAAGTCAACATTTCGGCGGAGACCGTGGGGGAGAAAATGTTATTCGATATATTGGAGGCTAAATACAAATGGCGACAGTCATAGGCGTTAAATTCAAAAACAACGTAAAATGCTACTTTTTCGATCCGGGCGAAACCGAGTATTCCGAGGGCGACGGCGTGATAGTCGAGACTCAGCGCGGAGTCGAATACGGAAACGTCTGTTTCGGCAACCGCGAGGTGGACGACAAGGAAATAGTGCAGCCGCTGAAGCCCGCGCTCAGGAAAGCCACCGAGCGCGATACCGCCGAGCACATGAAAAATCTTGCCGAAAGGGAAAGGCTCATCGAAGAAACGCGCAAAAAGGTGGAGGCGCACGGGCTTAAAATGAAAATAGCGGACGCCGAATACACTTTCGACCGCGGCAAGGTGATAATTTATTTCACCGCCGACGGCAGAATAGACTTCAGGGATCTGGTGCGCGATCTCGCCGGGCTTTTCCGCAACAGGATAGAGCTCAGGCAGATCTACGAAAGGGACGACATCAAGCTGCGCGGCGCGCTGGCGCAGTGCGGCAGACCGTGCTGCTGCACGACGTTTCTGAAAGACTACGAAAAGGTAAGTATCCGTATGGCGAAATACCAGGGTCTTTCGCTCAATCCCTCCAAAATCTCGGGCTGCTGCGGCAAGCTGATGTGCTGCCTGAGGTACGAGAACGCATATTATCAGGACATGGCGAAAAAGATGCCCAAGGTCAATTCCGTCGTCGACACCCCCGAAGGGAAAGCCGTTGTGACCGAAAACGATGCGCTGCGCGGCGAGGTCAAGCTGCGGTTCACGTCCGACGACGGCACCGTAGGCATAAAGCGTATGCCTCTGTCGCAGATACGTTTTTCCAAGGGCAAGCCCGGCAAGGAAGAACCCGAGGAGGACGGCGACGACCTGACGGACGCATTGCCGCCCGCCGAAGAATAAACGACGCTTAAAGATAAACACGGCGCTGTTTTGTTTCGTCCGCCTTTCGGGGCGGACTTTTCTGCCGCAGAGAGGCGCCGGCGTTTCAAAAAACCGATGTCTTGAAATATCTGAATCCAAATCGTTTGACTTTGTTCCCCGCGATGTGGGAAAATAGACGCATGAGGTTAAGAGTATTAACGATATTCTATACGTCATGCATAACTTGATGCGGCCGTCGGCAGCCTTGTTCCCGTGAACAGACTGCCGTTTTGCTTTTTATCGGACAAAATACGTAAAAGGAGTGATTCAGATGAAGAAAGTGGCGGTAATAATGGGTTCCGATTCCGACCTGCCCGTAGTAACCAAAGCGATAGACGCACTCAGAAAGTACGGCGTCGGATACGAAGTCCACGTCTATTCCGCGCACCGCACGCCCGCCGAAGCCGGAGCTTTTGCGGAAAACGCGGCGGAAAACGGGTTCGGCGTCATAATAGCCGCGGCAGGGAAAGCGGCGCACCTTGCGGGAGCGCTTGCCGCGCGCACCGTGCTGCCGGTGATAGGCATCCCGATAAAAAGCTCCGCGCTTGACGGACTCGACGCGCTGCTGTCCACCGTCCAGATGCCGTCCGGTATGCCCGTTGCCACCGTCGCCATTGACGGAGCGGAGAATGCCGGGATACTCGCCGTACAGATACTGGCGGTTTCCGACGACGCGCTGAGGGCGCGCCTCGAGAGCGCAAGGAAAGAGAATACAGCCAAAATTTTAGCCAAAGACGCGGAAATTTCCGCCAAATTCCAATAGATTTATTTTTCAGAGGTGACAAAATGAAAAAAACCGAGCAAATGTATGAAGGAAAAGCCAAAAAGGTTTTCGCTACCGATTCCGAAGACTACTGCATCGTTTCCTATAAAGACGACGCCACGGCGTTCAACGGCATAAAGCGCGGCACAATCGTAGGCAAAGGCGTCATCAACAACAAGATGACCAACTATCTTATGAAGAAACTTACCGCCGAAGCCGGCGTGCCCACGCATTTCGTCGAGGAGCTTTCCGACAGGGACACCTTGGTCAAAAAGGTCAGGATCGTGCCTTTGGAAGTCATCGTCAGGAATATCGCGGCGGGTTCGTTCTCCAAGCGCTTCGGCGTCAAGGAGGGCACTCCCCTGAAATGCCCGACGCTGGAATACTGCTTAAAAGACGACGCGCTGGGCGATCCCATGATAAACGATTCTCAGATCCTCGCCTGCGGCTTCGCAACCGAAGAGGAGCTGAACACGATAGCCGATTACGCGTTCAGGATCAACGATTATCTCAAGGACTTTTTCGCGGGCGTCAACGTCGATTTGGTCGATTTCAAACTCGAGTTCGGTATTACGCGCGACGGCGAAATAGTGCTTGCGGACGAGATCTCCCCCGACACGTGCAGGTTCTGGGACATGACCACCCACGAAAAGCTCGACAAGGACCGCTTCCGCCGCGATCTCGGCAACGTGGAGGAAGCATACGACGAAATGATGAAGCGCGTTCTCGGAGAATAAGTCTATGGGCTCGTTACACGAAGAATGCGGGGTTTTCGGGATATTCTCACTTACTCGTAAAGACCTGGCGGGCAGCGTATATTTCGGATTGCACGCCCTTCAGCACCGCGGACAGGAGGGAGCGGGAATAGTCGTCAACGACGACGGAGTATTCACTTACCGCAAGGACCTGGGGCTTGTCAGCGAGGTGTTCGATCAGGACTCTCTGGCAAAACTTGGAGAAGGCAATATCGCCATAGGGCACGTGCGATATTCGACGTCGGGGTCCAACGACCGCACCAACGTCCAGCCGATAGTCGTCAAGCACGTCAAAGGCGCCATGGCGCTGTGCCACAACGGCAACCTGACCAATTCATACGAGTTAAGGCAGGAGCTCGAACTCACGGGTTCCATTTTCCATACCACTTCGGATACCGAGGTGATTTCCTATATAATCACCAAGGAGCGTCTGACCGCGCCCAGTATCGAAGCCGCGGTCGAACGCACCATGGATAAGATCTGCGGCGCGTATTCTTTGGTAATAATGTCGCCCACCAAAATGATAGCCGTACGCGATCCCAACGGATTCAGACCGATATGCTACGGGATGACGCCGGAGGGCGACTACGTAGTAGCGTCGGAGTCGTGCGCGCTCGACGCCGTGGGCGCGAGGTTCGTGCGCGATCTGGAGCCGGGAGAAATGCTTGTGTTCACCCGTAACGGCATGACTTCAGACCGCACTCACGTCGGCAAAGCCGAACGCGCGATGTGCATATTCGAGTACATCTATTTCGCGCGTCCCGATTCGGTGGTGGACGGGGCGTCAGTTCACGAAGCGCGCATGCGCGCGGGAGCGTACCTAGCCGAGGAACATCCCTGCGACGCCGACGTCGTTATCGGCGTGCCCGATTCGGGGATAGACGGCGCGCTCGGCTATGCCAGGCGTTCGGGCATTCCTTACGGAGTAGGGCTGATAAAGAACAAGTATGTAGGCAGGACCTTTATCGCGCCCGATCAGAAAATGCGCGAAAAAGCCGTAAAAATGAAGCTTAACGCCGTGCCCAGCACGATAAAGGGCAAGCGTATAGTGCTTATCGACGACTCGATCGTGCGCGGTACGACTTCGGCGAGGATAGTCAGGCTGTTGCGCGACGCGGGCGCCAAGGAAGTGCATATGCGCGTCACCGCGCCGAAATTCATAGCGGCGTGCTATTACGGCACCGACATCGACGATCCCTCGTGTCTTATAGCCAACAACCACACGACCGGGGAGATCGCCGCGATGATAGGCGTGGACACTTTGGGCTTTTTGAGCGTGGAAAACGTGGTCAGACTCCCCGACGGCAGCGTGACGAAAGGATTCTGCACGGGCTGCTTTACCGGCGAATATCCCACCGCGGTCCCCGCGGAACGTAAAAAAGCGCGTTTCGAACGCAAAATTTCCGAAAAAGGAGAATAAAATGAAATCCTACAGCGAGAGCTATAAGCAGGCGGGCGTGGACATCACCGCGGGATACAAAGCCGTGGAACTCATGAAGTCGCACGTCAAACGCACCGCCACGGCGGGAGTGTGTTCGGACGTAGGCGGTTTCGGAGGACTGTTCGAACCCGATCTTACGGGTATTTCCCGTCCCGTACTGGTGTCGGGCACCGACGGCGTGGGCACGAAACTGAAGTATGCGTTTTTACTGGACAAGCACGATACCGTGGGCATAGACTGCGTGGCGATGTGCGTCAACGACATAGTCTGCTGCGGCGCTAAGCCGCTGATATTCCTCGATTATATCGCGTGCGGCAAGCTGGTGCCCGAGCGCATAGCCGATATCGTAAAAGGGGTAGCGGACGGCTGCGTGGCGGCGGGCGCCGCGCTTATAGGCGGCGAAACGGCGGAAATGCCCGGCTTTTATCCCGAAAACGAATACGACCTCGCCGGTTTTTCTACCGGCGTGGCGGATAAGGATAAGCTGCTTGACAACTCCTCGATGAAAAAGGGCGACGTCATCGTCGCGCTGCCGTCGTCGGGAGTGCATTCCAACGGTTTTTCGCTGGTCAGAAAGGTGATAAAACCCGACTGCGACGATTTGATGCGTCCGCTGGAGGCGCTGGGCGGCAGGTCGATAGGCGAAACGCTGCTCACGCCCACCAGGATTTACGTCAAGCCGATGCTCAAGCTGTTCGGGAGCGTAAAGGTAAAGGGCGTTTCGCATATAACCGGCGGCGGATTCTACGAGAACATACCGCGCAGCATTCCCGCAGGGCTTTGCGCCGAGATAGACCGCTCTTCGCTGCGTGTTCTGCCGATATTCGAGCTAATACGTACCGCCGGCGGTATACCCGAAAGAGATATGTTCAACACCTTCAACATGGGAGTGGGCATGGTGGCGGTCGTTGCCGAAGCCGACGCGCAGAAAGCGCTTGACACGCTGATTGCAGCGGGCGAGGACGCGTACGTAATAGGCGAGATAGCCGAGGGCGCCGACGGCGTCAGATTCAGATGAAGCCGCGCGTCAGAACCGCCGTCCTCGTTTCGGGAGGCGGTACCAATTTACAGGCGATAATAGACAAAAGCGCCGAGGGTGCGATCCCTTCCGCCGAGATAGTCGTCGTCATATCCGACCGCGAAGGCGTTTACGCGCTGGAGCGCGCCGACAAGGCGGGAATCCCCTCCGAGGTCGTTCCGTTTAAGGAAACGGGACGCGGGGAATTCGAAAGACGTCTTGCGGCGGCGCTGGAAAGCCGCGGCGTGGAAATGATAGTGCTGGCAGGGTTTATGAGGATACTTTCCGCGGATTTCACCGCGCACTACCCGAACAGGATCTTAAACATACATCCGTCGCTGATACCTTCTTTTTGCGGCGAGGGATTCTACGGACTTAAGGTGCACAAAGCGGCGCTCGATTACGGCGTCAAGGTCACGGGCGCCACGGTGCATTTTGTCAACGAGATCCCGGACGGCGGCAGGATAATAATGCAAAAAGCCGTATATATAGACGACAACGACACGCCCGAAACGCTGCAAAAACGCGTAATGCGCGAAGCGGAATGGGTAATTTATCCCGAGGCGATTGAAAAAGCCGCCTCCGAAATAAGGAGATCGAAATGAAAAAATACGTCGGAGAACTGTTAAAGAACAATTCCTACCCCGGCAGGGGCATAGTGGCGGGCGTTTCCCCCGAAGGCAGATCGGTTTTCGCCTATTTCATAATGGGCAGGAGCGCCAATTCCAGAAACCGCGTTTTCGTAAAGAGCGCGGACGGGATAACGATATATCCCTTCGACGCTTCCAAGGTCGAGGATCCGTCGCTGATAATATATTCGCCGGTAAGGCGCTTCGGGGACAAGCTGATAGTCACCAACGGCGACCAGACGGATACCGTGTACGAGTTCCTGGAAAAGGGCGGGACCTTCGAAGAAGCGCTGAAAACCAGGACTTTCGAGCCGGACAGCCCCAATTTCACGCCCAGGATCAGCCTGATGATAGACTCCGACGCTTCCTATAAAATGAGCATACTGAAGTGCCAGGACGGTCAGGGAAAGTTTGCGGCGCGTTACGTTTTCGATTACGAACCCGTGCCGGGCGAAGGGCGCTTCATCCACACTTATACCGGCGACGGCAAACCGATACCGTCGTTTTGCGGGGAACCCGAAGAAGTTGCGATACCCTCCGGCATAGACGAATTCACCGCAGATATCTGGAACAATTTGAACAAAGACAACAAAATTTCGCTTTATACGGGTTACTTCGACGCCGCGACCGGCGCCGAGGAAACCAGACTTATAAACAAATACGTAAAATAGGAGTCGGATATGAAAGAATTTGAACTGAAGTACGGTTGCAACCCCAACCAGAAGCCTGCGCGTATCTATATGGAAAACGGCGGCGAGTTGCCTATCGAAATACTTTCGGGACGTCCCGGATACATCAATTTCCTGGACGCGTTCAACTCCTGGCAACTCGTTAAAGAACTCAAAAAAGCCACCGGCGAGGTCGCCGCTACGAGCTTCAAGCACGTCAGCCCCACATCCGCGGCGATAGGCAGGGTATTGCCCGAACGCCTTAAGCAGTCGGCTTTCGTCGCGGACATAGAGGGTCTGGACGATTCGCCGGTTGCTTGCGCATACGCGCGCGCCAGAGGCACCGACAGGATGAGCTCCTTCGGCGACTGGATAGCGCTTTCCGACGAATGCGACGCCACGACCGCACGCATAATAGCGCGCGAAGTGTCCGACGGTATCATCGCGCCCGCGTATTCCGCCGAAGCGCTGGAGATACTGAAAGGCAAGCGCAAGGGCAATTACAATATAGTGCGCATAGATCCCGATTACGTTCCGTCGCCCGTCGAGAGAAAACAGGTATTCGGCGTGAGCTTCGAACAGGGCAGGAACGAAATCGAAATAAACAAGGCGCTGCTGTCCGACGTGGTCACGGAAAAAAAGATCCCCGACGAAGCGCTTACCGACCTCGTGGTTTCGCTGATAACCTTGAAATATACCCAGTCCAACTCGGTGTGCTTTGCCGTCGACGGGCAGGCGATAGGCGTGGGCGCAGGTCAGCAGAGCCGCATCCACTGCACGCGCCTTGCCGCCGAAAAATCCGACTTATGGCACCTCAGACAGTCTGATAAGGTACTCGGACTCGAGTTTAACGACGACGTAGGCAGACCCGAAAAAAACAATATCATCGACATTTATCTTTCCCGCGACGCATGCGACGTGCTGGGCGACGACGTGTGGAGAAGGTATTTCAAACGCCGTCCTGAGCCGTTTACCGAGGAAGAAAAGAAAGCATATCTGAAAAACGTAAAAGGCGTCAGCCTGGGTTCCGACGCGTTCTTCCCGTTCGGCGACAACGTCGAGCGCGCATATAAGAGCGGCGTCAGCTACATAACCGAGCCGGGCGGCTCCGTCAGGGACGACCGGGTCATCGAGACGGCAAACCGTCTGGGCATAGCGATGTGCTTTACCGGGATCAGACTGTTCCATCATTGATTCGGAGGGAGCCATGATAGTAGTCGTAGTGGGCGGCGGCGGCAGAGAACACGCCATTGTCAAAAAACTCAAAGAAAGCGCTTCGGCAGACAAGATATACGCTCTGCCGGGAAACGGCGGTATCGCAGCCGACGCGGAATGCGTGGATATAAAGGCGACCGACATCGAAGGGATAACGGCGTTCGCCAAAGAAAAAAAAGCGGACTTCGTCGTCGTGGCGCCCGACGATCCGCTTGCCATGGGCGCGGTCGACAGATTGCATGCGGAAGGCATCAAATGCTTCGGACCCGTAAAGGCGGCTGCGGAAATAGAAAGCAGCAAGGCTTTTGCAAAAGCGCTCATGAAAAAATACGGCATACCCACCGCGGCATACGAGGTTTTCACCGATGCCGGAGCAGCCGAGAAATATATCGACACTCTGCCGCTGCCGATAGTCGTAAAAGCCGACGGACTGGCTCTGGGCAAAGGCGTCGTCATTGCGCCGACGCGCGAGGAAGCCAAAAAAGCCGTGCGCGAAATGATGGGCGGCAGGTTCGGCGAATCGGGTAAAAAAGTCGTCATAGAGGAATTTCTGACGGGACCGGAAGTCAGCGTGCTGGCGTTTACGGACGGCAGGACGGTAGTGCCGATGGTGTCCAGCATGGATCACAAACGCATAGGCGACAACGACACCGGGCTCAACACGGGCGGCATGGGCGCCGTGGCGCCGAATCCGTACTTCACTCCTGAACTTGTAAAGGAGGCGGAAAGGACGATATTCCTGCCTACCGTAAAAGCCATGGCGGCTGAAGGCAGAGCGTTCAGAGGCTGCCTGTATTTCGGGCTGATGATCACCCCCGACGGCGTCAAAGTGATAGAATACAATTCGCGTTTCGGCGATCCGGAAACGCAGGCGGTACTGCCTTTACTGAAGTCCGACCTTATGGAAATAATGCTTGCCGTCGAGGAGGAAAGGCTTTCCCCCGATATGGTGCGTTTCTCGGACGAATGTTCCTGCGCCGTCGTGCTTGCCTCGAAAGGGTACCCCGAAAAATACGAAACGGGATACGAAATACGTAATAGCTGCAAAGACGCCGAGGTGTATTACGCAGGCGCGAAACTTGAGAACGGCGTACTGAAAACGGCGGGAGGCAGGGTGCTTGCGGTAAGCGTGACCGCGCCTACGCTAAAGGAAGCCGTCGAAAAAGCGTACGGGGCGGCAGAAGAAATCTCGTTTGAAAACAAATATATGCGCTCCGACATCGGCGCGCGTGCCATGGCGGCAAAATAAAGGATAACTCAGGAAGGAAATATGGTTTACAGAATTTACGTCGAGAAAAAAGAGGGACTGCGTTCCGAAGCCGACGCGCTGATGAAAGAGTTGACGTCTTTCGTGGGCGTAAAGAGTCTGACCGGGCTCAGGATAATCAACCGCTATGACGTCGAGAACGTCGACGGCGAGCTGTTCGGGAAACTCGTTCCCACGGTTTTTTCGGAGCCTCAGGTCGATAACGCCTTCGATGCGTTGCCCGAAGCGGACGGGATGTTCGCGGTGGAGTATCTTCCCGGGCAGTTCGACCAGCGCGCGGCGTCGGCGGCGGAGTGCGCGGAGCTGGTCGCGCTGTGTCCGCGCCCGACCATAAGGACCGCCAGGGTATTCGCGCTTTACGGCGCGCTTTCGCAGGAGGACTTGGCGAAAATAGAAAAGTACGTCGTCAACCCCGTGGAAAGCCGCGTGGCTTCGCTGGACGAATACGAAACGCTTGCGGAGGACTACCGCCGTCCCGAAAAAGTAAAAGTGCTTGACGGATTCAGGGCTATGGACGACGCGGCGATAGCAGGGTTTTTAAAGGAATACGCGCTGGCGATGGACGCGGCGGATCTTAAATTCACCGTCGATTATTTTCTGAAAGAAGGGCGCGATCCCACTCTTACCGAAATAAGGATGCTGGATACGTATTGGTCCGACCACTGCCGTCACACGACGTTTCTGACCTCGGTCGATTCCGTAAAAACGGAGGACAAACTGCTTCAGAGGGCATACGACGACTATCTGGCGACCAAAAAGCTTTTGAAAAATTCCAAGCCCGTCAATCTGATGGACGTGGCTACGCTGGCGGCGAAGTATTTAAAATCGCAGGGAAAACTCGACAAACTCGACGAATCCGACGAAATAAACGCATGTACGGTGAAAATAAAGGTCAATGTCGACGGGAACGAGGAAGACTGGCTGTTGCTGTTCAAAAACGAAACGCACAATCATCCCACCGAGATAGAGCCTTTCGGCGGCGCGGCGACGTGCATAGGCGGCGCAATCCGCGATCCGCTGTCGGGCAGGGCATACGTGTACGCGGCTATGCGCGTTACAGGTGCGGGAGATCCGCTTGCGCCCGTGGAAAAGACTATAGCCGGCAAACTGCCGCAGCGTAAAATAGTCACCACTGCGGCGGCGGGGTACAGTTCCTACGGCAACCAGATCGGGCTTGCGACGGGAATGGTGAACGAGATTTACGATCCCGGATACGTGGCAAAGCGCATGGAAATAGGCGCGGTGATAGCCGCGACAAAGGCGGAAAACGTCGTAAGGCTTTGCCCGGAACCCGGCGACAAGGTCATTTTGCTGGGAGGCAGAACGGGGCGCGACGGCTGCGGCGGGGCGACGGGTTCGAGCAAATCGCATAACGTCAAAAGCATAGAAACCTGCGGCGCCGAGGTACAGAAGGGCAACGCTCCCGAGGAAAGGAAGCTGCAGCGGCTGTTCCGTAACGGCAGGGCGTCCGCGCTGATAAAGCGCTGCAACGATTTCGGCGCCGGCGGCGTGTCGGTGGCGATAGGCGAGCTGGCTGACGGGCTGGAGATAGACCTCGACAAAGTGCCCAAAAAATACGAAGGTCTGGACGGAACGGAGCTGGCGATAAGCGAATCTCAGGAAAGAATGGCGGTGGTAGTCGCGGATAAGGATGTGAACGAATTTATGCGCTATGCCCGCGAAGAAAACCTCGAAGCCACCGTAGTTGCCGCGGTCACCGAGGAAAAACGCCTCAAAATGTATTGGAACGGCGACAAGATAGTCGATATTTCCCGCGAATTTCTTTCATCAAACGGCGCCGAAAAGCATATAGACGTCGAGATGAAAAAAACGCGCCCCTTCGCAAAAGCGGGTTCGGGAGATTTCGAAAAAGATTATTTCGGTCTTCTTGACGACCTCAACGTGGCTTCGGGCAGGGGACTCAGCGAACGCTTCGATTCGACTATAGGCGCGGGCACGGTGCTGATGCCGTTCGGCGGCAGGTACCAGCGCACTCCCGTCCAGGCGATGGCGCACAAGATCTCCACCGAGTCCGGAGATACCGACGACTGTTCGGTGATGAGCTGGGGCTACAACCCGGCAATAGCCAAAGCCAGCCCGTTCCACGGCGCGTATTACGCGGTAGTGGAGAGCGTGTCCAAGCTGATCGCCGCGGGCGCAAAATTCAAGGAAGTATACCTCACATTCCAGGAATACTTCCCCAAGCCCGGCGCTTCTCCCGAACGCTGGGGCATGCCGCTTCAGGCACTCTTGGGCGCTTTCAAGGCGCAAAAGGATCTGGGCGCCGGAGCCATAGGCGGCAAGGATTCGATGAGCGGTTCGTTCGAGGACATCGACGTTCCTCCCACGCTGGTGTCTTTTGCGGTGACTACCGCAAAGACAGGCGACATAGTGTCGGGCGAGTTCAAAAAGGCGGGCAGCACGGTCAGATTCCTGAAGACCGAAACCGATGCCGACGGATTGCCCGACGCCGCTTCGCTGAAGCGCAATTTCGACGCCGTCGCCCGTCTGAACGCGGAGGGCAAACTTTTTGCGGCGTACACCCCCGCTTACGGCGGTATCGCCGAAGCGGTATATAAAATGTGCATAGGCAACGGGTTAGGATTCAGATTCTCCGAGCGCATTCCCGAGCGAGAGCTGTTCGGATACGCCTACGGCGGCTTCGTCATAGAAACCGCTACCGACGCGGAGGAGGGGATACTGCTGGGCGAAACGACCTCGGAGCAAGCCCTTTCGTACGGCAAAGTCAGCGTTCCGCTTGCAGCCTTGAACGCGGTTTACGAGGGTAAGCTGGAAAGCGTTTATCCCACATCCGCCGCTCCCGCCGAGGGCGTGAAAGTTGTAGGATACGAAAAGCATTCGACTCTTAAACCGCGTGTTTCGGTTGCCAAACCGCGCGTTTTGATACCCGTATTCCCGGGAACCAACTGCGAATACGACAGCGCGAAAGCCGTGGAAAAAGCTGGCGCGAAAGCCGAAATATTCGTCGTCAACAATCTTTCGGGAGCCGGTGTAAGAGAGTCTGTCGTCAGATTCGCCGAACTGATAAGATCCTCCAACGCCGTGTTTATTCCCGGCGGATTTTCGGGCGGCGACGAGCCCGACGGCTCAGGTAAATTCATAACCGCGTTTTTCCGTAACGCTAAAATAGCGGATGCCGTGACGGAGCTTATAAAAAAGCGCGACGGACTTATGCTGGGGGTGTGCAACGGCTTCCAGGCGCTGATAAAACTCGGGCTGGTACCCTTCGGGGAGATAGTGCCCGAGGCAAAGGCAGAGTATCCCACGCTGACTTTCAACACGATAGCGCGCCACCAGTCGCGTATCGTCACCACGAGAGTGGCTTCGGTCAAGTCGCCTTGGCTTATGAAGGTGGATACCGGCGATCTTATAAACGTACCGGTTTCGCACGGCGAGGGCAGGTTCGTTTGCAGCGACGAAATGCTGCAAAGGCTGATAGCGAACGGACAGATAGCCACCCAGTACGCCGATCTTTCGGGCGCGGTCACGGGCGGTATCGACGTCAATCCCAACGGTTCCGTCATGAACGTGGAGGGCATACTCAGCCCCGACGGCAGGATCTTCGGTAAGATGGGGCACAGCGAAAGGTGGGGCGAGGGTCTGTACAAGAACGTACCCGGTCGCTATGACATGGGACTGTTCGAATCGCTGACCGAATATTACAGATAAGGAGACAAACAGATGGCGCTCAGCGACATAGAAATAGCACATTCCGTAAAGTACGAAGACATAGAAACTATAGCCGCCAAAATCGGTCTTGACGACAGATATTTAGAAAGGTACGGGCGTTACAAGGCAAAAATCGACCTTTCGGCGATGAAGAGCGCCAAAGCCGGGGACGGCAAACTCGTACTGGTGACCGCGATCACGCCCACGCCTGCAGGCGAAGGCAAAACGACGGTTTCAATAGGGCTTGCGGACGGCATGCGCAGATTGGGGCTGAACGCCGTGGCGGCGCTCAGAGAGCCGTCGCTGGGTCCCGTGTTCGGGTTAAAAGGCGGCGCCACGGGCGGCGGCAGGTCTCAGGTCGTGCCCATGGAGGACATCAATTTGCATTTCAACGGCGATTTCCATGCCGTTTCCGCTGCCAACAACCTGCTGGCGGCGATGCTGGACAATCACATTAAGCAGGGCAACGCGCTTGGAATAGATCCCGCTTCGGTGTCTTTCAAGCGTGCCGTAGATATGGACGACAGACAGCTGCGGTTCATAATTTCGGGACTGGGCGGCAGAGCGCACGGCGTGCCGCGCGAGGACGGCTTCGACATTACGGCGGCCTCCGAGGTGATGGCGGCGTGGTGTATGGCCGGCGACATAAACGATCTCAAGCAAAGGTTTTCGCGAATAATAGTCGGCTACCGCTACGACGCGGTGCCCGTAACCGCAGGCGATCTGAAAGCCGCAGGCGCGATGGCGGCGCTGATGGTGAACGCCGTAAACCCCAATCTGGTGCAGACCCTGGAGGGCACGCCCGTGCTGATACACGGCGGGCCTTTTGCCAATATCGCGCACGGCTGCAACTCCGTGGCGGCGACGCGTCTGGCGCTGAAGCTGGGCGATTACGTGATAACCGAGGCTGGGTTCGGAGCCGACCTGGGCGCCGAAAAATTCATCGACATCAAGTGCAGGACGGCGGGGATCAGACCCTCCGCATGCGTTATCGTCGCCACGGTGCGCGCGCTAAAGATGCACGGCGGCGCCGCGAAAGTGGACCTTGCCAAAGAGGATCTGAAAGCGCTGGAAAAGGGTATGAAGAACCTTTTAAGGCATATAGACAACATGAAAAACGTCTACGGACTGCCCGTAGCGGTAGCCGTCAACGTGTTTACCGACGACACCGAAGCCGAAAAGGAGCTTATCAAAAAAGCGTGCAGGCGCGCGGGCGTCAACGCCGTGGAAGCCGACGTCTGGGCAAAAGGCGGAGAGGGCGCCGTGGAGCTGGCGCGCGAAGTAGTGCGGCTTTGCGGGGAGGAAAACGCCTTCCGTTTCGCTTACGGCGACGATACATCGGTAGAGGAGAAGCTAGAAGCCGTCGCCAAAAAAGTTTACCGCGCCGCAGGCGTCGACGTCATGCCGGGAGCCAAAGCCAAAATTTTACGTTTTACGGATTTAGGCTACGGCGCGCTTCCGGTATGTATCGCCAAAACGCAGTACAGTTTTTCGGACGATCCAAAAAAAATAAACGCCCCCGATAATTTCAGGATCACCGTCAAGGACGTCAGGCTTTCCGCGGGCGCCGGGTTCATAGTCGCGCTGACGGGCGACATCATAACCATGCCCGGGCTGCCTGCAGTTCCCGCGGCTTGCCGTATCGACGTTGATACCGACGAAGAAGGCAGGGCGAGGATAACGGGGCTGTCCTGACCGGTCATTTAAGATGCACGGAAAAACCAATAATCGCAAAAAAAAGGAGCGGATCTCCGCTCCTTTTTTGTTACGCCGGTTGATCAGCGCGCCGCCTTTACGGCTTCTTTGGTGCCCAGGTAAACGATCTTGCCCTGTTTCTTGTAAACGGTGTCTTCAAGATCCAGCTCTTCCTGCAGGAATTTCTCGTTGTCCTTGTCACCGTAAAAATCGGACGCCGCGTCGCTGCTTTCGAAATAAACGATGACAATGCCTTCTTTGATGTTGGTAGCCATAATGGCTTCATCGACACCGGCTATTCCGAGGAGGGGAAGCGGAATGACTAAATAATCTGCGTTTGCAAGGTTTTCCGCCGCTTTGTCTGGATCCGAGGGGATGCAGGCGACGAGAGCTACGGCAAGGATCGCTGCAAGAACCAAAACCGCTACAACGGATAAAATTTTCTTTTTCATGTTGAGTCCTCCAAATTGATTAGG
>CALVZV010000010.1 GCA_944372665.1 uncultured Clostridia bacterium
GCGGCGGGCAAAGGCGCGGCGAGAGGGCTCAGGCTTATCGTTCCGGGCTATGCGCTGACCGCGCCGGGAGGACACGGCGCCGGCACGTTTGCGTTGACGGGGGAAACCGAAGAAGATTTCGTAAAGCTGGTGGACGAAGCCGTTTCTAAAGGCGCCGATTACATAAAGATATGCATAACCGGCGGCGTGATGGACGCCAAAAAGAAGGGCGAGCCCGGCGAAGTGAAGATGACTCCGGAACAGGTCGGGACGGTATGCGAGAGGGCGCACGCGCTGGGCAAAAAGGTCGCGGCGCATACTCAGAGCACTCTCGGGGCGCGTATCGCGGCGGAATGCGGCGTGGACACGATAGAACACGGTGCGCCTATGGACGCGGAAAGCATTGCCGCGCTTAAAGCGCGCGGCGGAGCGATGGTGGTCACGTATTCGCCCGCGCTGCCGCTGGCGGTACTGCCGTCTAAGGTAACGAAGCTGAGCGACCTTGCACGGTACAATTCGGGCGTAGTCATGCGCGGAATGACCCAGGGCGCGCACCAGTCGGCGGCTTCAGGCGTGGCGGTAGGCACGGGTACGGACGCTTCGTGTCCGTTCTGCACCCAGTACGGCACCTGGCGCGAAGCGTTGTATTTTGCCGCGGCAACGGGCGCTTCCAGGGAAAAAGCGCTGTATACCGCCACTCTCGGCAACGCCGCGATCCTTGGACTGGATTCCGTCACCGGCAGCATCGCCGTAGGCAAAAGCGCGGATTTCTTTTTCGTCAAAGAAAATCCCTTCGACGATCTGACCGCGCTTGCCAAACCCGTAAAGGTAGTTGCCTCCGGGCGTTACGTGCGCTTCCCGTTCATTCTGCGCAATAAAAATATAGAAGATATACTCGACAAAGTGACGGAGGACATACAATGGCGCAAGATTACCTTTTAGATTACGAAACCGACGTGAATGTCAACGGCGACAGACAGAATATCCGCGTCAGAGCCGCCGAAGAAGGTCTGCCCGTAATGCTTTTTCTGCACGGCGGTCCGGGAGTGCCGGACAGACACAACGTGCTTATGAACCAGTCCGCGCTTGCCGAGCATTTTACCATGGTCATGTGGGATCAGCGCGGTTCCGGAAAGAGCTACCGCAAAAGCATAGCCGACGAAAAGCTGTCGCTGCAGGTCTACGTCGATGACGCAGCGGCGCTGACAGAACTGTTATGCGAAAGATTCAACGTAGAAAAGATCGTCGTTGCCGCCCACTCCTGGGGTACGATAATCGGTATGCCTCTAGTCATGGATCACCCGGAAAAAATCGCCGCTTATATCGCACAGGGTGTATTCGTTTCGGGCAGCGAGAACGAGGACGAGAGCTACCGTTTCTGTCTGGACGAGGCTGTGCGTCGCGGCGACAAGCGCGCAATAAAGCGGCTTTCGGGTATCCGTCCGGTGAACGGCAAGTACCCGAACGACAAAGCAATGAAAATACAGCGTGATTACCTTTCGCGTTACGGCGGCGGAGTATGGAAGGGGAAACAGGGCTTGTTCGCTTCGATACTGAAGCCGCTGATAAAGAGCGGAGAATACTCAGTAAAACAGATTTTCGACTTTGCGGCGGGAGCGCTATACCTAAGCAAAACGCTTTGGGACGACGCTGTGGCGGCGGACTATACCGGAGTAACGGAGCTTAAGGTACCAGTCATAGTTACCCAGGGCGAGCACGATTTCAACACGCCTTCGGCGCTGGCGGAAAAATGGTTCGCACGGCTGAACGCGCCGTTCAAAAAATGGATAGCGTTTTCCGAATCCGCCCATTCGCCGATAAACGAAGAACCCGAAAAGTGGCGGCGCGAGGTGGTGGCGGCGCTGACTCGGGCGGGGATAGGCGCGGACGGTACCGTATAAAGCGTTTGAAACAGGGCGGCGCGTTCAGCATGACGCGCCGCCTTTTTCTGTACCCACAAAAAACTTGACAGCGCATTTACTATAAAGTATAATGTTCAAGCGCACGTCTTTATATTTATATATTTCACGCGCGGAAAAGACTATAACCCCAATCAGGAGAACGAGATATGAAAAGAACTTATCAACCCAAAAAAAGACACAAGAAAAAAGTCCACGGCTTCCGTGAAAGAATGTCCACCAAGGGCGGCAGAAAAGTCATTTCCCGCCGCAGAAGGAAAGGCAGAGCCGTTCTTACAGCCTGATGCTGAAACGCTGCCGTTTAAGGAAAAACGCCAGTTTCCAGTACGTTTACCGTAAGGGAACGGCGGTTTCCTCCGATATGATGACTTTGATCTACGTAAAGACGAAAGGACTGAAAGTCGGGGTGAGCGTTTCCAAAAAAATCGGCAAAAGCGTGGTAAGAAATCTGATAAAACGCAGGATAAACGAGAATTTCATGCGCCTTATTCCCCGCCTCAGGGACGAATACAACTATGTCGTAGTCGCCAAGGACGGGATACGGGGCGCTGATTTTCGGAGTATAGGCGAAACGCTGGAAGAATTGCTGACTCGCGCGGGGCATCTGAAAAATGTTTAAAACGATTTCGAAATGGTTGATTTTGGCATATAAGAAGACGCTTTCGCCGATAGTGGGCAGGGGGTGCATCTATACGCCGACCTGTTCGATGTATACTTTGGACGCGATAACCAAATACGGCGCGTTTATCGGGTGCCTGAAAGGCGCGGCGCGCATCATGCGCTGTACGCCTTTTCACCGTGGCGGGTTCGATCCCGTAAAAGAAAACTTCAAAGGAGCCGCGAAATGGACGTTATGAGCCTGGCAACGGAACTCAACCTTGTCGGAAAGCTGGTTTACAACGTATTGTACGAGTGGGTAGCCGGCTGGGGAATCGACTCTGATCTGATCGGCGCTTTCGGCGTTACGGTCATAATGTTTACGGTATTTCTGACGCTGCTGACGATGCCGCTGGATATCTGGCAGAAGATGATTGCGAGGAGCAATTCCCGCAAAATGCGTCTGATGAAGCCGGAGCTTGACAAGATCAACAAGCTTTACGCTTCCGACAAAAACGCGCTGATGCTGAAACAGCGCGAGATATACAAAAAATACAAGTATTCGACTTTCAAAACCTGTTTGCCTACGCTTGCCACACTGGTGATATTCATGGTGGTTTTCTCGGGATTCAACTCCTCGGTCAGATACCATAACAGCGTGGTTTACGAGAATCTGAAAAACGTTTACAACACCGCGTACAACGAAACCTACGTCGCCGGGACGGAGGCGGGGCTCGGCGTCGCAGAGGCCGGCGAAAAAGCCACCGAGGCAGCCGAGGAAGCCGTGCTGAACGCCTACGAGCCGGAGCGCTTCCTGCTGACGACCAACATTTTTATGCCCGACACCTGGAAAGATCCCATACCGGACGCATCGACTTATGCCGGCACCGGTATAGGCAGCATCGGGGTCAGCGACGTGGATTCCAGAGAATACAACAAGGTCATGGCTCCTCTGATAGAGGAATACAACTATACCGCGAAGGGTAAGTCGGCGTGGAACGGATACCTGATTCTGCCGGTGCTGGTCATGGTGCTGAGCGTGATCTCTTCAAAACTCGTCAAACCTCCGGAACAGCCGCAGATGGCGGGACAGACCGAGGAGCAGCAGAAAGCCCAGCAGACCCAGATGAAGATGATGCAGTACATCATGCCGGTCATAATGGGGATTTTCTCGTTGTTTTACAGCGCCGCGTTCTCGTTGTACATGTTTTTGAGGAGCTTTTTGTCGTTTGCGATGAACCTGGTATGGAACCTGGTGCTCAAACGCCGCGACGCCAAACAGCTGGACTATGAGATGAGCGTTACTCTCAAAAAGTAATTCTCGAAGGAGCTAACGGAATGGATATAACGGAATTGACGACGGATAATCCGGTCGAAGAAAACGTCCTCGGCGCCGAAGCCGAGACCGAGGGGCTGCCTTCCGAGGAGGAATGCGCGCTTGCCGAGGAAAGGGTGCGCGCTTTTCTGGAAGGGCTTATCGGGGAAATGCGCCTGAAGTGCGGCGTCAGCGTCGAAAGGGAGCGCGAGAACATCGTCGTTAAAATATCCGGCGAGGACGCCGGAAGCGTGATAGGCTACCGCGGCGAGGTGCTGGACGCCGTTCAGTATATGGCGCTGTGGATAGCAAACAAATCGGTAAAGGAATTCATACGCGTTTCGCTGGACGCCGAAGGCTACCGCAAAAAGCGTACCGACACGCTGCGTACGCTTGCCGAACGCCTTGCCAGAAAGGCGCTAAAAACGCACAGACGCGAGGCATTGGAGCCGATGAACCCCTATGACAGACGCATCATCCACACCGCTCTGACCGATTTCGACGGCGTCGAAACGGTATCGGAGGGCGAGGGACACAACCGCCACGTGGTGATAGTGCCCAAAGACGAGCGCGCCTTCGAAAAGAAGTCGGGGATCACCGAAGTCACCGAGAAAAATTACGGGACTTCCGCCAAATTCCGTCAAAAAGGAGCCAGGAAAGGCAAAAGTTACGGCGTTCCCCGCAGAAAGCCGTTTTAAAGACAGATGTCGGACGTGATTGCCGCAATATCGACGGCGCGCGGAAGTGCCGCCGTAAGCATTGTCAGATTATCCGGCGACGGAGTAAAAGAAATAGCTTCGCGCATTTTTTTCAAAAAAGGGTTCGAATTCGAGCTTGCCGAAGCCAACAGGCTGTATCTGGGCGAGGTAAAGGCGGGCATGGTAAAAGACAGGGCGTTCTGTGTATATTACAGAGCGCCTAAATCGTATACCGGCGAAGACGTGGTGGAGTTCCAGCTCCACGGCGGCAGAGTGGTCACTGAAGCCGTGCTGGAGACCGCGCTGTCGTTGGGAGCGCGTCCCGCCATGCCCGGGGAATTTACTCGCAGGGCGTATCTGAACGGCAAGATGAGTCTTTCCGAAGCCGAGGGCGTGGAGGCGCTCATCGCCGCCGACTCGGAAGCCGAGGCTGCCGCCGCGTACCGCGCGCTGGACGGGGAACTCGATAAAAAGATACGCGAAACGGGCGAGCTTTTAGTACAAGCGACCGCCGGGCTGGACGTAATGCTGGATTATCCCGAGGAAATGATCGAGGATACGCGTCCTTCGGTCGTGGAAAAACTCGAAGCGGTTAAAAACACGCTGAGCGCGCTGATAGGTACGGAAAGGGAGCGCAAAATGCTCTCTGAAGGCATTTCCGTGGTCATCGTCGGACTGGTCAATGCGGGCAAGTCCTCGCTTATGAACGCGCTATGCGGCGCGGAGAGGGCTATCGTCACCGAGTTTGCGGGCACCACGCGCGACGTGCTCAGGGAAACCCTGGAGATAAACGGCGTCAAAGTAACGCTGTCGGATACCGCAGGCATACGCGAAGGCGCTGAAGGCGCCGAAAAGATCGGTATCGAACGCGCCGAAAAAGCCGTGAACGGGGCGGACCTTGCGCTGTTCGTCATGGACGGCAGCGAGCCGGAAAGCGGTGAGGAAAGAGAGCTGTACGAAAAAATAAGGCTGCGTCCGCATATCCGCATCAGGAACAAAGGGGATATAGACGGTTATCCGCGCGAGGCGGACGTGACCGTATCCGCCCTGACCGGCGAAAACATGGACGTTTTACGCGCTCTCGTCGCCGAAAAAACGGGCATAAAGGCAATGACTTCGCCGCCGCTGGTGCGTCAAAGGCAGCTGCATGCCGTGACCAAGGCTCTCGACTGCGTTCGGACGGCGCTCCGCGACATGGAAACCGCCACGCCGGATTGCGTCAGCGCCGACGTCAAAGAGGCGCTCGAAGCGTTATATTCGCTTATCGGCGAGGACGCCGCCGAAAGCGTGGTGGACGAGATTTTTTCCAAATTCTGCGTAGGTAAATGATGAAAAGATACGACGCCGTGGTGATAGGAGCCGGGCACGCCGGCGTAGAGGCCGCCGCGGCACTGGCTAAGCTGAATAAGAAAACGCTTCTGACCACGCTTTCCGCCGAGGCGGTGGCTTTTATGGCGTGCAATCCCAATATCGGCGGCACCGCCAAAGGGCACCTGGTCAAGGAGATTGACGCTCTGGGCGGAGTAATGGGCGAGATCGCCGACAAAGCCGCCATTCAGGTAAGGATGCTGAACCGCGCGGGCGGCGAAGCCGTGCACAGTCTCAGGGCGCAGGTGGACAAAAACCTTTATCACCGCCTCATGAAACAGCGCATGGAGTCTGCCGAGAACCTGGACGTCATGGAAGCGGACGTCAACGAGCTTATATTCGACGGCGACCGCGTTGCCGGCGTCAGGACGGCGGTGGGAGACGTAATTTACGCCGACGCCGCGGTGATATGCACGGGCGTATATATGGATTCCAGGATCATCACGGGCGGTTACGAACGCGCCACCGGTCCGGCGGGGTTCATGCGCAGCGTAGGACTGTCCGAGAATCTGAAGCGTTACGGACTGGACATACGGCGCTTTAAGACGGGCACGCCCATGAGGGTGCTTTCAAAGACAATCGATTATGAGGAAATGGAACTCCAGCCCGGCGAAGAAGGGCTGCCGCGCTTCGGGATGCTGACGGAAAACGCCGTCAGAAACGACTGCGCGTGCTATCTGACCTATACCAACGCCGAAACGCACAGAATAATTTTATCCAACCTTGACCGCGCGCCGTTATATAACGGCAATATTTCCGGCATCGGACCCAGATACTGCCCCTCTATCGAAACAAAGGTGGTGCGCTTCAAAGACAAGGAACGCCATCAGATCTTCGTCGAACCCGAAGGAACGGACACCTGCGAAATGTATATTCAGGGGCTGTCCACGTCGCTGCCCTTCGACGTGCAGGAGCAGATGCTGCACAGCGTAAAAGGGCTCACCCGCGCCAAAATAACGCGTTACGGCTACGCTATCGAGTACGATTGCCTCAATCCCAAGTGTCTGAACGCCGCTTTGGGCATAAAAGGATTCAAAGGCCTTTATTCGGCGGGTCAGATAAACGGCAGCTCGGGCTATGAGGAGGCTGCGGCGCAGGGACTGGTCGCGGGTATCAACGCCGCCCGCTACCTGGACGGCAAGGAGCCGCTGATACTTACCAGGGATTCCTCGTATATCGGCGTGCTGATAGACGATCTGGTTACCAAGGGCACGGAGGAGCCGTACCGTATGATGACCTCGAGGGCGGAATACAGGCTGCGTTTAAGGCAGGATAACGCCGATATACGGCTGACCGAACTGGGATACGAGATAGGGCTTGCCGACGAAAAAAGGTATGCCAAGTATCTGAAAAAGAAAGCCGAGGTCGCCGCTCTGAAAGATACGTTTTCGTCGCTGCGCTTCGGCAAAAAGGATCTTTCGAACGCGGGCATAGAAACGGGCGACACCCTGAAAACTTCGTTCACGGTAACCGAACTTATTAAAATGGGCGTCGGTATCGATATAATAAAGAATATGATACCCGAGCTGGCATCGTACATGCCGGAGGCGCTGACGTGCGCTGCCACGGACATAAAGTATTCGGGATATCTGTCCAAGGAGGACAGGCGCGTGGCGGAGGAGAGCCGCCTGAACGACTATGCCATTCCCGCGGACATAGATTACGGCGCGGTGGAAGGGCTGAGGATAGAGGCGCGCGAAAAGCTGGGCGAGATACGACCGATGACTCTGGGGCAGGCGGGGCGAATAAGCGGAGTTAATTCAGCTGACGTCACGGTACTTCTGATATATCTCAGAAAGAAAAGACAGTCCTGAGCGCAAAAAGAAAGGACCCGCTTGCTGGCCCTTTACATATTTGTGGAGGAGGGATTGAGAAATTAAAATTTTTGGTTTTTACACTTTATCGAACACCCTGCAAGCGAAAGACCGGAGTCTTTACGGGTTTGTGTACTTTCTTTCTACGCTTATATACTAGCAAGCCAATATGAAAAGTAAAGTAGTTAAGATTTGAATGTTTGGTGAAAAGGGATTGTATTTTTGGTAAAATACGGAAATTGTTTGCTTCGACCGCGCGGCGGCGTTATAATCGGAATATGGCTGAAAACGGGATAAAATGCGTTTTGTTCGATATGGACGGCACTTTGTGCAACACCTGGCTGGATCTCGCCCGCGCCGTACAGGCGGCGATGCTCCGCTACGGGTTTACGCCTCCGGGCGACGACGACGTACTGCGCTTTGTCGGAAACGGCAGTTTCAAGCTCATCCGTCAGGCGCTGCCCGAGGGAAAGGAAGAATATCTTTACGAAGCCGAAAAATATTTTCAGGAATATTACCGCGCGCATATCGCCGTGCATACCGCGCCTTATGACGGCATACCGGAGCTGCTAGGCGAACTGAAAGAACGCGGGCTGAAACTCGGCGTGGTTTCCAACAAGTCCGCTGACCCGTTGAAAGAGATCGTCGGCAGGTTTTTCCCGGGTGTTTTTGACGCCGTTTACGGCGGCACGCCGGAAATGCCGTTAAAGCCCGCGCCCGACATGATCGAAGCAGCGATGAAACAACTGAACGTGACTGCGGCGGAAACGCTGTACGTAGGGGACTCCGACGTCGACGTCAGAACTGCAGAAAACGCAAAAGTTAAAGGCGTGTTCTGTTCGTGGGGCTTTCAGTCCGGGCAAAAGCTGTTTGACGCCGGCGCGCGTATAGTGGTGGAGAGTCCTCACCGCATTAAGGACTATCTTTAAGTTTCGGCTTGCCTCAAGCGGGCGACGTTATAAAATACGGATATGAGGAGATATTGCGGTATTTTTTAACCGCGGCGACGGCGGCATTGACGGTCTAAGCGGTAAACGACGCGGACAATGACGGAGTGTCCGTTTCGTATTCGGATAATCTGAACAACGACTGCGACGTAGAGGTGCGCGACCGGGACTGTTACACCGTCTAGGCGCCGGCAGGCTTTTCCGGATGGGAGTTTCTGTTTTCCCGGCACCGGCGTGCCGCAGGGCAATTACGGTCGCACAATGAACGCGCAATGCGATTACGTTTTACCCGGGGAAGCCAATCACATGGCATACGGCTCTATCGGATTCGACATCTTCGACGGCGAACCGATAAGACCGCTTGACGAGATCCGGAACGAAGTCGCACTGAAAACTCCGGAGTTTATGCAAAAAGTCATCGACGCCGCCTGAAAGCGGCGTCTTTAATATCGTTTACTGCTGTTTAAGCTGAGGACGCACCTGTTTGGATTCGCGCTCCGCGTTCATCAGTCCGTCCCGGATATCCGGCGTATCGTACAGCGAAGCCGCCTCCAGCCCCGAGGCGCTTTCCGCCAGCGCGGCAATCACCGCGGCGTATGCAGCTTTGAAACGCGCTTCCTTGGCGGCATCGCCCCGATCCAGATCGGCTGTCAGCCCGGTATAGAACGCCGGTAGCTTTCCGAGCTCCGCGGTGCCGGGCGCGGCGGGATCGCTTTTTTTGAGCCTGAGCTCCTCTCTTTCCGACAGCGGAACGCGGTTGAACCTCAGCTGCAGATACATCGGGATATCTTTTGCCGCGCAGTCGAAGCAGTACATATCCGACTTGTATATGCGTTTCGCCGACGGGAAAACGACCAGCCGCTTGGGATCGAGGTTTTTCAGCGAAGCATAAATCAGATTTTGTTCCGCGGCGCCGTATTCTTCGGCTACAGGCTCCCACATTATGATAGAAGGGTGCCCGTAGTCGCGCATTATCAAATCCGTATATTTATTGTCGGACGAGGAAAGATCCTTTAGAACTATTATGACGAACAGTCCCAGCTTGTCGGCGATATACAGATGCGCCGGAGTGGGATAGCCGCAGAAAGTCACCGTGTTGAAGCCTGCCAGCACGGCGTATGCCAGATCCTCGGCGATCCTTTTTGAGGAGGGCGGCGTGGAGTCGGAGCCGGGATAATAAAGCCTGTCGCGCACCGATTCCAGGAAGGTTTTTCTGCCGTTTATATACAGTCTGCCGTCCACTACGTCGATTTCGCGGAACGCGGTATAGGTGTATATCATGTCCGCCATGCCTCCGCCGGGCGTGATCAGCGTGACGCGCACGTCGTACAGCGCGGGGTGCGAGGCTGTCCACATGTCGGGCAGCCGCTCCAGCGGAGCGTGGAGCGTGAACGAAGGCAAAGCCTTGTATTCGCGCCTGTAGATCTGTTTGCCGTTCGCGGCGATCTCCACTAAGATCTTATGGTCATCGGTTTCGCCGGCGATAGAGCCTTGGATATATACGGCTTTTGACGCGTAAACGGCGTTGGCGCGCAGAAAAGAGAAATAGCTTTTTGCGGCGAATTCCAGCCAGACGTGACCGCAGATGCCGCGCGTGAAAGGCGAAGCCGCGCAATAAACCGTCAGCACGTTTTGACCGGGCTTTACGAGCGCGCTTACGTCGAAATGGAAGGAGCCTTCACCGCCCGTGCCGGAGTATACCGCGATGCCGTTAAGCAGCGCGGTGAACGCGCCGTCCACGTTCAGAAAGTTCAGAAGCACCGTACCCGCGCATTCGAACGCGGACAAATCGAATGACTTTAAGTAACATACCGATGTGGCGCGTTCGGTCTGTCCGGACATTTCGCTGCCGGCGGGGAAAGGCACTTTTATTCTGCAGGGCAGAGCGCCCGGGAGCGCTTTGCCGAAATCGGCTTCGTCCAAAGAAAATTCCCATTCGCCGTTCAGCAACCTGATGCGCGGACGGACGGCGTCGGGACGCGGATAATCTTGTCGTTGCATACCCGGATTTTACCATATTTCCTTAAGTATTGCAACAGCTGCCCGTTTATTGTTTAATTTCGGCGCGCTCACTTGCCGAAAGGCGGTATCTCAAGCTTTAGCGGACGGTCAATATAAGGTCAAAGTGCTTGTACGCGGCGGGGTAAAGTTGTATAATCTAATTATCACGGAGCAACGATAAGTATGGCAAAAAAAACCCCTCTGTATAACGAACACCTCGAAGCGGGCGGCGTCATGGTCGATTTTGCGGGCTATGAGCTACCCGTTCGCTATTTAACCGGCATTATCGCCGAGCATACCGCAGTAAGGGAGGCGGCGGGGATGTTCGACGTTTCACATATGGGCGAAATAAGCGTAGAAGGCGCGGGCGCTACGGAGTATCTGGAAAGGCTGTTGACCAACAGATTCTCGGATATGCCTTCGGGCAAAGTCAGATATTCTCTGATGCTTTATCCCGACGGATGCACGGTGGACGACGTCCTGGTGTACCGTCGCGCCGAGGACAAATATCTGGTTGTCGTCAACGCGTCCAACCGTTCCAAGGACTACGAATGGATGCTTGCCAACTCCGCGTGCGGCGTCAGGATACGCGACGTTTCCGATACGGTCGCGCTTATAGCGCTCCAGGGCAGGAACGCCGTAAAAATTCTAAAAGGCGCGGATCTGCCCGAAAAATATTATACTTTCAAGGAAAACGTGCCGCTGTTCGGAGTAAAAGCCACGGTTTCGCGCACGGGATATACGGGTGAGGACGGCTTCGAGATCGCCGTGGACGCGGATAACGCCTCGAAAGTCTGGAAAAGCGTTCTGGCGGCGGGCAGGGAATACGGTCTGATACCCGCAGGCCTAGGAGCGCGCGACACGCTGAGACTCGAAGCGGCGATGCCGCTTTACGGGCACGAACTGTCGGATAAGCGCATCGCTTCGGAAGCCGGTCTGGATTTTGCAGTCAAGACGGACAAGGAATTTTTTATCGGAAAAGAAGCGTTTGTCTGCAATACGCCCGAATATTACCGCGCGGGCGCGTTCGTCGCGGGCAAAGGCATAGTGCGCGAGGGCGCACCGCTGTTTGACGAAAAGGGCGAGGAAGTCGGTTCGGTGACGTCGGGCACGATGTCGCCTACGCTCGGGAGAGCCATAGCGATGCTCCGTCTTAAAAAAGGCGTTAAAGGCGCCGTATGTTCCGAAATACGCGGAAGGCAGGTCGAAATGACGCTTACCTCTCTTCCGTTTTATAAACGCAAATAAAAGAGGTGTATCATGCTTAAACTGTACAGTAAAACGCACGAATGGGTAAAAATCGACGGTAAAATCGCAGAAATAGGTATTTCCGACTTTGCCGCGGAAGAACTTGGCGACGTGGTCTACGTTGAGCTGCCCGAGGTCGGCGCGGCCGTCAACGCGGGCGACGTGCTGTTGGAGCTGGAGAGCGTAAAAGCGGCGTCGCCGGTATATTCTCCCGTTTCGGGTACGGTCGTCGAAGTCAATTCCTCTCTCGAAGACGAACCCGAAAAACTTTCTTCGGAAGCGGAAAGCGTCTTTATATGCAAAGTAGAGCTTTCGGAAGAGCCCTCAGGGCTGCTCACCGAAGAAGAATACCGCGCGGATCTTAAAAAATGAGCGTATATTTTCCGCATACCGACTCTGATATCGAACAGATGCTTGCCTTCGTGGGAGTGCCGGATACCGACGCGCTGTATTCGGAAGTGGCTCCCGAATTGAAGTGCGGGAAACTGTCGCTTGCTCCGGGGCTAAGCGAGAGCGAGGTCATTGCGAGGCTCAAAGCGCTTGCCGCCGAGAACAAAACCTATAATTCGGTAATGCGCGGCGGCGGCGCGTACAGACACTATATCCCCGAAATAGTCAACGAAACGGCGTCGAAATCTTCGTTTTTGACGGCGTATACTCCGTATCAGGCGGAAATGGCACAGGGCGTTCTGCAGGCTATCTTCGAATATCAGACCTATATTGCCAGGATCACGGGAATGGAAGTCGCCAACGCTTCGATGTATTCGGCAGCCAACGCCGCGGCGGAGGCGTGTCTGCAAAGCTTCAAGCCCGGTTTTAAAATCCTCATCGCGGCTTCCATCCGTCCCGACACCATGGCTGTACTGAGGACTTATCTGGACGGGAAAAATATTGAATATGAGGTATTGGCAGCCGAAAACGGGATATTGGAACCCGAAACTCTGGTAAAATCGCTTTCGCCTAAAGTGTGCGCCGTGTATGCGGAACAGCCTGCGTATTCGGGCGGAATACTCGATTTGAAAGCGTTGACCGAAGCCGCGCACCGGGTCGGGGCTAAGTTTATAGCCGGTGGCAATCCGCTGGCGTACGCGCTGCTGCCCTCTCCCGGAGAGGCAGGGGCGGACATTGCCGTGGGCGACGTGCAGCCGTTCGGACTGCCTACGGCTTTCGGCGGTCCGTACGCGGGCTATTACGCCACGACCAAGGCAGGTGTCAGAAAAATGCCGGGACGTATAGTCGGCGAAACTACGGACAGGCTGGGGCGGCGAGCCTTCGTTTTAACGCTTCAGCCGCGCGAACAGCACATAAAGCGAGAGCGCGCGCTTTCCAATATTTGCTCCAACCAGGCGCTTTGCGCGCTGAGGGCGTCGGTGTACCTTGCCGCCATGGGCGGAAAGGGGCTCAGACGAGTGGCTGAAAACTGCTATAAAGCGGCGCATTTCGCTTTGAAAGAATTTGAGGAAGCGGGATTGAAACGCGTTTACGAAGCCGACTTTTTCAACGAATTCGTTACACTCTGTCCGGGAAAATCGGATAAGATCGAAAAAGCGCTTGCCGAAAACGGCATATTGTCGGGACTCAAACTCGACGGCGACACCATGCTATGGGCGTTCACGGAGCTTAACGGTGCCATGGACATCACCTTAGCGGCGCGGATAATGAAGGAGGTTATATGAAACTGTTGTTCGAACTGGAAAAAAGCCGTCCTTCGGAGTATGTTAACGCTTTCACAGAAGACGTTGCGCTTCCCGACTTCGGGAAAAAGATCGAACTCGAACTGCCAGAGCTTAGCGAAGTCGAGGTCGCAAGACACTACAGCGCGCTTTCGCGCACGGCTTTCGGCGTCGACGACGGAGCGTATCCGCTCGGTTCGTGCACAATGAAATACAATCCCAAAATCAACGAAGCCGCAGCGGCTTTGGAGGGGTTCAGGGACATTCATCCGCTGGCGCCCGAAAAAGACGTGCAGGGCGCGCTGAAGCTTATGTACGGTCTGGGCGAAGCACTGAAAGAAATAACCGGTACCGACGCGATAAGCTTTGCGGGCGCGGCAGGCGCTCACGGCGAATATATAGGACTGAGGATAATAAAGGCGTATCACGCCGCGCGCGGCGAAACACGCAGAAAGATACTTGTGCCCGACTCCGCGCACGGCACCAATCCCGCCAGCGCGGCGATGGCAGGCTTCGAGGTGGTCAACGTACCGGGAGACGATTCGTACGGGGTCGATCTGGACGCTCTGGCGCGGCTATGCGACGAAGACGTTGCCGCGCTTATGCTGACCAACCCCACGACATTAGGACTTTTTGAAAAGAACATCGCAAAAATCGCCGAAACGGTACATTCCAAGGGCGGACTTTTATATTACGACGGCGCCAATCTCAACGCCGTCATGGGCGTGGTGCGTCCCGGGGATACGGGTTTCGACGTGGTACATCTGAATCTTCACAAAACTTTTTCCACGCCCCACGGCGGCGGCGGCCCCGGTGCCGGACCGGTGTGCGTAAAGGCGTTTTTGAAGGATTACCTGCCGTATCCCGTCGTCGTGTCCGACGGCAAAACGTATAAATTCGCTGCTCCGCCTGAAAGCATAGGCAAGGTCAACGCGTTCTACGGCAATTTTTCGGTGCTGGTGAAAGCGTACGCGTATATTCTTGCTCTGGGCGCGGAAGGCATAAGGCAAAGCGCCGAAACGGCGGTGCTGAACGCCAATTATCTGAAAAAGAAGCTGCAGCCCGAATATCCGTCGGCAGAAGGTGTGTGTATGCACGAATTTGTCGTTTCCATGGAAAAGCTAAAAAATCTGAACGGCGTTACGGCACTGGACATAGCCAAAGCCATGATAGACAAAGGCATACATCCGCCGACGATGTATTTTCCGCTGACGGTACACGAGGCGCTGATGTTCGAGCCTACGGAAACGGAAAGCAAGGCGTCGCTGGACGCCGTGGCGGAGGCGATGAAGCAGATCTACAGCGAAGCGCTAAAAGACCCTTCGGCAATGAAGACGAAGCCCGAAACTACCGTCGTCAGCCGCCCGGACGAAGTCGCGGCGGCAAAAGCTTTAAAACTCACATACGACTTATAGTCCAAAGTAAAGGAAACCTGTTTCCGGATTAAAGAATCCCGTTCAAAGACTTTGCATAACGCAAAGTCTTTATTTCCGGCTGTTTGAACAAGGTTCGCTATTGAAAAAAATACGGTTTTATGCGATAATATAGGCGTAGCCGCATCCGGCGGCAGCCCGCGGCGGAGCGCTTTGACTCAATTCGACGCCGGGAGTATACGGGAGGAAGCCGATGGAATACAGAATGCAACTCACATCACAGCAGCGCGCCGTGCTTGACGGCGCGGAAGGAGAGGTGAAAGCCAAGGTAATGCGCACGCTGGTAGAGTTCGGCGAGATATTCGGCGCCGAAAAAATGGTGCCGGTCACGCACGCGGAAGGACACCTCGTCACCAGTTTCGGGATAGGACTGCTCAAACCGCTGTTCAGGACGATGGACGAGATGATAGCCGCCGGTCTGAAAGCCGAGGGCGGATTCACGGTCGATCCCAGACCTTTGGATTACGATAACGTCAGATGCAACGCGCTTTTGAAACTGGTGTTTAACAAATTCATGTACTCCGCCCAGCAGCGTTACGAAAAACAGCTTGAGGCGATGGGACTGAGGAACGAGGACGCTTTCAGCTGCACGTGCTATCTGAAAGAAACGGGAAACATACCGCAAAAAGGCGACGTGCTCAGCTGGGCGGAATCCTCTGCGGTCGTGTACGCCAATTCAGTATTGGGCGCCAGATGCAACCGCAATTCGGGAATGCTGGATCTGTTCGGTTCGGTAGTCGGCTGCGTGCCGTATTTCGGACTGCTGACCGATGAGGGCAGAAAAGCCAAATGGAAAGTCTACGTACGCACCACGGCAAAGCCGGAGGCCCAGGTCCTGGGCAGCGCCATAGGCATGAAGGTCATGGAGGACGTACCCTACGTTTACGGCCTGGACAAATGGCTGGGAAGCGAGATAGACGACGGTACGGAGGCGTATTTAAAAGATTTCGGGGCGGCGACCGCGTCCAACGGCGCGGTAGGGCTGTACCACATAGACAACCTGACCCCCGAAGCCAAAGAGCTGGGCGAAAAACTGATACGAGAGGACGCCGCCACATATATCGTGGACGACGAGGAGCTGGAGCGCGTATATAAAAGCTATCCGAACATGTGGAAACAGGGCGCCCGTGCGAAGCTGGCGTTTATCGGCTGTCCGCACCTGACTTACGGACAGCTGGTCGGCTGGACGGAAGACATACTGGCGACGCTTAGACGAAGCGGCAGAAAGAAAGTCAGGGTCAGAACGGTGCTGTGCGCCTCGCCCGCGGTGGTAAAAAAATTCAGGCACGACAACGCGCCGCAATATGCCGAGATCTATGCCTGCGGCGTGAGGCTGACGTCGATATGTCCGCTGATGTACACCAACAATCCGCTCACGAAGTCGACGCCCATAGCGACTAACTCCAACAAACTCCGCACCTATTCGGCAGCGCGTTACTATAAAGACGCCGAAATACTCAAGATCATCTCCGGGGAGGCATAATATGAAGACGTTTAAAGGCAGAGTTATCGCCCGAGGCAGTTTCGAAGGCGAGGCGGTGGTATCGCACGGCGGCGTCAATACTCTGGCGACGTTCCAAAAAAGTGCGATGGCGAATAAAAGCGCGGTCATAGCCTCAGATCAGAACAATCCCGATCTTTTCGGTAAAAACATCACAGGTAAGGCGTTGTGTCTTCCTATCACGATAGGATCGACGACGGGCGGACTGGTGATACAGACCGTATGCGCCATGAAGATCAATCCCGCGTGTTTTCTGTTTTCGGAGCATATAGATTCTCTCGCCGCCAGCGGGATAGTACTTGCGCGCGTGTGGGAAAACAGCGACGTTATCGCGGTGGACTGCCTGGGCAGTGAGTTTCTCGACAGCGTTTCCAGCGGCGACAGGATACGCGTGGACGAGGACGGTACCGTAACAATACTGTAGCTTTAGATACAATAAATCGAGCAACAAGAGCTGTGCACTCTGCCTTGGAAGCGGTGTAACGCCGCGGCTTAGGGGAGGGCGGTACGGCGTGCCCGAGCAGAGCCGGAAAAAAATGCGTCCGCTTTCGCGGACGCATTTTATGTATCCTAAGATACTGTTTAGTTGAGATAATATCCCGCGGCTTCGTCCGTCACCACCAGGACGTTGGGGTGCGTTTGCAATATCGATGCGGGGCAGTCTTCGGACACGGGACCTTTTATCATCTTGGCTACCGCGTCGGCTTTGCCGGCGCCGGATGCGAGAAGTATTATTGCTTTCGCGTTCATGATGTCTTTCATTCCCAGCGTCACCGCGTGGGTGGGGACGAGGGAGATGTCGTTGTCGAAAAATCTCGCGTTGTCGCGGCGGGTGCCTTCTTTCAATGTCACGACGTGGGTGTGAGAGTCGAACGGGGTACCGGGTTCGTTAAAACCGATGTGTCCGTTGGCACCTATGCCCAATATCTGCACGTCGACGGGGTGCGCTGCGGCAAAAGCCGTATATTCGTCGGCGGATCTTTGCAGATCGCTGCTCAGACCGTCGGGAACGTGGGTGTTTTCGGGTTTGATGTCGATATGCTCGAAAAGATTTCTGTTCATGAAGCTTCTGTACGATTCCGGGTGCGTTACCGGAAGTCCCACGTACTCGTCCAGATTGATACTTATCATATCCTTATAGCTTACCGCGCCCGCTTTATAATCGGCTATCATGTTTTTGTACAGACCTATCGGCGTGGAGCCGGTCGCCAGTCCGAGGACGGCTTTGGGATTTTCGGAAAGCACTATTTTCATTGCTTCGTACGCTTTCAAACTCATTTCGTCATAGTCTTTTGCCTGGATTACTATCATATTGCGCTCCTTTTTGGGCTATTTATATTCGCTTAAATACTATATTATCACGCTCTGTGCGTTTTTGCAACGTCAAATGCTTTTTCGCAAGCGTTTGCCCGTTTACTGTCGCCTCGGGGAAATGTTGATAAATTTTGTTGACATATATATAATAGTATGATAGATTATTAAAAGAAATTATATAAATAAAGACGCGCGTGCGCGCGTAAACATAGTAGGAGAAAAACATGCTGGAGATCAGTCATCTTTACAAAAAATATCTTAATTCCGAACGCTTTTCGGTCGAAGACCTGTCGCTTTCGCTGCAGCCCGGCGAGATTTTCGGGTTTTTGGGGCAAAACGGCGCGGGCAAATCGACGACCATAAAATGTCTGACGGGAATTTATCCGTTCAATTCAGGTAAAATCACCATCTGCGGATACGATATCGCCAAGGATCCCATCAACGCCAAGCTGAATATGGGATACGTGCCCGACAACCATTCCGTATACGAAAAACTTACCGGAAGGGAATACGTCAACTATACCGCGGACCTTTATAAGGTGTCCAAGCGCGACCGCAACGAGCGTTTCGACAAGTATGTCAGCCAGTTCAAGCTGACAAAAGCGGTGGATACTCAGATCAAGTCGTATTCGCACGGCATGAAACAGAAAATATGCATCATCGCCGCGCTGATACACAACCCCAAGCTGTGGGTGCTGGACGAACCCATGATGGGACTCGACCACCAGTCCATGGCGGAGATCCTGAAAAGAATGGACGATCACTGCGCGGAGGGGAACACAGTGTTTTTCTCCTCGCACAACCTCGATCTGGTCGCCAAGATATGCGACAGAGCCGCGATCATCAAGGACGGCAAGCTCCAGGACGTCATCGATTTGCACATTAAGGGCAACAAAGAAACTCTGGAAAAGCGTTTTGTCGAGATAACCGCGACCGAGCAGGACAAAATCAACGAGCGCACGCTCCTCAGGAGGGGATAATGAACGGCAATATCCGCACGCTCCTTCGGCTGGAGATAAAAAACAGATTTTCGAACTATTCGCTTGTGGACTACAAATCCTATTTCAAGCTGTTCGGCACTTTGGTAATAACCGGCGCGGTGATTTACGCGCTGTACTGGGTGGCGGGACTCTTTTTCGAGATGTTCGACGCTGCCGGGCTGCTTTACGAAGCGCTGGTGCTGTTGGTGTCGCTGATATTCCTGTTCATGCTTTTCACCGGCGTAAGCAGCACTATAAAGGTGCTTTATTATAAAGGCGACAACGAAATACTGATGCGCTATCCCGTTTCGGGTACGGAGGTGTTCGTATCCAAAACGCTGTTTCTGTTCCTGACGCAGTTTTGCGTTACGGCTATCGTTATGGCACCGTTTTTGGTCGCGTATGCCGGCGTCAGCGGTCTGGGAACGGCTTTTTATGCCAAAATTCCGGTTCCTATATTGTTTTTGGTGTTTATAACCTTCTTCCTCAGCAACATTCTGGCGATACCGATCATGCACCTTACCAACCGTATCCGCAACAAATTCGCGCTGATAATTATAGGGCTTGCGGTGTTGGTCACGCTGGCGTTCGCTCTGTATATGCTGCTGTTCAACAGCATGGTTACGTTCATGAACGACAAGGAATTTTCGGTATTCAGCGACGAAATGGTCGAAATTATCGAAAATACAGCCAAATGGCTGATACCCATGAAGTATTTTGCCGACGTCATGGTCGGACACGAGCTGTATGTGGCGTACCCCGCGCTCATAGGCATACAGGGGCTTTCGCTGATAGGGATGATACTGGTCATCTATTTCCTGTATGCGAAAACGCTGCTCAATAACGTCGAAGTCGAAGGCAGCGCGTTCAAGCACGTCACCCGTAACCGCTGCCGTCCGGTATTCCTGACGCTTATGCATAAGGAATTTTTACAGGTTTTCCGTTCGGTGAATTACTCGTTCCAGTACTTCGTGCTTGCGTGCGCCATGCCGGTAATGGTGTTTTTCTGCAACAATATCACCCGCGAGCTGGGACAGAACCAGGTCGGCGAACAGATCTCGCTGGGAATGACGATGCTGGTAATGCTGATCTTTGCGACGGTAATAACCTCGTTTTCCGCCACTTCGACCAGCCGTGAGGGCGACAACTTCTATCATACAAAAGTCGCGCCCGTTTCCGTCAGAACGCAGCTGTTTGCGAAGTTCCTGATGTACCTGTTGGTGTCGGTGGGCGCCAACGCCGTATGCCTGGCGGTGCTGATAGGCAGCGAACAGATGGAGATACGCGACGGTCTGTGGCTGTTCGCCGTGGTCGAACTCTGCTCGGTCGGACTGACGCTTTTATCGATGCGTATGGATATCGCGCATCCGTATTTCAACCTTTCCGGCGAAGGAGAGGTCGTCAACAACAACGCCTCCACCACGATGTCCGTGGCTATGGGATTCGCGGTCGCGCTGACGATAGGGATCGTGTGCATGTTCCTTAGCTATCTGGGCTCTTTGCCAAAGCCCATAACCGTGCCGGCGGGCGCGTTCACGCTGACGCTGGACATGAATTTCATGTTCGTCGTGGTGTCGTCTATGACGGGATTGTTCTTTGTCGTTTCCGTTTTGGTCTACACGATAGGGCTGAAAAAGACATACAACAGAATTGCGCGATAACCGCGTATAAAACGCTTGTTTGGGCTCCCGGAGAAGCGATTAAAATCAAAAAATCTGCAAACGGCTTCCGAAAGGAATGCCTGAGACATAATGAAAAGGTAAGTAAAGGCATAAGAGAATGAAAAAATTTCTGATTGCGGTGATCTGTATAATTCCGGTTATTGTGGTGCTGGCGCTCAGCGTCACGGGAAACTTGATTTTGTCCGCCACGTCGCCTAACCCCAGCGACATGGTCATCAAGGATTCCACTAACCAGGAACTGGAAGACGGGGCACTGGTTGAGGTAGACATCAACGAAACGGAAGAATTTCTGATAATAGAGATCCTTCCGTCCTTCGTCCGCGATAAAGAGGTGGTCTGCGAGGATTCTTCCGAGGAAGGAATGACCGGCGAAGTCGAGCTTGTAAAACGCGAAGGTTCCCAGGACCGTTATTCGATAGTACCCGTCCAGGCGGGCGTTACCAAATTGACCGTGCGCGCGGCTTCCGCACGCGACGTTTACAGGACTCTGACGTTCAACGTGACGACCAAGGAAATAGACCGTTTCGAGATATACACCGATATGGGCGAGTCGACGGAAACCCCGATAGCGTACTTTACCAAGACCGAAACCTTCTATTCCGGCGAGGTCAAGCTGTACGGGGCAGAGCGTTTTTATACCGCTGCCGAACCGCACAGCGCCTATGCGGCGCTGGAAAGCGACGTGACGTGGCAGTCCTCGGACGACGAGATCGCCACGGTGGATCCGACCGGACTCGTCACTCCGCTGCGCAGGACCGACGAAAGGGTGCAGATAACCGCGACGACCTATGACGGTTCGGGCAAGCAGTTTTCGGCTTCGTTCACCGTTGATTTAAGCGAAGCGGTGGTCAGCAGCACGACGGTATACGTATCCGACGCCTTTTTATTCGGCGCGGGAGCGCGCGAAATTAGCGCGTGGCTGAACGAAAAGATCGTTCTCGCTCGGGGCGCCGAGATAACCGAAAAAACCGTCTCTGACGCCGCAGGGAGCGTCAGAGCGTTCGACATTTCCTACGGCGGCAACGTCATAAGCGTCGAAGTCGTCTTTTCCGCGACCGCATGGGGTTTCGGCAGTATGGAAAAAACTCTTTATTCGGGCAACGGCAACCAGTCGTTTACCGTTATCGATTACCTCAGCGGCGAGGAGATAGAGGAGGGCGTGACCGCCGTTTCCGACAATCCCGAGGTGCTGCGCGCGGACGCCGATAACAGGCATCTTATTCCGCTTAAAGCGGGCAAAGCCACGATCACGCTGTATAAGGACGGCGAAAGCTCCGCGATGAGCTTCACGGTCATGGAGAGACCGGTGGCGTTCGATCTGGATTTGCAGAAAACGGACGGCGAACGCGGCATAGCGCGCGACAGGTACTGGGGCAATTACTGGCTGGATACAGACGGCAATCTGACAAAAACGATATATTTCGGCATCGAGAACGACTCTAACGCGTTCGAGCTGAGGTGGTTCGTCAATACGGGCGCAGGCGGCGAAGCGCTTGCCGAGCTTACTCCGGCTTACGACGGCACTCAGTCCGTATACGTAACGTTCCTGGACGCGGCAGTCGGGCAGAACGTCATTCTGACCGCAAAGCTTTACATGCAGGGCAGGATAGTCAACAGCATGCAGAGGAGTTTTACTTTCGTGATGCTGGAAAAGCAGAACTCGGTCAACGTATATACGGCTTCCGATTTCGGCGCCGTTTACGACAGATATCCTACTTACGACTATGCAATGCAGTCTGATATACGTGCAGACAGGATATTCTCCAACATGTCGGGCAGTATTTACGGCAACGGATTTCTGTATGACGCCGCGGGCGTAGTGGTGCCCGACGACGGAGATTCCGCGATAAGATATCAATGGGAGAATCTGTACAACAAATTAAGAAACGAATTTTTCGGGGGAGCCACGCCTTCCAAGCAGGAGATGACCGATTTCCTTAAGGAAAAAGGACTGGACGAACTGACCGTATACAACCTCAAGATGCGCGGTGCGGAGACGCTGGAGGCGGCCGAAAACACTTATTCCGTATTGGGATACGCGTTGGGATATTATAACGAACCGGCGATGGACGTAAATATTCCCAGGGATCCGCCGATGGCGATACGTTTCTGCGAGATCTACAATTCCGAACGCGGGATTCAGATCGAACGCGTAAACGACGTGCTGATAGAGGGCTGTATTCTGGGCGATAATGCCAAGCACTCGATATTCTCGTTCAACCATCTTGATCCGCTGAGGAGATACCCCGAGTATTTCTATACTTTCGATTCCGACGGCAACGTCGTGTCGAAAAAGCCCAACACCTATACCGACGACCGTCGTCCCGGGTACAACCTTACGCTCAGGAACAACGTGTTCAAGATGAGCTCCGGACCCGCGGCGGTATTTGCGGGAACGGGCATTCCCGGAGGCTACAACTATTATTGGGGCGATTATTCGGTGGCTCCCGATATAAACATCGAGGGCAGTCTGAAGATCTATAACTGGATGACCAAGGACGAGTTTTATAACTGCGTCAAGAACCTGATAACGTATTATCTGGTATTGCTTGCCGGCAAGGATTACGAGGGACTGGTCAACACGCTGCTCGGCAACTACCTGGAGACCGTCGTCAGCGAATTCCTGGGCATAGCAGAAAACGACAATCTGTATTATTCATACGGAGGCGACAGGTATATCGGACTGGGTATGTTCGGACTGGGCTGCATATACGGCTGGGATTTCGATGCGGTCAATATTTCCGAGGAATCGGTTCCCGACGTCGAGATAGTCAAGATGATGATGACCTATGCCGACGGCTCGCTGCCCAAGAACCTGCAGGCGATAGAAAACCTGGTGACAACGCTTTCCATACAGGGATTCAACAAAGTATCCAATACCTGCATGATACTGTGCAACAACTTTTCCACGGGACAGTCCGACATAGAACCCGGCGACCCCGTGCCCGCCAACGACAAACTTTACGACCAGCTGACCGCGTCCAAAAATCTTGCGATGCCCTGGGCGTAAAAGCGAGCGGAATACGTTAGGATAAGGAAGAATATGAAGAAATTTTTGATAGCGGTGATATGCATAATTCCGATAGTGGTGGTGCTGGCTCTGAGCGTGACCTCCAATATTATTTTGCTGACAACGCCGGTTAATCCGGACAGCATCGTCGTCAAAAATTCCAGAAACGAGGTGATCGGGGCGGGCGAGCTGATCACGGTGGACAAAGACACTGAAGATTTTCTGATAATAGAGATTTATCCGAGCATAACGCCCGACAAAAGCATAGTTCAGGAGCGCGACGAGGGCGCGGGTCAGGGCGAGGTCGAACTCGTACCGATAGAGGGAACAAACCGTTACCGCATACACGCGATTTCGATGGGGGCGACCGATCTTATAGTCCGCGCGGCAAAGAACATCAACGTCGTGTTTACGCTCAGCTTCTACGTTACGACCACCGAGATCGATTCCATGGCGGTGTATAACGGCGACGGAGTGCGCATAAACGCAGGGGAAACCTACGCTCTGAAAGGAAGCGAACAGTTTTATTACGACATAAACCCGATGGCGGCGCTGCAGGGCTCCAACGTGGAATGGACCAGCGGCGACAATTCGGTGGCGACGGTCAGTCTGAACGGCACCGTCACTCCGGTATCCAAGGGCGTGACCTGGATAGCGCTTTCCGCCACCGATCGCGAGGGTAACAGCCACCGTATGCAGATTTACGTCGATACGCGTGAAGCCGTGGTCAAAAAGACGCAGATCTACGTTTCGGACGCGCTTGTGGAGATAGACGATCTGCTGCTTCAGAACGTGGTGAGCGGCGCGGGCGTCAGCGTCAAGAGCATCAAATATTTGTCCGACGACAAATACGCGCTGGAAATAGTTTTCGGAGAAACGGTTACCACGGTCGAGATCGACGTCATATACTGCGGCGCGGACGAATGGGGGTTTACCGACAATCTTGAAACCGTCTATACGCTCAACGGACCGTATTACGCCACGTTCGGATATCTGGTGTCCGGCGAACCCGTCGATTCGGCGGGACTGACGCTTTCCTCCGACAACGCCGAAGTGCTGTCCGTGGAAACCGCGCTAACGGCGGCCGGAACCGTTTTCGAGCTCAAACCGCTCAAAGCCGGCGTGGCTACGCTGACGGCGACCTTCGGCGGCGAAAGCGTGTCCAAAACCGTCGTGGTCAGGGAAAGGCCGGTGGCGTTTTCGCTGGAGCTGAGCACCGCGGACGCAAAGCGCGGCATACAGATGGACCGCGTGTGGGGTACCGAGTGGCTGGACGAAAACAATAACCTGACCAACGTATTCCGCCTGGGTATAGTGGGCGACAGCAACGCTTTCGACGTGCGCTGGAGCGCCGGAGTCGAGGGCGGCGGCGTTCTGCCCGTCGAGATAGGCAGGGAGAAGGATTCACAGGCGGCGATAATAACCGTCGACCCGGCGGCGGCTTTGGGAAAGACGGTGACTCTTACCGCTACGCTTATGGTCAACAACCGTCCCGTCGAGGTTTCCCGCAGTTTCACGTTCAGATTCCACGATGTGCCTTCGGTAAACGTGTACGATTTCTCGGACGTATTGACCGTTGCAGACACTTTGTCGCGCGATATTATCCTGCAAAACGACGTATATGCCGTCAACGACGTGCGCTGCCGCACACTGAGGGCTTCGATTTACGGCAACGGCTACGTTTTCGATTTTTCCGGACACCGTCCTTACGAAACGCAGAACACCGATTACGTGTTCAGCATCGACAACGGCACGCATTTTGCCCAGGGCAAGGAATATGCCGGACAGATATATACTGACGGTTTCGTGTTCGAAGAAATAATCATGCGCGGCGCAAATACGCTGGAGGAAGCGCAGAAAACCTCCCACCTCGTCCGCTGCCGCGACGTACGTAACAGTCCGCTCATATTCCGATATTGCCAGATATACAACACCACGCGCGGCATCCAGGCGCAGGGGGTCACCGACATAACCGTGGAAGGCTGTATAATGGGCGACAATTACTCGTCTTCGCTGGAGCTAGGCTACAATCCGTCCCAGGCCAAAGCCTGCAGCGTCACGCTCAGGAACAACGTGTTCAAAGCCACGTACGGCGCTTCCATACAGATAACGCCCAGACTGGTCAACGCCGATTCGCTGAACAAAAACATCATGCCCAACCTGAAAGTGGAAGGCTTCCTGGACGTATACAACTGGAAAAAACGCGACGAAGTCAAGGATATCCTCACCACGACCTTGTTTACTCTGGTCGGCGAGGACTATATCGCCGGTACCTTGCGCGATATGCTCAAAGACGCGTTGGCAAACGTCATGGACGCCGTAGCGCACGACGAGTCGTTCGAACACCTGGTCTACAGATACGGCGGCGAGGAATACGTTTCGATAGCAGGCATAGGGCTGGGGATCATGTGTTCGGTGGATCTGACGGGGGTCGATATTCCCGCTTCCAGCGGAATGACTACGACATTCGCCTATTTTCATGACGAAAACGGCGAACTTTTGCCGGAGCTGCAGAGCGTGCAGACGCTGTTGGACTGGTTCAACGTGGAGGGGCTTTCGATAGGTTACGACTGCTTCCTCATCTGTTCGGATTTCGCCTCGGGACCGCCCGCCATAGATCCCGGCGACCAGATCCCGAACGATGCCGCGCTTTACGACAGGCTGACGGGCAGAGCTTAACTTAATACCGGGACTTTTTACGATAAAAACCGCGCTTTAAAGCGCGGTTCGTTTTTTTCCGCGGACTGCCCGAACGGCTTTGCGCATAAGTATAAAAAGTAAAAAAATTATTGACTTGCACGCAGGCGTAGGGTAGAATTAAAATAATTTCCGTACGGAATAATAGGAGGGGTATTTATGGCTCGCAACAAAAAGAGCGGCTGCAGCTGCGGAGGATGTTTGGTCAAACTGCTGATAGCGATACTGATCATCGTCTTACTGATAGGGATAGCCGTCGCCGTGGTCGTCAACATGACCCCGGAACAGCTGGGTATAGCGGATATCGAATTCAACGGCACCACATTAAGAGAGTTGGGACTGGCGGACGTCAAGATAAAGGAAGCGTTCAAGTTCATAAAGGACGTTCTGAATGCCGATTCCGGCAACATCGTGCAGAACGCTTATATTCCCGAAACCGAAAAATCCGTTTCCGAAAACAATCTCGGCGCTGCGGTCAACGTAGGCACCGGCAATAACGGACTCGTCTATTCCGATATTCTAAAAGACAAAGTCGTTTACGACGAGGAATATCTGTACGAATATAAAGACACCACGATAGCGTTTATTTTCCAGTCCATGCTCGACGAAGGCGAGACCGCAGCGTCCTCAGAAAGCAACGGCGCGATAGAGTTTCTCAGGGACATCGACGGCAGGGTGGACGAAATCAGCATATATTCGGTTTCCGGCGGCTACGAGCTCAGAGCGGTCGTGTCAATAGACATAAGCGAATTCAAATCCGAAATAGAGGCCAGAATACCGTTCGGGCTGGTGAAGCTGCCCGACAGGATATATCTTGTCAGCTATTCTTCGCTGTCGGCGGACGCCGACGGCGAGCTTGTCACGTCGGGTAAAGCGATACGCATAAACGACGTCGAGTCGGTGATTTCCGACGCCATATTCGACGTGCTTTCGGGCAAAGCCGAGCAAAGCGTGGATACCGACGAGGATCTGGGCGACGAACAGACCGTCAACGGTCTTATCGGAGAAGGCTTCGCGGCGGTCATACTTAATCTGGGCAGGGTCGGCACGGCGGAATACGACGCGGATACGCGCGCCGTGACCGGCGAAGCGGTATTCGGAGTTTCGGGTATCGGAGAACACTCGCTGACGGTAATAACCTATACCGAATCGACTGCCGGCGTTCGGGGAGAATGAGTTAACCGATGAAAAAAACAGGCATTTTGGTGGCTATGCCGCGGGAGTGGGCGCCCATAGAAAAAAAAGCCGAGATCGCGTCCGTAACCGACGTTTTCGGGAAAAAGGTGTATAAAGGCACGTTCTGCGGACAGCCGTTCGCGGCGTGCGTGTCGGGGATAGGCAAAGTCGCAGCCGCAGTAGGCGTAGCGGCGCTGAACGAAGCTTTCCGTCCCGACACGGTCATCAACGTCGGCGTTGCCGGCGGACTGGGTGCCGTGCGGTGCAATACCGCGGCTGTGGCCGGAAAAGTGTGGCAGCACGACTTCGACACCACGGCGGCGGGCGACGAGCCGGGGTTATATACGGGCGAATGCGACGAAAAGCTGTCCGCCGAACTGCTGTCGGCTACGGGCGGCGTCCGTGCCGACGTGGCTACGGGCGACGTGTTCGTCGCAGACGCGGCAAAAGCCGCACGGATTGCACGGACTTTCAGCGTATCCGTATGCGAAATGGAGTGCGCCGGAGCGTTAGCCATGGCGAACGCGCTGGGGATACCTTTTGCCGCCGTGAAGTATATAAGCGACGGCGCCGAGGACGCCGCCGCCGACTCATACCGGGTCACGCTGGACTCGCTCATGGAGCGCGCGGCGGACGATCTGGAAAGGTATTTTTCCTCGTTGCGGGGAAAACAATAGTAAAATTATTTCTAAAACACCCGCGCTCCGGAGCGCGGTTTTATTTTGGGTATTGACAATATATCTTTTAAGATTTATAATGTGCGTACAAAAATATCCATCAAATTTGGAGGTAAAAAATGAAAAGGAAATCAATAGTCGTCCTATTGGTGTTGCTCTTGGTGGGCATTCTTGCGTTTTCCGCTTTCGCCTGTAACGGCGGCGGCGGCAAGGATCCTGACAAAAACGGCGGCGGCAGCCAGGATGATGACGACGATGACAAAAACAACAATCAAACGACTCCCAACGATTTGGATAAGGCGTTGAACGCTTTGATTAACGGCGCCGACGGCGTTATCAAGGAAGTCGCGGCTATCGAGGACGAAGCGTATGTCGGCACCGACGTCAAACTGGCCGTTAATGTCGGCGAAGGCGCCGAAGCCGTTACCGTCGGGCTCACGCTGTCTTTGAAAGCCAGCCTCAGCGAGAACGACGCCGAGAAGAACTGGGCGTTCGTTTCCGTAGACGTGGAAGCCGACGGCGAAAACAACAGCGTGGCTTTGTACGCACAGGCCGAAAGCAAGAACAAGGAACTCGTCTATGTAGGACAGAGCCTGACCGATTCCGAGTATACCTGGACCAAACTCAGCCAGCTTGACGTAAGCAAAGCCGTTTCTGCCGACTCCAGGATCCAGGGAGGTCTGTTCACCGGCGACAAGAACCTTGTTACCAAAGTGTTCGACGCCATTCAGAAGCTCCAGGATTCCGAGATCACCTTGAATAAGAAGACCAAGACCTTCAAGGAATTCGCTAACTCGGGCTTGCTCGGTTCCGGACTCGGACTCAGCGGCATGATCATCCTCGCGGCGCCTATCGCGGGACCGTTGCTGCCTACCACCACTACCGACTACGGCTACAGCGCCAAATTCGATCTGCTCCAGGTCGGAAAGATCCTTCCTCAGCTGTTGGGTGTGCTCGGCGGCAGCGATGAGGAAACCGGAGGCGACGAAGCCGACACCGGCGACGATATGCTCACCACGATCCTTAACGGCATCGGACCCATCGTGCTCGGCATGACCTATGAACAGCTGATGGGCGAAGCTCCCATTTCCGACGATCCCGACGATTTCCCGAACATCACTCTGGACGTCCTGACCGAAGGCAGCGCGCTGACCGGACTCAGACTGCATTACGACTATGACGTATCGCTGACCGGTAACGACGCAGACTCCAAGTACATCTCTCTCGACCTCGCGATCGAGAACCTTGAAATTTCCTCCGAAGCCAAGGCTGCGGAAGTTCCCGATGGCATTGATAAAGCCGAAGAATTCGCCGCCCAGATCGCTCTTAACGCAGCCGTTCCCGCTCTGAACGGAGCGGCGGCCGAAGCCACCGTCAACGTCTTCGTTAAGCCCGACGTCAAGGTCGGTCTCGATAAAGACGGATACGTCGCCATCGACTTCAGCGGACTCGAAGGATACGCGACGCTCTCTTATAAGAGAGGTACCGATGCCGCAACCGACGCGGTCATGGTCGCTCAGTACAAGGAAGAGCTCGGCGGATTCGTTATCGACCTCGAACCCGTGTTCGGTCTTGCCGGAGCAAACAGTGTAAACGGACAATACGATTTCTTTATCCCGCTTGACGCTCAAGGCATGTTCGACAAATGGATCGACGGCAAAAAGCCCGCTGCTTCGACTTCCGCAGCCGCGCCGCTCAACTCCGCAGCCTCCATCGACAAGATCATCGGCGGTATCGCGGGTATGTTCGATCAGAACGGCAAATTTACGTTCAACTTCGGCTCCATAATGAATCTTATCAGCCCCGTTATCGACGTCTTCCAGTCTCTCGGTGCTATCGCCGATGACGCAGACTTCATCGAGATCGACGAGATCACCGACGGCTCTTCCGTCGTCGTGCACCTTGCCGCGCTTATGGAAAACCTCATCTCCGACAACGGTCTTATCGGCGGACTCACCAGCGGGCTTGTCGAGTTCAAGCTCTATAACGGAACCGACAGCGATAAGGATACCTACACGCTGGCCGAGATTCTTGACGGCGACGACGTGCTCGGTCATATCGTGACCTTGGTCAACTCTCTGATATATGAAAGCAAACTCGATGCGTGGATCGCTTCCGACGCAAATACGATCACCATTGAGAAGAGCGCGACCTGGATCGCTAGTTGGAAAGAGGCTAACGCTAAGGAAGAAGACGAAGAGGACGCCGACTACGACGCAAGAGCCACTAAGGCTTATGAAGAGTATGTAGCCGGATGCGAAAAAGCGATGTTTGATGCAGCCGTCGCAGCAGTCGGAACCTACGAGGCTTGTGTTACTGCGAATCCCGGTTCGTTTATCGAGATCGACAACGTCTACGCATGGGCTGCCAAGCTCGGCATAGCGCTCAGCGCGGATCAGAGGAACCTGTACGAGGCGATAGGCGACATCGAAGCCACCGTTTCTTACCGTGACGGCATCTCCGCCGAACTCAGCCTTGCGGGTATCACGATCGGCATCAGCGCGAATATCGAAGAATACGTCGCGCCCGAAACCGATATGGTTAAACCCGACGAAAAGAAGTCCAGCACAACTGTCACCGTTAAAAAGGATACGAACGGAGACGGAATCGAAGAAGATGTGACTGAAACTGAATTCTCCAACTACACTGCAACCGATTCCGGCAGACTGCTGTACAACACGCTGAAAGAGCTTGCCAACGCGGCGCTCCTCGACGTTACCGACGGCACTGACAAGTTCGAACAAAACATTGCTACCGTCCAATGGGCAGATGCTTCTGCAGCATAAGGGTAGTACAAAAAAACGGGCGGCAACGCCCGTTTTTTTTTTTTTGCACGGAACGCCCGCCCGTCGCCTTCGATTTGCAATTAAGCGTTATCAGCCGCTCTGCCGCGCGCGAACGGGCGCGAACGCAGTCTGTGCGCGCGCCGGAGCGCGTAAAACACGCGAAACGCATTCCCGAGTCCGTTTATGCGGCTTTGCCGCAAAACGCGGCGGACGCGCGGCTGTGCGCCCGACAGGGCGGCAGAGCGTCAACAAGAATTTTTTCGTCGCTTTGCCGGCGATGAAAACGTCCGTCGGCCGCGGCGCATACTGCCCGGGTTCGGTTTTCAGGGCGGCGCATATAAAATTGTTTTGCCGCGGCATTAAAGCGCCGTTTCCGGACCGGTTTTAAAAAGGCAAGTTAAGGCAACCCGATTTCGGAATAAGGATACCCGAATACCGGTTTATAAAAACTCGGATTTTTCTTCCCCGCAAAATTTTCGAAAGCGACGTCAGCCGCGGCGCCGACGGCGTAGGGATATTACCGACTCCGTACGGGAGCTTTACGCGGCGGCTGAAAAGCGGATGAGGGGAGCGTTCGGCGGGGCATAGCGGCGGTATAAACAAAGTAAATTTATCCCGACCGTATTGACATGCGCGGATAATTCTTTTATTATATAAATGCGCGTTATAACCGACGCGGCGCGGACGTATCTCGAGTAAGTCCGCCGTCGGCACGGAAAGGGCGCGTTCGCTTATGCGGAAATCGTGTTGCATTTTGCCCGGCGGGAGCTGTTTTCGCGGGGTTTCTCGGTCGATATGACCGAAACGGGCGGCGTGTCACGCCCGGAAAGCGCTTTTGCGTATTTTTTAATACGCGCGCGCAAAATAAAATTCAAAACCGCGTATTCCCTTTCGCGCGGAGGTATGCGAAGCGCTTGCGGTTAAGTCGGCGCACGGAGGCAAAATGAAAAGGAACCTCTTAAAATTCATCGTTTTAGCGTTAGCGGTCGCGTTGCTGGCAGCGTTGCTTATCGCCTGCGAACCCGTAGACACGCCTTATTCGGATCCGTATCCGATCATCGAGGGACCGGACAACGACGCCAACCTGGACCATACCACGAAAGAACAGGCTATCGACAAAGCCGTGGATTCGATGGAAAATCTTTTGAAGCACCTCGATACCGAGGAGTCTTCCGATACCGGTTATTACGTGGGCGCGAACGTGATAATCAATACCGAGAACAATTCGGCTTTCAGACTCAATCTCAAAGCCAATCTTTTCACTTATCCCTACGAGGAAAAGGACTCCAACGGCAACGTCATACTTGGCCCCGACGGGCTGCCGCAGGTGAACGAGGAGGCGCTGGCGATCCATAACGACCGTATACGCTACTCCGACATAATTCTGGAGTGGTACGACGGCGCCACCAACGAAATGCTGATAGGCTTTTATTTCGACGGCATCAACCCCAACTCCGCGGACGACGGCAACGATTTGTATCTCAACCTTCAGGGTTCCAAACGTATTTTCCGCGATTTCGGAAATTCGGTCCTGTACCAGCAGTTGATAAGGCTGATAACCCACTTCAATCTCGAAACGCTGATAGGTTCGGCGTCCGAGGGCGGCACCGCGGACAGTTCTTTCCAGAGTCTGCGCGACGCACTCGACATGGCGGTAGACAATAACTACAAGCAGACCATAAACGGCAACGAGACCACGATATTCTTCGACTCGGTCACGCTTAACACCCTTGTGGGCGATATCACCGATTACATGCAGAGCATTTTCAAGCCCTTCGAGGACAAACTTGACCCGCTGTCGAACAAATATCTGGGCTTTTTGATTTCGACGCTGGGCGGCACGACGTTCACGTCCATGACCAGCGATATGCAGTTCCGCATGGAGCCTAACGAAAACCTCGACAATCTCGATATCATGTCGGCGCTGGTGCTCGACGTCTCGGGCGGCACCGAGGTTGCCCGCTACGACAAAAACGGCAACGAAACGGACAGGGAGAGCATTCCGTTCACTTCGCATATTGAAGCCAATTATTCGGTCAGGATCTCCTCGGACATAACTTTCGATAAACTCGGTTATACCGAATACGATTACGGTAATTACGAATATACCGGCGACATGTACATACCCATGCTGGATCTGGAGCTGGACGTTCTGCTGAGGACCGACGTCAACGAGGTCGACAACTCGCTGAACGAAGTGTACATGACCTGCCGCGACCTTGCTACGGACGACCTCATGATGGGTCTGTACTACGATAACGAACTGACCTACGTGGACGTGGAAGGCATACAGAACCTGTACGGAGGCGTACAGATAGAAGACCTTGGTCTGCCAAAGGCTTACAGGGGAGGGTTCGACCTTGCGGACACGTTGAAACAGATGTTCGACCTAATCGACACGTATATTGTCATCGCCGTGGACAACATTCTGTACGGGCAGAGTACGCCCGAGGGCGAGGAATCCAAATTCTCGGAGATCACCGGCGTCATCATCGACAACATGGAGTCGACCATGCGCGACGAAGCCGATCCTTCCAGCCGCGCCACGATACAGATCCGCGTGGATTTCGAAATGATCCGCAAGATTCTGTCGCTGACCAGCGAAACGGGTACGGAATACAGCGCCGAACAGCTGATCCTGCTTATCAACAACCAGTTCAACATCGACATCGAGGCGATCGCCTCGATTGCGGGTGTCAGCGTCGAGGAACTGATAGAGACGACATATTTTTACATCACCTACGACGTAGACTATTACAGTATCCGCGTGGAGGTGTATTCTACAGCGGAGATGACCGAAGAGGAACTGGAGCAGAACGGAGCTTTCCTGTTCATGCGCCTGGATCTGTATCCGCAGCACATAGGCGAATACGTCAGGATCGTTTTCCCGGACTTTTCCGATTTTAACCAGTTCAAGGAAGTAATGACCTATTCGGGATACCTCGAAGGTCAGTTCATATTCGCCGCGACGGAGGAGGTCGACCTGTCCCAGCTTCTGGGCTCGTTCATGGGCGACGAATCGGGATTAAACACGCCGTTTATCCTGCCTGCCGCCGCGGACATCTATTTTACGCTTTATTACGACCAGTATATCAGAGAGCAGAATCTGGAGAACGGGCGCTGGACCAGAAAATCCAGGAGCGCGTTCTCGCTGTATCTGTACATGGTGGTCGAGGACACCGTCACGCCGCTTGCCCACGTCTACGCCAACGACGTCAGCCTCAATACGGCGGATCCCGTCGAGGAGCTGGGGTACGTATGGCTGCAGTACGACTGCATAGAGGGCATGCCGCGATTCAAAATAAGGGAGGATCATTTCATACGCGGGTTCTACGCGTATATGGGCTATGACTTCGAAGCCGAGGAGGACGACGACGTCGTACTCGGTCTGACGGACATCGTCAGCGCGCTGATGGAGGATTCCTGGGCGACGTTCGAACCGGACGTCATCAGGATAACGACCTCCAAC
>CALVZV010000011.1 GCA_944372665.1 uncultured Clostridia bacterium
ACTATTTCGGCGAAGACCTGGATTACCTTACGGGGCGCAAGGATTACTGAAATTTTAGCCAATCAACGTATCGGACGGCAATTCAGACGACACGATCGATTTTAGACTATCGCTTTTCGGAACAAAACCCGAGGGCGCGGCGGTAAAGAGTGTTTTTGTTTACGCCGTACAGTGCGGCGATTTCTTTTGCCGCCGAGGAAGGGGAGACGCCGCTTTTCAGCAGATCTTCCAGCGCTTCGAAAGCGTCGGCATCGTTTGGGACGGTTTCGGCAGGTTCGGCTATGACGACAAATTCGCCGCGGCGGTCGAAGTCCGGTATCTCGTCGTCTATGCGTATCACGCTTTCGTGTATCTTGGTCAGTTCTTTTACGACTGTTATCCGCCCGATACCGGTCTGCGCTTTCAGTTCAGGCAATATCTTGTCGATGTCGTGCGGCGCAACGTAGACGGCAACGGGCATTTTAAACGACGGCATAAGCTCTAAAACGCGTTTTCTTTCACCGGCTTTATCCGGCAGAAAACCTAAAAATACGAAGCCCGTTTTGCATATTCCGGATACCGAAAATGCAGTAACTACGGCGCTGGGACCCGGCACGGATTCGACGCGGAAACCTTTTGAAATACACTCGTTCACGACCGTCGCGCCGGGGTCTGAAACCGCGGGCATGCCCGCGTCGGACACCAAAGCCACGTTTTTGCCGTCCGACAGTGCCTCGGTGATCTTGGCGGCACTCTCGCTTTCCTTTTCGCGGTAACAGCTTATGAGCGGCTTCGAAATGCCGTAGGCGTTTAATAGTATTTTGGTGTGGCGGGTGTCCTCGCACGCTATCAGGTCGACGTTTTTCAGCGTGTCCAGCGCGCGCAAAGTTATGTCTTTAAGATTGCCTATCGGAGTTCCCACCACGTACAGTGTCGCGCTCATTGAAATACATTCTCCTTACAGTTTCCGTATAGCTGCCGTCCGCTTCGGTGATTATCAGAGGACGGGTGATCTTCACTCCGCTTTTGCCGTTCTTTATCCCGGTTACCAATACGGTGTCGACGTCCTTTTTCGCCGTGGGCTGAACGGGCGTTATGACCTTGGGCTCAATCAGATTCCGCCGCATGCCGTCAATCAGGTCGGTCAGGCGTTCCGACTTCAGCACCACAAAGAACTTGCCGCCGTATTTCAGCGCCTTTGCGGCGGTACTCACGACCTCGGCTACAGTTACGGCGACCTCAGACTTGCATATCTCGGTTTCGGTGGCGTCCGAGCCGTCGCCCGAATATGTCATATAAGGCGGATTGGAACAAACCACGTCGAAACGGCGTTCGGAAAAGTCGATCAGTTTCATGTCGCCTTCCAGTATTTCGACTCTGTCCGAAAGTGCGTTCAGCTCCACGGAACGCCGCGCCATATCGGCAAGTCGGGGCTGTATTTCCACTGCTGTGATGTGAGCTGCGCGCGTTTTTTTGGATAAAAGCAATGAAATAACGCCTGAACCTGCGCCCAACTCCAGTATTCTGTCGCCTTTGGCGGCGCGCACGGTGTTGGCAAGCAGCACGGCGTCGGTAGTGAAAGCGTAACCGTCGGGGTGCTGAATGATTTTCAGCCCGTCGCATTGAAGATCGAAAATTACTTCGCCGTTTTTAAGCATAAATAGATTATACAGCTATGAGATAATTTTAACAAGCCGAAATCGGCGTTTTCGATTTACTTTCACGTTAAAAGGTTGTATAATATAAAAAAATCCTAATTGGAGGAATAAATATGCCATTAGTAACCAGCAAAGAGATGTTCGAAAAAGCGTATGCGGGCGGTTATGCCATCGGCGCGTTCAACGTCAATAACATGGAAATCATTCAGGGCATCGTGGAAGCTGCCAAAGAAGAAAGGGCTCCGCTCATCCTTCAGGTCAGCTCGGGCGCCAGAAAATACGCCAACCCCACATATCTGACCAAGCTCGTCGAAGCGGCGGTCATAGATTCCGGACTTCCGATTTGTCTGCACCTCGATCACGGCGATTCTTTCGAACTGTGCAAAGACTGCGTGGATAAAGGCTTTACCTCCGTCATGATAGACGCGTCCTCGCACGCATTCTCCGACAATATCAAAATCACCAAGAACGTCGTCGAATACGCACACGATCACGGCGTGGTCGTCGAAGCGGAACTCGGAAGACTGGCAGGCGTCGAGGACGACGTAAAAGTTTCCGCAGCGGACTCCAGCTATACCGATCCCGACCAGGTCCAGGAATTCGTCGAGAAGACGGGCGTCGATTCGCTTGCTATCGCTATCGGCACCAGCCACGGCGCGTTCAAGTTCAAGGGCGAGGCTAAACTCAGATTCGACATTCTGGAAGAAGTCGGCAAGCGCCTGCCCGGATTCCCGATCGTGTTGCACGGCGCCAGCAGCGTTCCGCAATACCTTGCCGAGGAGATCAACCGTTACGGCGGCAATATGCCCGGTGCCAAAGGCGTTCCGGAGGAAATGCTCAGAAAGGCTGCCGAAATGGCTGTCTGCAAGATCAACATCGACTCCGACCTCAGAATGGCTGTTACCGCTACGGTCAGAAAGTATTTCCACGACAATCCCTCGCACTTCGACCCCAGACAGTATTTGGGACCCGCGCGCGAGCGCGTAAAAGAAGTCGTCAAACACAAGATTCAGTACGTCCTGGGTTGCGGCGGCAAAGCTTGATTTTGTGTAATTTTATCCGCAAAGGATAGATCGCAGCGGATTTGTATAATCAACCGAATAATTAAAAGAGCGGCGTATCTTCGCCGTTCTTTTTTAAGCGGGAAATTCCGCGGATAAATAAACGTTCACATTATTCGGCATATCAGCGCCGCCGTGACCGCGCCCAGAAGACTTGCCGCCAGGGCGATGGCTACGGCTTTGCCGGACGCGGCGTGCGTTGTGCCGGAAAAATACACCGCGGCTATGTACATTACCGTGTCCGTCGAGCCCATGATGACCGACGCCGTCCTGGATATATAGGAATCGACGCCGTATTCAGTGTATATGCTTTGCAGTACTGCAAGGCTGCCGCTGCCGGTGAGAGGACGAAGTATTATCAGCTCCGATAGTTCACTCGGTATCCCAAGCAACTGAAATACGGGTGAAAGCGCGCGTCCGACAAATGCGGAAAGACCGCTTGAACGCATAAGCTCCATCAGCATGAACACTGCCGCGAGATAGGGCACGAGTTTGATCGTCAGTCCGACCGCTTCCCTGATCCCTTCGGTAAAGGAGTCGTAGACGTTGACTTTTTTTATTGCGCCGAACACGAATATCGCAAGCGTCAGCGCGGGAACGAAGTAAATCATTTCGCAAAGGCCTTGGTCAGCAAAAACGCCGCCAGAGTGGTGACCGCCGAAGCGATAAGCGACGGTAAGATTATGTCCGCAGCCGCCTGCATCGAAGTTCTTACGGCGACTACGGTGGCGGGGATAAGCTGCAGCGAGGAGGAATTCAGCGTTACGAGCATGACGAGGTTTTTTGGGTCTTTCATCCCGGAGGCGGCTTTCAGTCCCTCCGGGGTCGCCGCGCCGCCCGCGCCGATCAGGTTTGCCGCGAAATTTGCCGAAACGTGCGTCAGCGTTTCGTCTGTTTCGCCCGGGAAAATGCGTTTCGTCAGCGGATCAAGCATTTTCTTGACGCTTTTCAGCGCTCCGCCGCGTTCCAGGATCTTTATCACCGAGAGCCAGAACGCGTAACTGCAAAACAGTGTCACACTCAGTTTCAGCGAGTTTTCCGCGCCCTGCATAAAAGAGCCGAGTGCTCCCGGAGGGTTCGTGAACAGCAAAATTGCCAGCGACAGCGTGCCGAGCACGACGAAAACGGCGTTCATATATTAATTTTTATGATATTACGTATTGATAAATGTATATTTACTATTGAAATTGTTTTGCGGGTATGGTAAAATTTTCCTATGAAAATGACGTTTCGCTGGTACGGTCCCAAGGATCCCGTAACTATTGACAAGATCAGACAAATACCCGTTATCGATTCCATAGTCAGTGCAGTTTACGACGTTCCCGCAGGGGAACTCTGGCCCGAGGAAAGCATTCGCTGCATCAGGAACGCCGCCGAAGGCGTAGGGCTGACTTTTGAAGTCGTGGAATCCGTTCCCGTGCACGAAGATATCAAACTCGGGGCAAAGACGCGCGACGGATACATCGCCAATTATGCCGAAAACCTCAGACGCCTTGCCGCCGAGGGAGTGAAGTGCGTATGCTATAACTTCATGCCCGTTTTCGACTGGCTGAGGAGCGAACTGAAATCCCGGCTTGTCGACGGCTCAAACGCGCTTGCATACGACGAGGATACGGTTTTGAGGATGAATCCCGCGGAAAGCGAACTGTCGCTGCCCGGCTGGGACGAAAGCTACACGCGCGATCAGTTGAAAGGGCTGCTGAAACAGTACGAAAATATCGGTGAAAAAGAGCTTTTCGACAATTTGCGCTATTTCCTTGAGGCAGTCATACCCGTGGCGGAGGAATGCGGCATAAACATGGCTATCCATCCCGACGATCCTCCGTGGGGAATATTCGGATTGCCCAGGATCATCACCGACAAAGCCCGCCTGAAACGCTTTTTGGAGCTGTATCCGTCGGTCAACAACGGCGTGACTTTCTGTACGGGCAGTTTCGGGGCGTCTGCGGACAACGACCTGACGGAAATGATAGGCGTTGCCGAAGGCAGAATACATTTTGCGCATCTCAGAAACATAAAGATCGACGGCTACCGCCGTTTTCACGAAACGGGGCACCCGACCAGAGAAGGTTCCCTTGATATGCTAAAAATAGTGCGCGCGTTATTAAAGGGCGGATTCGACGGATACGTGCGTCCCGACCACGGCAGAATGATCTGGGGCGAAACCGGCAGACCCGGTTACGGGCTTTACGACAGGGCGCTCGGCGCGATGTATCTTTACGGATTGTTCGAAGCCGAGGGCGCCGTCTCGAAATAAGGAGAGGATATAAATGAAGCGTTACAACATCGATCTGAGCGACAAAAAAATAGCCGTTACCGGCGCGGCGGGGGCGATATGTTCCTCGTTTGCCAAAGAACTTGCGAAAACCGGCGCGGAGATCGCGCTGATAGACATCAACCTCGAGGGCGCCGAAAAGGTCGCCTGCGAAATAGTCGCCGCCGGCGGCAAAGCCAAGGCGTACCGCGCGGACGTCCTTAACAGGACGAGCCTTGAGGAATGCCGCGAGCGCATACGTTCGGATATGGGTGCCGTCAACATGCTTATCAACGGCGCGGGCGGCAACAATCCCAAAGCCACCACCGACAAGGAGATATACGAAAAAGGCGACGCCGCGAGAGAGGGTTTAAAAAGCTTTTTTGACCTCGAAAGCAGCGCCATAGCCAGGCTTTTCGATCTTAACTTCACTTCGATACTGCTGACTACGCAGGTGTTTTCGGAAGATATGGCTGAATGCGGCGGCGGCAACATAATAAACATCAGCAGCATGAACGCGTTCAGACCGCTGACCAAGATCCCCGCCTATAGTGCCGCAAAGGCCGCGGTTTCCAATTTTACCGAATGGCTGGCGGTGCATTTCGCGGGCGTCGGCATTCGCGTCAACGCGATAGCTCCCGGGTTTTTCGTGGGCAACCAGAACAGGGCGCTGCTGTATAACGAAAAGGGCGAACTCACTGCGCGTTCGCACAAGATCATTTCCCACACTCCGATGGGTAGATTCGGGGAGCTGGACGAATTGACAGGCACGCTTTTATGGCTTGCCGACGACGAATTCAGCGGATTCGTGACGGGCATAGTAGTGCCGGTAGACGGAGGATTTTCTGCATATTCCGGCGTATAACGCAAAAACCATAAATTTAATTTCTACAAACGGGAGGACGGTATGAAAGTTTCAATTTCCGGGTTTTACGACGAGGTCAGCTCGAACCTGGACGAGCAGATAGCCCTGGTCAGGGAGCTGGGCGAAAAATATATTTGTCCCAGACGCATAGACGGCAAGAACATCGCGGATTATACCGCCGAGGAATTTGCGGCGAAAATAAAGCCGCGCCTTGACGCGGCGGGCATAGGTTTCAGCTCAATAGGGTCGCCTATAGGTAAGGTGAACGTCAACGACGAGGAAGGTTTCAACAGACAGCTCAATCAGCTTAAGGAGCTCGTAGGCATCGCGGCTTCGATGAACTGCAAATACATACGTATTTTCAGCTTTTTCATTCCCAAGGGCGCCGATTATTCCAAATACCGCGATACCGTTATGGAAAAGTTAAAAAAATTCGTCGAATGCGTCGAGGGCACCGACGTCGTGCTGTTGCACGAGAACGAAAAGGGGATCTACGGCGACGTCGCGGACAGAGTTATCGACATTTACGAAACCGTAAACAGCCCCAAACTTAAACTCGCCTACGACGCGTCCAACTTCATTCAGGTGGGTGAAAACCCGGACGAGGCATTCGACAAGCTGAAAGACCGCGTCGTGTATTACCACATCAAGGACTGCGACAAGGCGACAAGAGTGGAAGTCCCGATGGGACTCGGCGCCACCGATTACAAAAAGATCTTCGACGAACTCGAAGCCGAAAACTACGAAGGCTTCATGACGCTGGAACCGCATACGGCCAAGTATGCCGTGGGCAGGAAATACGTGTATTTCGTGCCGTTCGCGCGGTTTATCGTTCCCGATTTTTATAAGGCGTTCCGTTATATCGACGAGAAACTCGGCAACACCAAGACCACCAAAGTCACCAGAAAGGACGTTTTCGTCCTGCAGTATAAAAATCTCAAAAAATTCATAGAAGAGGCGGGCAAGAGAGCATGAATAAAGTAAGATTCGGTATTATCGGTATCGGCAAAATGGGTTCGCAGCATTGTCTGCGTTTCACCCACGGACTAATCAAGAACGGCACGCTGACGGCGGTTTGCGATATTTCGCCGGACAGGAAAAAATGGGCAGAGGAAAAACTTGCTCCCAAGGGCGTCGAGTTTTTCGACGACTATAAATCGCTTATCGATTCGGGAAAAGTAGACGCGGTCCTGATCGCTACTCCGCACTACCTGCACCCCGTCATCGCCATTTACGCGCTGGAAAAAGGACTTCACACTCTTATCGAAAAGCCCGCGGGCGTTTATACAAAAGCCGTCCGCGAAATGAACGAAGTCGCGGCGACCAAACCCGAACTCGTGTTCGGGATAATGTACAACCAGCGCACCAACAAGCTATACCGTTTCGCAAAGGAACTCGTCGAAAGCGGCAGACTGGGTAAGATCAAGCGTATCAACTGGATAATCACCAACTGGTACCGTCCCCAGGCGTATTACGACCAGGGCGGCTGGAGAGGCACCTGGGCGGGAGAAGGCGGCGGAGTGCTGATAAACCAGTGTCCGCACCAGCTTGACCTGTTCCAATGGCTGGGCGGCATGCCGGTCAGCGTCAGAGCGCACGCGGAGATAGGCAAGAACCGCAACATCAACGTCGAGAACGACGTCACGGCGTTTATGGAGTACGCTGACGGCGCCACGGGCGTGTTCATCACGTCAACGCACGACTTTCCCGGCACCAACCGTCTGGAGATAGACGCCGACAAGGGCAAACTGGTGATAGAAGGCGGCAAACTGACGTTTACGGAGCTCGCCGTCAGCGAAACCGAATTCAACGCGACCAACAAAAAGTTCATGCCGCGCATCCCCTCTAAAAAAATCAGAAAGAGCATCAGTCTCATAGGTCAGGCAAAGATGTTCTTTTTCGAACAGCATACGGGTATAATCAACAATTTCATATCCGCGATACTGTTCGGGACCCCGCTGATAGCGCCCGGAGCGGAAGGCATCAACGGACTGACGGTTTCCAACGCCATCCACCTTTCGGCTTGGACGGGCGAGAAGGTAACTTTGCCTATTGACGAGGAAAAATACATTGAGGAACTGGAAAAACGTAAGGCGGAAGAAAAATTAAATTCTAAAAAACAGGCGAATGCCTAAAGGAGCAGTATGAAGACCCGCTGGTACAAAGACGCAGTATTTTATCAAATATATCCCAGAAGTTTCTGCGATTCGAACGGCGACGGTATAGGCGATATACGCGGTATCATTTCCAAACTCGATTATCTTAAAGAACTGGGTGTGAACGCGGTATGGCTTTCGCCGGTATATAAGTCGCCCAACGACGACAACGGCTACGACATTTCCGATTACCGCGACATCAACCCCGAATTCGGAACGCTGGACGACTGGAAAGAGATGATCGCCGGAATGCACGAACGCGGCATAAGACTGGTTATGGATCTGGTCGTCAACCACACCTCCGATGAACACGAATGGTTCAGACAGAGCCGTTCGTCAAAAGACAATCCCTACCGCGATTATTATATCTGGAGAAAGGGCAGAGGCAAAAACGGCAAAAAGCCTCCGAATAACTGGACGTCGCGTTTTACCGGAAAAGCTTGGGAATACGACGAAACCACGGGAGAATGGTATCTGCATCTGTTCAGCAAAAAACAGCCCGACCTTAACTGGGATAATCCAAAAGTCAGGCAGGAAGTCGCGGATATATGCAATTACTGGTTCGAACTCGGCGTGGACGGCTTCCGCTGCGACGTGATAACCTATATCAGCAAAGCCGAAGGGCTGCCGAACGGCAAATTCAATCCGATAATGTGCGGCGACGAGCATTTCGTGCTGGGACCGCATATCCACGAGTATCTTAAGGAGATAAACGAAAAAGCGTGGAGCCGCTATGACACCATGATAGTCGGCGAGGCGATAGGCTGCAAATACGTCAACGCTCCGGAACTTATCGGTGAGGACAGGAACGAGCTGGATTCCGCCATCACGTTCGAGCTTATGGACGTCGACATGAAGATGAGCTTTTTCCCCGTCAAACTCAACCTTCCCAAATTCAAGGCGGTCCAGACGGGCTGGCAGTCGCTGCCCGAAAACTGCTGGAGCACGCTGTATTACGAAAACCACGATCAGCCCCGTTCGATAACGCGTTACGGCAACGGCTACGGATATTACCGCAACCAGCTGGGCAAGATGCTGGCGCTTTCGTATTTTATGCTGCGCGGCACTCCCTATGTCTATCAGGGACAGGAGATAGGCATGACCAACATAGCGCTTAAGGACGACGAGTACGTGGACATTATGGCTACCAGAGTGTTCACGCTGATCAAAAAATTCTTCCCGCCGCTTATGCCGATAGCGCGTTGGGCGATGGCAAAGCGCGCGCGCGACCACGCCAGGACTCCGATGCAGTGGGAGAACAAGACCGGCGCGGGATTTACCGACGGTACTCCGTGGATGAAGATAAACCCCAATCTCGGCGAGATCAACGTCAAGACGGAACAATCAAATCCCAACTCCATTCTGAATTTCTACAAAAAGCTTATCGAGTTCAGGAAAGGCAACGAAATAATACGCGACGGATCATATACGGAGTACTTCAACTCCAATAAGAGCGTGTACTGTTTTGTGCGCCAATTAGGTAGCCGAGGCTACATAACGATTTGTAATTTCAAAGAGAAGAAAGTCGTATTGAACGTAGACACGATCCCCGGAGCGCGCGGCGCCGGACTGGTCATGGGTTCGTGGGACACCCAGGACGCGGTGCTGGGAGATTCCATACTGCTCAAGCCGTACGAAGGAGTCGTATACGAATTCGGCTGTGACACTGCCGGTAATTAACGCTTTCGTTTAAAATACCGACGCGCCCCCGGCACTTTCGGGGGCGCGTATCGACGATATGGAAGAATACACTTTTTTTTCTAAAAACGAAGACCTGCCCCTCGCCGCCAGGATGCGTCCGGAAAATCTGGACGAGTATGCCGGGCAGAAACATCTGCTTGGCGAGGGGAAGGTATTGAGGCGTCTGATCGAGAACGACAAGATCGGTTCGATGATCTTTTGGGGTCCGCCGGGAGTGGGCAAGACCACGCTTGCCCGTATCATAGCCCGTAAGACCAGGGCAGAGTTCATAGATTTTTCGGCTGTCACCAGCGGTATCAAGGAAATCAAACAGGTCATGGAATCCGCCGAGAAACGGCGCCGTTTCGGCGAAAAGACCATACTGTTCGTAGACGAGATCCACCGTTTCAACAAGGCGCAGCAGGACGCGTTCCTGCCCTATGTCGAAAAAGGGAGCATAATCCTGATCGGAGCAACTACCGAGAACCCGTCGTTCGAGGTCAACGGCGCGCTTTTGTCGCGCTGCAAGGTATTCGTGCTTCAGCCGCTGAAGTCGGATGAGATCGAGCAGCTTCTGCTGAGGGCGCTGGACGACGAAAGGGGCTTCGGGAAACAGCGTGTGGAAATAGGTCCCGACGAAATAAAAGCAATAGCCGAATTTGCCGACGGCGACGCCAGAGGCGCGCTGTCCACGCTGGAAATGGCGGTGCTCAACGGCGAATCCGACGGCGACGTCGTTCGCGTGACGCGCGAGACGCTGTCGCAGTGCATATCCAGGAAATCGCTTTTGTACGACAAGGGCGGCGAGGAGCATTACAACGTCATTTCCGCGCTGCATAAATCCATGCGCAACTCCGACCCCGACGCCGCGGTCTACTGGCTTGCCAGGATGCTGGAGGCGGGGGAGGATCCGCTGTACATAGCCAGGCGGGTGACGCGGTTTGCTTCCGAGGACATAGGACTTGCCGATCCCAGGGCGTTGGAGATAGCCGTGGCGGCGTATCAGGCGTGTCATTTTATCGGAATGCCCGAATGCAGCGTGCATCTGACCGAAGCGGTGTTGTATATGGCTATGGCGCCCAAGTCGAACGCGGTGGACGTGGCGTACATGCGCGCCAGATCCGACGCTCTGAACACGACTGCGGAGCCGGTGCCGTTGGTCATAAGAAACGCTCCGACGTCGCTGATGAAAGAGCTGGGCTACGGTAAGGGCTATAAATTCGCCCACGATTTCGACGACAAGATAACCGACATGCAATGTCTTCCCGATTCGCTGAAAGACCGCGTATACTATATCCCCGGCAACGAGGGAGTTGAACCCAAATTCGCCTCGAGGCTTGCTCAGATCAGGGAGCTGAGGAAGAAAGCCGAAGCCGGAAACAAATAAGTTCACATACGTGCAAGCGCGCATGCGAATTATCCGACGGATATATTCCGTACTTATTGACTATTTCGCGCGGCTGTGTTAAGATAGATTATAAATATTATTTAGTGGCAGGAGAAAAACGGTATGTTTCGTCTTTTCCGCAATTTAAAGCCGATGGCGTGGGTTTTCGTCGCCATTGTACTGCTTGTTACGGGGCAGGCCGTTGCGGAATTGTATCTCCCGGAAAAAATGTCCGAAATCATAGACGACGGCATTTATATCGATTACGAACCCCTTTATAAATACGAGGAAATGGAAAGACCTTCGTCGCTTGCGGCGGTGGAGTCCGACGCTACGCTCAAGGGGTACGACGAGGATACTATTCCCGTGTTCGAGATGGTGGACGGGTTTACCACCTACGATCTTGCCGACGCCATCGAAGAAGAAGAGGGCGACGACATCATCATCGATTTCGTTTTCCGCGATATCCCGGTCAAGGATTCCAAGGAATTGTTCGACAACGTGCTCACGCCGTTTCTGGAGGGGCTGGAAATATATCAGCGTCAGGCTTTCGAGTGGCGCGACGCCAACATCCCCGAAGCCGAGTGGGAGGAATGGACTCCCGACTTCAACGGCGAATATTTTACCGACGATGAGCGCGCCGAAATATCCGACGTTATCAATATTTTACTGGTATTCGAGTACGATTATAACAATAGCGGAATAGCAGTCGATACCGAAAATCCCATTTCCATAAAAATCAACGACGGAGACATCGCCGTCAACGATCTGCTGAACCAGGATCCGCGCGACGAAGAATCCGACGCCATGGCGTCCGATTCCAACCGCAGGATACTGACGGCGTGCGTCAGCAGGATGAAGCACTCCGTTTACGGCAATCTCATGCCCATCCCGATAGATAAAGACGGCAACCGCATAGCCACCGACGAATTCGGTCAGGCGCTGGATCCCACGAAACTTATTTACGTTTACTCCGACAAGGACGGCAACGAAGTTTATTCCGCCGAAGATTCATATACGGGACGTCCCGACGCGATGCCCGACTACGAGGTCATCATCTGCAACAACGTGCTTTCCTACGCTTACAAGTACGTGGGCGAAAAATGGGTGGAAACCAAGCGCGGAATGTCCGACGACGACGCGCGCGAAATGGCGCGCCGGTACAACGCAGATATCCTGACGGACGCGCTGATAACCAATAACAAGCATTACGACGAGTTCACCTCCGAGGAGATTAATTCGATACGCACGTCGATAAACAACCTCGTCATATTCTATTCCGAATCCGACGATATGGTATACCTCAGCCACCTTTTGAGGTACCAGAACAAGCGTGCTTCGCGCATCATCAAGGAGCTGGAAAACTACATAACCTCATCCGTGGACGAGAACGGCAACACCGTCTATTCCGCTCCCATGCGTGACGGCGGGACTTTCGTTTCGGAGTGGAGGAGGTTCTGGGCAAGGATAGGCAATTATCTGACGTTGTCCGCGACCGGCAGCTCCCAGCAGGAATTCGAGGAGGAATTCGAAAACGATACCGTGGCGCGTTACGGCTCCGCGGTGGTGCAGTTCAAAACGTACAAGGACATGATGCTGCCCGACGGAAAGACCACGCAGACCGACGACATGACGTTTATACTGAAGCGCGGCGGTCTGATGCTGCTGCTTACTGTGGGCGCCTGTGCGGCAGCCATACTCGCCGCCATGTTCTCCAGCCGTCTTGCGGCTAATTTCTCGGCAATCATCCGCAGCAAGGTGTTCGGCAAGGTCGAGACCTTCTCGCTTGCGGAATTCGACGATTTCTCCACCGCCAGCCTTATAACGCGTTCCACCAACGACGTTAACCAGATCCAGCAGGTGTTCCTGCTTATTCTCAGGACCGGGCTTATCGCGCCGATCACGCTTATCGGCGGCTTTATAATGTCGGCGGAAAAGTCGTTCTATATGACCAGCGTATTGTTCTACGACATACCGATACTGGTCATCGCGTCCGTCGTGGCTGCCAAGGTCGTGTACCCGCTGTTCCAAGTCATACAGAACAAGGTCGACAGACTGACCCTCATCACCAGAGAAGGACTGACGGGTATCCGCGTCGTCAGGGCGTTCAACAAACAGCAGTCCGAAAACGAGCGTTTCAGCAAAGTCAACAACAGCTTGACCAAGACTGCCATCACGGTCAACAAATGGTGCGCGGTGCTTGCTCCGCTGATCTCGGTCGTAATGAACTGTTCCATGGTGGGCGTGGTGTGGCGCGCCAGCCAGCAGGTGGCGGGAGTCGTCGATTCCGGAGAGATCAACGTCGGCGACATGATGGCGGTCATACAGTACATGACCCAGATAATGCTGGCGTTGGTCATGCTTGCCACGGTGTTCGTGATGTTCCCGAGGGCAACGGCGTCCGCAAAACGTATTCTGGAAGTTCTGGATACCTCAAACAAGATTAAGGATCCCGAAAATCCGGACCGCAACTATACGGAGTCGGGTACCGTAAGGTTCAGGCACGTCTATTTCAAGTTCTCACCCGAAGCCGAGCATTACATACTTAACGACATCGATTTCGTTGCGGAAAAGGGTAAAGTTACCGCCATCGTGGGCGGCACGGGCTCCGGTAAATCCGCCATTATAAATCTGATACCGCATTTTTACGACGTGCAGAAGGGCGAAATACTCTTTGACGGCGTCAACGTAAAAGATTACGTCCAGTCCGAGCTGCGCGATAAGATGGGCTTCGTGCCACAGCGTTCGGTACTGATGAGCGGCACGATCCGTTCCAATCTTCAATACGGCAAGCCCGACGCAACCGACGAGGATTGCTGGGAAGCGCTGAGAATAGCGCAGTCCGATGCTTTCGTGCGCGAAAAGGAGGGAGGACTCGACGCCAAGGTGGAACAGGGCGGCGGCAACTTCTCGGGCGGTCAGAGGCAAAGACTGGCTATTGCCAGGGCTATCATCAGAAAGCCGGAACTTCTGGTATTCGACGATTCGTTCTCGGCGTTGGATTTCCGTACCGATAAAAATCTGAGAACGGCTTTGAAAGAGATAACCAGGGAATCCGCCACGATAATAGTGGCGCAGCGTATAGGTACCATAATGGACGCGGACAACATCATCGTAATGGACGCGGGAAATATCGTCGGTCAGGGCAAGCATCAGGATCTGATACGTAACTGCAAACTGTACCGCGATATAGCGCTTTCGCAAATGAGCGAGGAGGAACTCGGGCTATGAACGAAAACGAAAACAACGGCCTCGTCCAACGCGAACAACAGCAAAGCTCCGGGCTGGATTTAGGGCGCGCCCTGGGAGTGGGCGGTCCCGAGATCAAAGAGGTCGACAAAGCCGAAAACTTCCGCGCTACCGTAGTCAGGCTCATTAAATATCTGAAGCCGCAGTATCCGATGCTTATCGCGATGATCCTTATCGCCGGGATAGGCGCATGGTTTGCCATCTGGGTGCCCGACATCATGAAGAAGGTCACCAACTGTCTTGCGGACAGTATAGAATATTTTATCGATATCGGCAGGCCCCCGGACGGCAACAACCAGCTGTATTCGTATATAGCGCCCATATTGCTTACCTGCGGCGCGCTGTACGTTCTGAATGCGCTGTTCCAGTTCACCAGCGGTCTGATCGCCGCCTCGATGAGCCAGCGCGTCGTCAGACGCATGCGTAACGACGTCAAGCAAAAGCTCGACAAGGTGCCGCTGTCATATTTCGACGCCACTCCTACGGGCGACGTGATAGCGCGTTTCACCATCGATATCGAAATGATCTCGCTGACCCTGCAGGACAGCATCAACCAGATCATAACCGGCGTCACTACGGTCATCGGCGTATTTATAATGATGGTGAGAATAGACTGGCTGCTGTCCATAATCGCGCTGGTGAGTCTGCCTATGCTGATAGTCGTGTCGGCGGTGATCGTCAAAAAGTCGCAGAAGGAATTTGCCAGGCAGCAGGAACGCATCGGCGTATTGAACGGGCATATCGAGGAAATGTATACCGCGCATCACGTCGTCAAGCTGTACAACCACGAAAAGGAAAGCATCGAGACCTACGAGAAGATCAACAAAGAGCTTAAAAAAGCCACCAGGCGCTCGCAGTTCCTCGCAAGCATAATTCTGCCCAGCATAAAATTCATAGACAACCTCTGTTATGTGGGTATCTGCGTGGGCGGCGGTCTCAGAGCGGGCGGCGGTCTAATAACGATAGGCGACATCCAGGCGCTGTTGTCCTATACCAGACAGTTCGCGCAGCCCATCGAGAACATCTCCAACATAGCCAACACCATCCAGTCCTCGATCGCCGCGGCAGAACGCGTATTCCAGGTATTCGACCTCGAAGAAATGAGCGAGGAAGGCAGCCGTTCTATATCGGTAAGCGAGTGTGAAGGCAGAGTGGACATCGAGCACGTGGCGTTCTCCTACGACAAGGACAAACCGCTGATAACCGATCTGTCACTGCACGTAAACGCCGGCGAATCGATAGCCATAGTAGGGCCTACGGGTGCCGGAAAGACGACTTTGGTGAATTTGCTGATGAGATTCTACGATATCGACAAGGGAAGGATACTGATAGACGGCGTCGATATCACGGAATATTCCAGGAACGATCTGAGGTCGCTGTACGGCATGGTGCTGCAGGATACGTGGCTGTTTAACGGCACTGTTGCAGACAATATCGCCTACGGCAATCCCGGGGCGACGCGCGAGGAAATTATAGAAGCCGCCAAAGAGGCGCACGCCGACCAATTCATAGTCACGATGGAGAACGGCTACGACACTGTCCTGAAAGAGGGCGCCACCAACATCAGCGCGGGACAGCGGCAGCTGCTTACGATAGCGCGCGCGATCCTCAAAAAACCGCGCATCATAATCCTGGACGAAGCGACCAGCTCCGTAGATACCAGAACCGAAAAATACGTTCAGAGCGCCATGCTGGCGATGATGAAGGACAAAACGAGCTTCGTTATCGCGCACAGACTGTCCACCATCAAGCACGCGGCGGTCATACTCGTCATGAACCACGGCGACGTCGTGGAGCAGGGCAATCACGAAACGCTGATGGCGAAGAAAGGTTTCTATTACGAATTATACAACGCGCAGTTCGCCGGCGTGTCCGACGAGAACCGCGACGACGATACCGCCGAAAGCCGTTTCAGACAAACCTGATCGAATGCCGCCGTTAAGGTTGCTTTCGGACAGGCGTTATGATACAATTCAGACAAACTCGGGATAACTCGGAGGAAACATGCCTACATTTTTTACGGAAGTATTCGAAGACGCGTCTCCCGTTGCGCCTTTGGGGCTGATAGCCCTTGAAGGCGCCAAGGAGCTTGGAAAACGTATCGACAATTATCTGGTCGAATGGTACAATCGGGACGTCGGTAACAAAAACCCGAAATTCAAGAAAAAATCTTTTATAATAGAAAATCATTGCCCCCGTTTCACCACGGGCGACGCTAAAGGTATGCTGGAGGACTCCGTCCGCGGCTACGACGTGTACGTATTGGTCGACGTGGGAAACTATAACTGTACCTATAACCTTTTCGGCAGGACAAATTCCATGTCGCCCGACGACCACTATGCGGATCTGAAAAGGATCATCAGCGCGGCGGGCGGAAAAGCCGAGAGGATAACCGTGATAATGCCGCTGCTGTACGGCGGCAGACAGCACCGCAGAAATTCCAGGGAGTCGCTTGACGGCGCCCAGATGCTTCAGGAGCTGTATTCGATGGGCGTAAAGGACATCATCACGTTCGACGCGCACGATCCCCGCATTCAGAACGCGGTGCCGCTCATGGGCTTTGACAACTTCTTCCCCACGTACCAGATAATGAAAGCGCTGATGTCGCAGTATCCCAATATCGAGTTCGACGACAAGCATTTCATGATAGTTTCGCCCGATGAAGGCGCGATGAACAGAAACATCTATTACGCTTCGATACTCGGAGTCGATCTCGGAATGTTCTATAAGCGCCGCGACTATACCACGATAGTCAACGGCAGGAATCCTATAGTCGCCCACGAATATATCGGCACCAAGGTGAAAGACAAGGACATATTGGTGGCGGACGACATTATCGCTACCGGCGACTCGGTGCTGAGGCTTTGCCGCGAGCTTAAGGAAAAAGGTTGCGGCAAAATATTCCTGACCGCGACCTACGCGCTGTTTACGGAGGGCTTCGACAAATTCGACAAGGCTTACGAGGAAGGACTGTTCACCTCCGTCATCAGCACGAACCTGACCTACAACAGTCCCGAGCTTCTGAGCAGGAGCTGGTTCATCTGCGCCGATCTGTCCAAATACATCAGTTATATAATCTCGGCTTGCAACCAGAACAAATCCGTTTCTCCGCTCCTCAACAGCTCCGACAGAATACACGAGCTTTTGGGCAAGGCATGAAAGCGAAGCTGACTCTGACGCCCGGCAACGACTCGCTGCCGTTCAATATCATACATCTGAACTGCGAATATGTTTACGAGGACGGCAGAGCGCAGATACTGTTCGACCTTGACGGGGTGGATTACATTATCGGCTTGAACAGCGGGAAGATTTCCCTTTACAGGGAACTTCCCGTTTTGTCCAGACCCGGCGAGTACGAAAAAGAGCTTTACGTAATGACGCGCCGCGCAAACGGCTGGTGTGCGGATATATATTTCGGGGACTTCGAGGTGGAAGTTTCGACTTTCCAGATGGAGCTGTCCTTCAGCGAAAGCGGTGCGAAATGCACTTTGATTTGTAAAATAATATTCCGCGGCGAAAGCGAAACCATGACGCTTATGCACATGAAGTGCGAACCGGAGCCGGAAATCTAGCCGCCGGCGTTATTTCGCGGAATAATGTAAAACTTATTGCAAAATGCAATAGAATATATTATAATAATCAAAAGAAAGCTCACTCAGGTTGCCCGGTCGGGATATAAAACCGGTATAAAGGCAATAAATATTCGAAGAAAATTTACAACACACTCGCATAATTCGGAGAAATATGAAAATAGAATGGCTGGGACACAGTTCTTTTAAATTAACGGAAAGCACGGGCGTCAGTTTGGTGACCGATCCTTTCAACGCGGAAGAAGTGGGAATCTCTTTCCCCGAAGTCAGCGCCGATATCGTCACGGTCAGCCACGATCATTTCGATCATAACTGTGTGGGTGCGGTCAAAGAATACCGCATGCTGGTGAACACGCCCGGCGACCACGGCGTGGACGGTGTGGATATTTTCGGATTCAAGAGCTATCACGACGACAAAAAAGGACTTCTTCGCGGAAAGAACGTCGTTTTCCGTATCAGAATGGACGGCGTGGAAGTATGCCACCTGGGCGACATCGGCGAGGATCTCAGCCCGATGCTCGCAGAGCTTATAGGCTCCATCAACGTGCTGCTGATACCCGTCGGCGGCAGGTTTACCATAGACGCCGTTCAGGCAAAGGAATACGTAGACCGTCTTATGCCGGACGTAGTCATACCCATGCATTACATGATGGACGGCTACCGCACGCAGTTCGACGAACTCGACGAGTTTCTGGATCTGTTCCCGAAAGAAGACATCGAGTACGCCGACACGTCTGCGCTGGAATTCGACCGTACCGATTTCGACGGCGAAAAGACCAGGGTAATAGTACCCAAAAAAATTTATTGAACACCGCCCGTGACGCTGCGGGCGGGCGCGTCCCGCAAAAGGGATAATATACTTTCAGTTTAAGTCGTTTCCCGCATTATGGGAGACGGAGATCGCACGTATAATCGTATCCGAAAGTATCATATCGGTAAACGCACGCTGCGTTTGACCAATTTACGGTCGGGCAAAGCATAAATTCAAACAATCGCTTCTCAAGGAGGTATAAAATGGTTAATCCGTTCACGGCGGAACAGCTGGATAATATGAGTATTTTCGAGCTGCGCAATCTGGCAAGACGCCTAGGACACAATTCCCCCACGGACAAAAGGAAATCCGAACTGGTAAAATATATACTCGAATGCGAGGATATCCCGGAAACCGACGAGGTCAAGCCGGTCAAACGTCGCGGCAGACCGCCGAAGAGCGCACAGATAAACATCAGCTTCCCCGCAGGCGTAGCACCGGGCGAATATGTCGTCGAGGATACCCCCAAGGAGGAAAGCGCTGCCGCCAGGGATAACTACGACTATAAATCCCGCGCGGCAAAACAATATCACAACGCGGCTTCCGACTTTGACCCGGGCAAAAAACCCGAAGGTTTTTCTAAAAAGGAATATGCCAAAAACGGTAGCCGAGAATACAAAAACGAGCGACAGGAAGGCACGGACAAATCCGAACGCGTCTCTCGTGAAAACGCCGTTGCGGCAGAGGAAGAAGAAATAAAAGAAAGGGAAGGCGTACTGGAAATCTGCCAGGACGGTTACGGATTTCTCCGTTCCAAAAACTACGAGCAGGGCGAGGGCGACGCATATATCGCCGCTCCCAAAATAAGGAAAGCCGGGCTCAGAAAGGGCGATTACGTTAAAGCCACCGCAAAAAAACTTGCCGAGAACCGTCCGCTCAACGTACAGGAAATCATCAGCGTGAACGGTATGGATCCCGCTCTTGCGTTCAAGCGTCCGGCGTTCGAATCTCTTGTGCCGATTTATCCCGACGAGCGTTTCAGACTAGAGCTTGCAACTTCCGCCGCGGATTTTGCCATAAGGGCGATCGACCTTGTCGCTCCGATAGGCAAAGGTCAGCGCGCCATGATCGTTTCCCCGCCCAAAGCGGGAAAGACTACGCTGCTCAAAAAGATTGCCAACAGCATTTCTATAAATTATCCCGAAGCGCATCTTATGGTGCTTTTGGTGGATGAGCGTCCGGAGGAAGTTACCGATATGCAAAGGAGCATCCGAGGCGAGGTGGTGTATTCCACTTTCGACGAAATGCCCGAACATCATACCAAAGCTGCCGAACTGGTGCTGGAAAGGGCCAAGCGTCTGGTGGAACTGGGCAAAGACGTCGTAATACTCATGGATTCGCTGACGCGTCTGGCAAGGGCGTACAACCTGACCATCACGCCTACGGGCAGGACGCTCAGCGGCGGTATAGATCCCGGATCGCTTTATGCGCCCAAACGCTTTTTCGGAGCGGCGCGAAACATCGAAAACGGCGGCAGTCTGACGATAATCGCCACGGCTTTGGTGGATACGGGCAGTCGCATGGACGACGTTATCTATGAGGAATTCAAAGGCACCGGCAACATGGAGATCCATCTTGACAGGAAGCTCAGCGAAAAGAGGATATTCCCCGCCATCGACCTTAACCGCAGCGGCACCAGACGCGAGGAGTTGCTGCTGGAGCAAAAGGAGCTGGAAGGGATCTGGGCGGTCAGGAAGATGCTTTCGGCAGGCGACGTACAGGAGGCCACCGAAAACCTTATTCAGATGATGATGCGTACCAAAACCAACCGCGAATTCATAGAGCAGCTGCGTCTGCAGATAGCCAAATTGCAAAAAGACGGCTTTACTTTCGCTTAGGACGGGAGGTCGACTATGGGAAAAAGCGAGATAGTGGCGCTTGTTATAACTCATGCGGTTTTAGCGGCGCTGCTTGTCGTGACGGTATTGATGTTTTTCGGAAAAGGAGGACGGCTCATGCCGACTTACCGTTACGAACCCAAAGGCGAAAAGGCGCTTAAATACCATCTTAAACTCATGCGGAAAGCCGCCGCGTTCGTGCTGGCGGCTATCGCGTTGGCGTATGCGGGAGTGATGTGCCTGATATTCGTGGACGACCACAGCCAGACTCTGGGCGGCGTTTTGTGCGGCATGGGAGTGCTGGTGGCGATATCCGGAGTGCTTTACATGAGCGTCAACGAAAGGATACTTCAGCTTAAGCGCAAAGCGCGCGACGACTATTGGGATCCGCGCGAAGAAAACGAAAGCCGCAGAGATTTTTAAAAATATTATAAAAAAACAGCGAACCGCCGATAATGTTTTGTGACAGGCAAACCGTTGTCGGTTAAAATAATAACATGAAAAATTTTGAAACGATCGTAAAACGAGGAAGTAAATGTTACGCAGTAGTGAACGGCGAACGCATGAAGATATCCCTGGAAGCCGCCGCTAAAGTCCGCCTGAAAGAAGGCGAGATGGATGACGACAGCTTTGCCGATTTTTGCAAACTTAACGATTTCTGCCTTTGCAAAAAGTATCTGTTCGATATGATCTCCAGAAGATCGTGGACTGAGGCGGGAGCCAAAAGCTATCTTCTAAGTAAAGGCTACAGCCACGAAAACGTCGATAAAGCGGTGAATATGGCGTTGGAATACGGCTATTTATCCGATGAACAGTATGCCGAGAACTACGTTTCGGACCGTTACAAAGCCACCGGCGAACACCGTTTAAGACGCGAACTGAAACAGCGAGGCGTTTCCGACGTCATAGTGGCCAAGACTCTGGAAAAAGCCGACCTCGGCGACGAATACGAACGCGCGCTGGCGCTTGCCGTGAAACGCACTGAGGACCGCGACAAGAAGCTCAGAACGCCCAAAGCCAAGGAAAGAGTTTTGCGTTACCTTATCTGGCGCGGCTTCGAATACGAGACCGCAAGAAGAGTCATAGAAGACATTTCCGAGTAATTTATGCGGCGCGGTTTATCCGCGCCGCATAATGATTTTTTTATTAATATATCCCGATTTGCGGGATACGGTTACCCGAAACGCGCAGATCAGAAAAAGCCCAGGCTTATCAGCAGGGCGTTGTTGATTTTTTGCATGGTCTCAGCGCCTACTTCGCCGACTCTGGCGCCGAGGCGCGTTTTGTCTATGGTACGCAGCTGTTCGAGCAGTAGCACGGAATCCTTCTGCAGACCGTTGGAACGCGTCAGCTCCACGTGCGTAGGCAGCTTTGCCTTGTCCATTTTGGAAGTTATTGCGGCGGCAATCACCGTAGGGGAAAAGCGGTTGCCCACGTCGTTTTGAACGATCAGCACGGGACGGACTCCGCCTTGTTCGGAGCCTACGACCGGACTGAGGTCCGCGTAGTATATTTCGCCGCGCTTTACCATTATTACTTCTCCACTCATAGTTATTCCTTTTTTACAATGATTGTTTCCAAGCCGCCGAAAACTATTCGCCGCGGCGGCGTTTTTACGTATTCCGCTAACCGCGTACGCAATTATGCGGGCGCGCTCGTTTTAATGTGCCAAATCAATTTACTATTCCGAGTAAAAGTGTTATTATAATCTTCAAAAGAGGTGCACTTATGGAAAAACCCACATATTATCTTACGACCGCTATAGCTTATACTTCGGGCACGCCGCATATCGGCAACGTGTACGAAATAGTTCTTACGGATTTTCTGGCGCGCTACAAAAGGCTCCAGGGCTATGACGTGCGTTTCCAGACGGGAACGGACGAACACGGTCAGAAAATCGAAGAAAAAGCGGCGGCAGGAGGCGTTACTCCCAAACAGTTCGTGGACGGCGTCGCAGGCGAAATCAAAAGGATATGGGATCTGATGAACGTCAGCTACGACCGTTTCATCCGTACTACGGATACCGACCACGAAAAAGCCGTTCAGAAGATATTTAAACGTCTTTATGACCAAGGAGATATATACAAAGGCTCCTACAAGGGCTGGTACTGTACGCCCTGCGAGTCGTTCTGGACGGAGTCCCAGCTGGTGGACGGCAAGTGCCCGGACTGCGGCAGGGAAGTCAAGGAAGCCGAAGAAGAAGCTTATTTTTTCCGTATGTCGAAGTATGCGGACAAGCTGCTGAAATATTACGACGAACACCCAGGATTCATAGTGCCCGCGTCGCGCAAAAACGAAATGATAAACAATTTCCTCAAACCCGGGCTTCAGGATCTGTGTGTTTCGCGTTCGACCTTCAAATGGGGCATTCCCGTGGATTTCGATTCGAAGCACGTCGTGTACGTATGGCTGGACGCGCTGTTCAATTACGTTACCGGACTGGGATACGACGGCGAGAAGGGCGGCAAGGACTTTGAAAAATACTGGCCCTGCGACGTCCACGTTATAGGCAAGGATATAGTGCGTTTCCATACCATATACTGGCCGATATTCCTTATGGCTGCAGGGATACCGCTGCCCGAAAAGGTGTTCGGGCATCCGTGGCTGCTGATGGAAGGCGGCAAAATGTCGAAATCCAAAGGCAACGTGATATATGCCGACGATCTGGTCAGATTTTTCGGCGTGGACGCGGTCAGATATTATCTGTTGAACGAAATGCCTTTCGACAACGACGGCACTATAGGTTGGGAAGCTGTTGCGGAAAAGGTCAACAACGACCTTGCCAACGTGTACGGCAACCTGGTCAGCCGCACCGTAGCCATGAGCGTAAAATATTTTGACGGCATCGTCGAAAACGGCAACGCAACAGATGCGCCGGACGACGAACTGATAAGCGCCGCGGTCGGTCTCAAAGGCAGAACCGAAAAGCTCTTGGAAGAATTCCGCGTGGCGGACGCGCTGGAAGAAATTTTCCTTTTGTTCAGACGCGCCAACAAATACATCGACGAGACCGCGCCGTGGATACTGGCAAAGGATCCCGCTTCCGCACCGAGGCTGAAAACCGTGCTGTATAACCTGACCGAAACCATCATAATAGGTACGTCGCTTATCGCTCCGGCGATGCCGGCTACAGCCGAAAAAGTATTCGCCGAGCTGAACGTCAAACCGAGAGCGTATACCGATCTTGATAAATTCGGGCTGCTGAAAAACGGCACAAAGGTAACCCAAAACAGCGAAAAGCTGTTCAACAGACTTGACGTAAAGAAAGTGTTGGAGGACGTAGACAAGATGTACGAGGAACGTCACGCAGCCGAAAACAAGGCTGAACCCAAAAAAGAAGAAAAGCCCTTGGCCGCAGAGGCAGAGACCATAGGAATAGAGGATTTTGCAAAAGTCAGACTGAAGATCGGCAAGATCACGGCCTGCGAAAGAATGGCAAACAGCAAGAAGCTTTTGAAAAACACGGTCGTTATCGGTGCCGAAACGCGCACGATCCTGAGCGGTATCGCCAAGTGGTACACGCCCGAAGAAATGGTCGGCAAGACCGTGGTCGTGGTATCCAATCTGAAGCCCGCGCGTCTGGCGGGCGAGATGAGCGAAGGAATGCTGCTGTGCGCCGAGGACGACGGTAACGTGGTTTTGCTGACCGCCGAAAAAGAGGTCGCTCCGGGTTCTTCGATTTCGTAAAATGCTTATCGACACGCACGCTCACGTCAACGACGAAAGGCTGCTGCCTTTCGCCGCGGATATCCACGACGGATTGCACGCCGCGGGAATAGAAAAAGCCGTAGTGGTCGGCTTCGACCGCGACTCGTCCAAGCATGCCGTACGGCTTGCGGACTCGTATGAGGCGTATTACGCTTCCGTCGGTATACATCCGCACGACTCCGATTCCGCTTCCAGCGGCGATTACGCGCTTTTCGAAGAGCTTGCAAAGCTGCCGAAATGCGTTGCGATAGGCGAGATCGGGCTGGATTATTATTATGATCTGAGCGACCGCGAAACCCAGAAAAGAGTTTTTGCCGAGCAGATAGAGCTGGCGTATTCCTTGAAAAAGCCGATAATCGTGCATGTGCGCGACGCATACGGCGACGCGCTGTCGATATTGAAAGGATACGCTTCCCGACTGGCGTATTCGGGGGTCATGCATTGTTATTCGGGCAGCGCGGAAAGCATGCGTGAATTCGTCAGGCTTGGGCTGTACATAGCTTTCGGCGGCGCGGTGACGTTCAAAAACTTTTCCAAGTCCGACGTCGTGCGCGCGGTGCCGGCAGAGAGACTGCTTCTCGAAACCGACTGCCCTTATATGACGCCCGTGCCGTTCAGGGGAAAAGACAACCGACCCGAATATATCGGGCTGGTCAGGGATAAAATCCAGGAGTGGCGACAGGATATATGCGTCGAGGAAGTAACTTATAAAAACGCGAAAACATTGTTTAATATATAGGATATGGACACTTACACTTACAGAATAGGCAATAAAATTTACGTCAATCTCACCAACCGCTGCTCCAACGACTGCGAATTCTGCGTCAGGAGAACGGACGCGTTCAAGGATATAGGACTGTGGCTGAGCCGCGAGCCGAGCGCCGAAGAGATCATTAACTCTTTCGAGGATCTGGACTCAGCCGAGGAAGTGGTGTTTTGCGGCTACGGCGAGCCGATGTACAGGCTGGACGTTATGCTGGAGGTCGCAGAGTACGTCAAGAGTAAAGGCAAGCCTACGCGCGTAAACACCAACGGTCAGGCGGCGCTGATAGCGGGAGAGGGCGTTCCGGAAAGACTCTGCGGCAGACTGGATACCGTAAACGTATCGCTGAACGCGACCGATGCCAAAGCGTACCAGCAGCTATGCCACAGCGAATTCGGGGAAAAGGCGTTTTACGCGATGCTGGACTTTGCGGGGGAGTGTAAAAAGTACGTTCCCAAAGTGGTGTTTTCGATAGTCGACGTCGTGAGCGCGGACGAAATATCCAAGGCGCGCGACATCGCCGCCGCGGTAGGCGTGGAGCTGCGCGTCAGGCACTACGTACAATAGTTTTTTTACCGTTTAATGAGCATTATATCGGTTTTACGGGGTGCCTGTTGAAGGCACTCCGTTTTAAAAAGCAGTCTGAATCTTCTTTAAATTTATTATTATGCTAAAAAAATTGATTTTATAAAATCTTATATTGTATAATGTCCGCATGGAAAATTCAATGCTGATGGTGACCGGAAAAGTGTGGTCCGCGTATTTGATTTTAGCTTTATTCGTCGTCGCGATGGCGACGGTCGGAGCCATCACCTATAAAAAAAGCAAAAGCCTGGACGGATTTTTGCTGGGCGAGAGGGGAATGGGCGGCTGGATGAGCGCGTTCGCTTACGGCACGACCTATTTTTCCGCCGTCGTTTTTATCGGTTATGCGGGTACGTTCGGACTCAGTCTGGGACTGGGCGCGGTATGGATAGGCATTGCGAACGCGATAATAGGTTCGCTCGTCGCGTGGCTGGTGCTTGCAAAACGCACCAGGAACCTCAGTCTGGAGTACAAAGCCACAACCATGGCGGAAATGTTTGAAAAACGCTACAACTCCGGGCATATCAAGCTATACGCGGCGATAGTCATTTTTATTTTCCTTATTCCGTATTCCACCAGCGTTTACCAGGGCATAGGCTATCTTTCCGAAGCGGTGTTCGGATTGGATTTCGTCTGGTGCGTGGTGATAATGGCTGTGCTTGTCGGCGTGTATCTGTTTGCGGGCGGATACTTTGCAAACGCCGTGTCCAACTTCATTCAGGGCATCATAATGCTTATCGGAGTCGTCGTCATGATAGTATTGATGCTGAAAGCGCCCGAGGTGAACGGCATAAACGGTCTGAAGAAGCTTATAGATTCCGGGTACGGATTTTTCCCGTCCGCGACCGAAACGGCTACGGAGTATTGGTTCGACGCGCCCGGCGTGCAGCTGATATTCAATATACTGCTGACTTCGTTCGGTATCTGGGCGGTGCCGCAGTCGGTACAGAAATTCTTTGCCATCCGCAACGACCGCGCCGTCGTTCAGGGCAGCGTTATCTCCACGGTTTTCGCACTGATAGTAGGGGGCGGCGCATATTTCAACGGTACTCTGACAAGGCTGTTCTATCCCCAGGCTCCGGCGGATACCTCGAACATCATCCCCAATATCCTCTTAAGCAACGAGCTGATGAGTTACGCGGTGCTGGGACTGATATTCGTATTGGTGCTTTCCGCCAGCATGTCCACGCTGTCTTCGCTGGCGCTGGTCAGCAGTTCGTCGGTATGTATGGACATATACCGCGGCTATATAAAGCGTAACGCCACCGACAGGCAGGTCAACGTGCTGGCGCGCGTTCTGTGCTTCGTTTTCGTGCTGATCTCGGCTTTGTTCGCGATATTCGAGGTAGACGCCATAGTCACCTTGATGTCGCTTTCCTGGGGCACGCTGGCAGGCTGTTTTCTGGGACCGTATATTTACGCGCTGTACTGGAAACGCGCGAATAAATACGGTGCGTACGTGTCCATCACCATGGCTTTGGTCACCACGGTCACGCTTATCTTCGTTTTCGGGGCTATTACGGGCGGCAGCACTTTCTCGGAGCTTGTCACGCTCGGCATCAAGAAATCCCCGATGATAGGCGTGTTCTGCATGGCGCAGTCCATGATAGTGACTCCTATAGGTTCGCTGATAGGCGAAGCCGTTTCCAAAAAGCGCTTCGAAAGCGCAGGAAAAGCGGCATAACAGCTTAAAAAAAGCATAAATCGACGTTTAAAATTCCGGAGCGGCACAAAGTCGCTCTTTTTTCAGATCGGCTGTATAAACTCCGAAAATCGGACAATAATCCAATCAACACAAATTCGGAGGTCGATATGAAAGGCAAAGCAAATACCCAAAAGGTAAAAGCGTTTTTCAAGAAAAACATTTATTATATCGTAATGGTGGTCTGTATCCTGGCGATCGCCGCCATGATAACCGTAGCGGTCGTACTGGGCGGTAAAGATTCCGTCGAAGCTCCCGCGCCCGACGCCAATCTTCCCGGCGACGTGACGGAACAGCCCGGCGGTAACGTCAACACTCCCGACGACGATACCCCCGTCGATACCGAACCCGAACCCGAACCCATAGTCTTTACGATTCCCGTGGCGAGCGGGACGGTCATCAAGGACTATGCCATGGACAGTCTGGTATGGTCGTCCACTCTTAAACAGTACCGCGTCCATTCCGGCATAGATTTCGCGGGAGCGGAAGGCGCCATGGCGGTCGCGGCATACGACGGAGTAGTGTCCGATATAACCTACGACGCGCTTAACGGCTATGTGGTGACGGTGGATCACGGTGACGGACTCAGCACGCTCTACGGTTCTCTTGACGAACCCGTCGTCAGCAAAGGTCAGGTAGTTTCGGCATCTGCCCAACTCGGTGCGATAGGCGTAAGCGCAACCGGCGAAATGGCGGACGGCGACCATCTGCATTTCGAAGTCAGACTCAACGGAGAAGTGGTAAGCCCGTACGATTATCTGACTCTCGGGGACAAGTAAAACAAAGTATCCATGCTCTCCTAATCGAAAACGGTTCCTTTCGGGGAACCGTTTTCGTAAATAAAGTAACCTGAATACGAATTATTTGTCGACTTTATTGCGGGGCGGGAAAAGTGAATAGCGTTCCGGAGAGGTGATGGCGGATATCATTCTGTCCCTGGCGAAAGGTATATCCCTGCATATCGACGAGATAAGATTTTTCATCCTTTCGCGTTCGGTAAAGTGGTTTGCCGGGCACGGGTTGTTCATCACCGGGAGTCCCAGTTTGTTGACGGCGCCTTTAACGTCGGCTTCGGGAACGTATATCATGGGGCGGATTACCGTAATTCCCGTGCGTGACATATACGATATCGGCTGAAATGTGTTCAGCCTGCCCTCGTATATAAGCGACAGCAGGAAAGTTTCCGCCATATCGTCCGCGTTATGCCCGAGCGCAAGCTTGCCGGCGCCAATTCTTACGCATTCCGAACTCAGCGCGCCGCGCCGCATTTTGGAGCACAGCGAACACGGGTTCGGTTCTTTGCGCACGTCGAAAATTATTTCCGCGATATCCGTTTTTACTTCGTAATAGGGGACGTCCAGTTCCCCCCGTACAAAGGCTTTCAGACGTACGCGTTCGGCTTCGGTGCCCTTCAGCCCCATATCCACGTTGATTGCGCTTAACGTAAAACGGGTAGCGGAGAACTTGCGGTAAACCGCCAGCGCCGCCGTCAGCACGAGGCTGTCCTTGCCGCCGGAAAGTCCCACGGCAACGTGGTCGCCGTCGCTGATCATGTCGTAGTCCTCGGCGGCTTTGCGGATACTTCCCAGGATCTTCCTGAGAGGTTTAGTCTCCATTTACGTCCTTTGCGAGCGTTTCCGCCAGTGTATCCAGCGCCGAGAAGGTGTCTTCTTTGGGGGTGCTACGGAAGGATACCGGCTCCGACACGAAACAAGTGCCTTTGATTTCCGAAACTATCTCCGCCATGAGCTTTGCGCTCTGCGCCGCCCAGCTTCCGTTTTCTATCAAGGCGAATTTCCTGTTGACGATGTTGTGACGGACTATTTCCCTGACCAGGCTGTCCATAGTCGGGAAAATCCCGGCGTTATATGTGACTGACGCCAGCACTATGTGGCTTTTTTTGAAACAATCGGCTATTATGTAGGAAAAATGCGTTCTGGACACGTCGTAAACGCTGACGTTCTTTACGCCCAACGCCGTCAGCTTCGCCGCCAGGTATTCGGCGGCCTTTTTTGTGTTGCCGTATACCGAGGCGTATGCGACCGCGACCGAGCGTTCCTCGGGAGTGTATGACGCCCATTTTAAGTACAGTCCCGTCATTAAGGCGATATCATCGCCCTGCAGTATCTGTCCGTGCAGCGGGCACACGCGCGAGATTGCTATTCCTGACGCTTTTTTCAACGCGGCGAGCACCTGAGTGCCGTATTTGCCCACTATATTCGTGTAGTATCTTCTGGCTTCGGATACGTAACCGTCGGAGATGCGCTCCTCGGTCGCCGCATGGCAGGCTCCGAACGAGCCGAACGCGTCCGCGGAAAACAGTGTCCCGTCCGTAGCGTCGTACGTAAACATCACCTCCGGCCAATGCACCATCGGCGCGAAAACGAATTTCAGAACGTGTTTTCCGATGCTAAGCTCATCGCCTTCTTTTACGACGACGGTCCGGTTTGTCAGCGACGGGAAAAAGCCCTCCAAAAAAACTTTGGATTTCGCGTTGACGACTATCTGCATCTCGGGATATTTTTCCGCCAGCGCCTTTACGGAAGCGCTGTGATCGGGCTCCATGTGGCTGATAACGAGATAGTCGGGACTTCTGCCGTCCAGCGCGTCTGACAGATTCGCCATGAATGCGCCGGTGTAAGCGCCGTCCGCTGTATCGAAAACGACGTTTTTGTCGTCGGAAAGCAGATAGGAGTTGTAGGTTACGCCTTCGCTTACCGGATAGACGTTCTCGAACAGATTGATGCGCCTGTCCGCCACGCCGATATAATAAAGATCTTCGGTTATTTTCTGTTTCATAATGTTTTCATTATACAATACCCGAACCGTATAGGCAAGCGTAAGCGTAAAACACGCGCGTTTCGCTATGGAATAATATAATCGCAGCGTGTTTGACGTCCGGCGTATGTTGGAACGGGTGTTTCGGCTTCGGTGAGATCGGCTTTCGAAGTGAACGCGTCAAAAATTTTCAATCCGCACACAGCTGCCGTTTTAGATAATAATGCTGTACTTCACGATATAACTGTGATATAATTTTTAACGAAGTCACAGGGGACGATAACCGTTCCCGAAACGTATCGCGCAAGCGGTTTTGAAGAAGAAAAGAGAATATATGAAAAAAAACAGGATAATAGACGCCAATGCCGAATCGGAATTGTCCGCATATACCGACGAAAGTTTCCGCCGCAGGATATTGTCCGGCGTGTCCATGGATACGCGCGGCGAAGAAAGCGGAGCAGGCTCCCGGACGCGCGCCGTGTCGGCATGTATTACGGTATTCATAGTTGTGTGCGTGGCGGCGGCGGTCGGCTTTTCGTTTTTGCCAGTCAACGACGGCGGCGGTACCGTGTCGGAGCAGTGGAACGTGAACGATATGCCGCCAACGGATACGGACGTGTCGGAACCTGTTTTCGGACAGGGCGGCACGATCCTTAAAGGCGCCGAAGCCCGTGAAACAATGAACGGGCTTGTCGGAGCGTTCGATTTTGTGACCGATTCCATGACGGCGTCGGCATACGTTACCGAAGACGAGGATACGTATTATATAGTCAGGGTCCTTTTGAACGTCCGCGAAGGCATGGACGGTGACGAACTGACGCTCCGGATAGTGCCCGCAGGCTCCGGCTACAGACCTTATTACGGGGAATACAACGAGGAACTGCGTATTTTCGGAGAAAGACTATGCTACCGTTCGTCCAGGGAGGACTACTCGTACACCGACGAAAACGGCGAGTTTTGTCCGTTCTATTACGAAACGGTCAGCGGTGTGTTCGTTACCGAAACCGAATCCGTGTACGTGGATTTTTCCGGAGTCAGCGATACGGATGGTTCGCTGCTCACGGAAGCGCTGACGCTCGCCATGTGCAAGGCTTATGTTCCTTATGGTATCTGAAAAATCGGCTTGCCCGAAAAATATAAAACGGAGGTATAGTATGATATACGTTTGCGATGTGTGCGGATATGAGTACGACGAGGACGCCGAAGGCGTCAAATGGGAAGATCTGCCCGAAGATTACGTCTGCCCGCTGTGCGGAGTAGGCAAGGATCAGTTCAGCCCCGCCGAATAGCCGTTGGATCCGGTAAAACTTAATTGCCCGACTGTCGGTCGGGCAATTTCGTCATAAGTACCTCGGTATTTTATCTTCGGTACGTTTACAGTATGTTCGCTTCAGGCGGGCTTATTCGGTTTACGTCTTACACATTATGGAAATTTCGGAAATCCTCTCGAGACACGGCTTCGTATTCAAGAAGAGTCTGGGACAGAATTTTATCACCGACACAGGACTTTTAAAGGCTGTCGTCAGAGATGCGGGAGTCGGCAAAAACGACTGCGTGGTGGAGATCGGCACAGGTGCCGGCACTTTGACGCGCGCGCTTGCGGAAGCCGCAGGCGAGGTAAAATCCTTCGACGTCGACGAGGCGCTCAAGCCTGTTCTTGCCGAAACGCTGACGGGCGCGGGTAACGTCGAAGTCTATTTCAAGGACGTGTTAAGACTCGGCGACGCCGAACTGGAGAACATCACGGGAGGCAAACCTTTCAAAGTGGTGGCTAATATCCCATATTACATCACTACGCCGCTTATAATGCGCTTTTTGGAAAGCTCTTTGAAAATGACCTGCCTGACGCTAATGATCCAGGAAGAGGTCGCCGCGCGCCTGATTGCCGCTCCGGGTACTCCGGAATACGGCGCGATAACCGTGTCTGTCGCGTTGAGAGGCGACGTGTGCGTCACCAGAAAAGTGCCGCGTACGCTGTTCAGACCCGTTCCCAAGGTCGATTCCGCCGTCGTACGCATAGACGTCTACGACAAGTTCCCGGGCTATGACGTTGCTGCGGCTGCCGCGCTTGCGCGCGCGGCGTTCATGATGCGCCGCAAGACCCTGGTCAACAATCTGGTAGCATATGCGGGTATTTCCAAAGAAACTGCTGCATACGCTTTGTGCCGCACGGGACTCGACTTGAATATCAGAGGAGAAAGGCTTTCTGCAGAGGACTTCGTGGCATTAAACAAAGTTTTATCGGAAATTAAAGGCTGAACGCCGCCGTCAGTCAATTTTCGGTCGCCTCCGACATATATTAAGTGTCAGGGGGTGCCGATGCTCATCAGAAAAACAACAGTTCTAACGGGAAAAAACGCTCAAGGTCACGTTACGCTTATCCGCGTGGGAAGCAGCGTGGGATTAAAACTTATAATCGATCCCGCGCCCGACGAAAAATTGATATTGTCGCTGGCGGTCGGCGGCAATCCTCAGGTAAACGTGCCTGTCAAAGGCGCCCGCACGGAAACCAACGTGAATATCGATCTGGAGGCGCTGGATAATATAGGCGCCGTAGTCTATACGGATTCCGGAGAAGTTTATCTCGCCGGCGGAAAACGCGACAGAGTGTCGCCTCCGGATACGCTTAAGGTGAGCGCCGAAACGCCTTTGACTGTGTCCGCGGCGTCCGACTTTGCGGCAAATGCCCGTGAGAACATACCCGGCATATCCTCGGACGAGGTTTTATCCGATTCTGCAGACGTTGCCTCCGGCATGGATGATTGCGGCGAAAATACGTATTTATGGGATACCGTAATTCAAAATAACGTATCCGTAACAGAGGAAAATTTTAAAAACAAAGAAAGCGGCGCAGACGGCGGAAGTACTGATACGGTTACCGAGGTGGGCGACGAAAGCGAACTCAGGCAGGAGGTATTCTCGCCGTTCAAATTCAATCGCGGCGAAAACTTTTACCGCAATATCCGCTACAGACTCGAAGAGATAATGACGATCAATCCCGAGTGCAAGGAACTGGAAAAGATCATACCCGACAGCAAATGGGTCAAGGTATATTACGACGAAGACGAATACTATGTCGTAGGCATCCTGACCGAAGACGGCGAAGTGACATATCTGGGATACGGCGTACCGGGAGTCGAAGGCATCCGTCCGCCCAAGGAAGCCGAAGAACTGTGCGATTTTCTGCCCGTCAGCGGCGGCGAAGAGGAGGGGTACTGGCTGATGTTCCAGAACTCCAAAAACGGAGAACTAGTCAAGAGTTTAAAATAATCCTGAAGAGCGCGAAGGCGCTCTTTTTTTTAAACCGATAAAAATCGTTTGACACCGGGCGCGGAATATATTACAATAAATAGGCTTTCAAACGGGGGTATAGCTCAGTTGGTAGAGCGCTTGAATGGCATT
>CALVZV010000012.1 GCA_944372665.1 uncultured Clostridia bacterium
CCGGGTAAGATCAACGGCTCGTAGCTCGCTCTGAATCCTTCGGGAAGCGTTTCCAGAAGCTGTTTTTCGGCTATACCCTCGATATTTTTATAAGCGTTGCGGATGTCGTCGTTATAGTATTTGATAGGCGTCGGCAAATCCCCTGTTATGACTTCGGAGGCTTCGTGGAAAACGGCTATCGCGGCGCATCTGTCCGGGTCTGCGTCACCGGAGAACACGACGTTGTTTATGACTCCCAAAGCGTGCGCTATCATCGCCACGCCGGCGGAATGCTCCATTACGTTTTCCTTGACGGTGGAGTGCATCAGCGACCAGCGCTCGATGTACTTCATTCTGTTGAGATACGCGAAAAAATCGTAAGACATATCCGTTACGACATTTTGACCAGTATTTTCAGCAGACAGTCCATCGCCTCGTCGGCTATGTCGGCGGTCTGGTTCATGTGCCTGTAAATCTCGCGGTATTTGAATATCGACCTGAAATCGGCCGTATCGAACAGCTTTTCAAGCGCCTGTACGGTCAGGTCGCCTATCTTGTTCTCCATTCTCTTGACGTATATCGCCTCGTCGCGCGCTATGGCCTCGTGGCGTTTGATATTGGATACGGCAAGGATGATGTGCTCGCTCATCTCGCTCAGCGCGGTGGTGATCTCGGTCATCTCCTCGTTGGGAGTGACTTTGAACAGGCGTATTTCGTCCACAGAGGTTTTGGCGTAATCCAGCACCTCGTCGAGTTTGGCGGAAAGCTTGAAAAGGTCCTCTCTGTCGAAAGGGGTGATGAACGTCCTGTTCATATCGTCGACCAACACGCGGCGCACCATGTCGCCTTCGTCCTCGGCTTTGACCACCGCGTCGGCGACCGATTCGTCGTGGGTAATACAGTATTCGTTTAAAAGCCTTACACCTTTATTTATAAATTCCGCCTGCTTGGTCAGCAGCTCGAAAAAATCGGGCTCCTTATGCTTTTTGAATCTGTCCAGAAATTTCATGCCTATATTACCTCCGTAACTATATTCCAAAAATGGCTTTGCCCACCAGCAGATATAAGAGCGCACCCATGCCGGCGGAACACGGAAGCGTCAGCATCCAGCTGATAAGGATGCGAATCGCCGTATTCCAGTGCACACCGTTGAGGCGTTCCGCGGCGCCCACGCCCATGATCGACGAAGACATTATCTGTCCCGTGCTCAGCGAAATACCCAGCGACGTGGCGGTCAGCATTACCACGCTGGTAGTGAACTGCGCGACCACGGAATGGACGGGTTCCAGCTTGTAAATTTTTCGTCCCACGGTGTTTATGACCCTGTATCCGCCCAGCAGCAGTCCCAGCGTCAGCGCCGCCGCTATACATATCGGGATCCATATCGGAACGCTCTGCGACGTGAACGCCGTCAGCCCCACCGCGCCCACGAGAAAGAAAATACCCATGGATTTCTGGGCGTTGTTGCTGCTGAAAGCGCTGGCTAAAATTACCAGGTTTATCCGCTGCAGCAGCAGCATTATCTTGTTGAGTCCGCGGTTCATGCTCTTAGCAAGAGATCTGACGAGTTTCATCAAAAAGAATCCCAGTATCAGCCCTACCACAGGCGCAAGCACTATCATAAGCACGACGTTGACCAGCACGTATCCCGTCCATTGCACGGCGCCGAATCCGAACGCCGCGATACCGGCGCCGATGATGCCGCCGAGCAGCGTATGCGAAGTGCTGTTGGGTATCTTAAGCCAGAACGTCACTCCGCCCCAGATTATAGCCCCCAAAACTCCGCTTAAAACGAACGAAAACGCCTGTTCGTCGGGAATGTCGGCAAAATATGCGTTGTCAATAAGTTTGTAGCTGATGTTGTCGGCGACCGACATTAAGCCCAGCACGAACACTACGATCGGCACGACGAAATTGATGAACGCCGCCAGAAAAATTGCGGTGCGCGGCTGAACGGCACGCGTTACGACAGTGGTGGCGATGGCGTTGGAGCCGTCGTTGATACCCATGTAAAACGAATATGCGAGTACGAATAAAAAAAGTACGATTGCGTATGCGCCCATTTCCTGCCTGCCGTCCGTTAACTCCCGTGCACGTGAATGCGGGGTAATTTATATTACAACATTATTTGGATTTTTGCAAGACGAATTTTAATTTATTTTTATTTTTCGGTGTTTTTTTCCGCTGCCGCAGCGCTGAGACTCAAATCCTGCAAATACGCCCTTTTCAAAATGCGGCGCACTTGATATAATCGAAATATGAAGAAAAAGAAAATCGTCGCCGCCGTCGTAGCGGCAGCAGTTATCGTCGTAATAACAGGCGCGGTGCTGACCGGCGTCTATTTCGGTACGCTTAAGGACGCGCTGGATTATGTGGACCTGCCTTTAGTCGCTCCCGAAGAAAACAGCTATACCGTCGTGGACAAAACCGATTATTACCTCGGACATCCAGACCTGGTATATACGGGCGACGGCAGGCTGCTGACGGCGTATCCGCTGGGTCACGGCAAAGGCGCCATAGTCATACGCGAAAGTACGGATATGGGTAAAACCTGGAGCGAACGGCGTTCCGATCTGCCCGAAAGCTTCGCTGATTCTCAGGAAACTCCCACCCTTTACAGACTGGATTTCAACGACGGTTCCGAAAAAATACTGCTGGTATCCGGCTGTCCGTCCTGGACGGATGACGACGAATACTACGCCGACGGCTTCAACTACTCGCTTTCTTCGGACGGCGGGCGCACTTTCGGCGAATTCATAAACGCCTACGGTGTCGAATGGGCGACGTCCATGCCGGACAGCGGCGACGATCTGTATACCTCATACTCCGCCGACGAACTTCCCAATTTCGACGAATCGGGCAAGGTCCTGCCTTACGACGTCATCGTCGCCATGAGCTCGCTCACCAGACTCAAAAACGAAAACGGCGGCTGGCTGGACGCATGGATGGGCACTTTCCACGACTACGACTTTTATAATTACGTTTCGGTGCTGACTTTCGACAGCGAAGGCAAGGCGAATTGGTCGGTACCCAGGCGCTTTCTGTCCTCCCAGCGCGAAAAGGAAGCCGAAATAGATCTATGCGAAATAGAGATATTCAGAACGCCCTCCGACGAGCTGGTGCTGCTGGGACGCGCCAACGCCAGAAACTCCAATTCGGTGATTTCCGTCTCGGCTGACGAAGGGAAAAGCTGGAGCGTGCTTAAAGAACTGCCCTACGCACTGACCGGCGACCGTCACAAAGCCGAATACGACCCCGTCACGGGCAAGGTCGCCGTGTCGTTCAGACTGTATCTGCCCGGGATTAAGCCCAACGCTCTTTCGCAGATGAACGAACTGGGCGGTTACTGGGTCTGCTGGGTCGGCACGCCGGACATGCTGACGGATTACGCGCTGAATCCCGAGAAAGATAAAAATACGGTTTTGGGTGACAAAATGTTGGTTTTGGGCAAAACAAACGACGGGAAAAGCGACTGCGGCTATTCCGGTCTGGTCATTGCGGAAAACCGGGTAGTCGCCGTTTCTTACGGCAAATTCAGCCGCGGCGCAAAAGTACCGTATATCCTGGGAGTCAGTTTTTCCGCAGACCTGCTGAAGTGATCACCGCAGCCGAAGCAGACGTTTTGCGTTGAGATAAAAGATCTTGTCCAAGTCGCCCGAGGGGATATCCCAGCTGCCGAGGTTTTTTATTTCCGCGGCGGCGTCGCTCCACGGCGAATCGGTAGCGAACAGTATCTTATCCGCGCCGTGCCCTGCCAGTATCCTTTTGAAACGCTCTTTACCGTAATACTCCGTGCCCATGGAAGTGTCCAGGTATATGTTTTCCCCGACAAGTTTGTCCTCGACTTCCTCCCACTGCTGCTGTCCTCCCAGATGCGCCGCCACTATCGTGCCGCCGCGCATAGCGCGAACGACTTTTCTGAACATGGCGGGGTCGGATCTGAACGGCGCGGTGCCTATAGGATCGTAGCCCGCGTGAAAAACAATGACGAGTCCTTTGGAAAGCGCGTAATCGTACATAGGGAATAGTTTTTCGTCGCCGACGGTGAAATTCTGGTACTCCGGATGCAGCTTTATGCCTATATATCCCATTTCCGCCGCCGTGTCCACGTTTTGTTTCCACGTTTCGGCGTCGGGGAAAAGCCCCGCGAAGGTCACTATCCTTTCGGAACGTATCTGCTTTCCCCATTCCATGTTCTTGACGCTGTGCGAGGGTTTGGTCGCCACGGGGAGCACCACCGAAACGTCCACGCCGGCGGCGTCCATGGCGTTTATCAGACCTTTAGCGGTCATGTCGTGGGCGGGATAATATTCGCCGTGGGCGTTCTTTTTTAAAGATTCTACGGCGTGCGCCGCTATCGAATCGGGAAAAATATGCGTGTGGAAATCTATTATCATACCTTACCTCGCGCATATTATAATACTCGTATGAATACTATTGCAACCGATAAAACTCAATGTTTCAGCATTTTCTCCGCCTCTTTCCAGTCGGGCATGTATTTTTGAATTTCGGCGTAAAATACTTTGTCGTGGTTGCGGCGTTTAAGATGCGTCAATTCGTGGACAAGCAGGTAGTCGACGGCTTTTTCCGGCTTTTCGGCGGCTTTGTCGGAGATACGCATCAATCCGGTTGCTATGTCCATTTTTCCCCAATAGCTTTTGACCGTCGTGATTATGTAACGCGAGGCTTTCAATCCCGTAACGCGCTCCCATACGGGCAGTCGTTTTTCGACGGTTTCCGCAAGCCGCGCCCTGAGCCATTTTTTCAAAAACGCCGCGGCCTCGGCGTCGGAGATATTGTCGGGACGGACGAACACCGCTTTGTCGGCTGATAAAGTTAGGCATACTCTGCTTCCCGATTCCGTCTGCAACGGATAGGTCTTGCCTTGAAATATAAACTCGCTGCCGCCATACATTATGCCCGCGGGCTTGACCGAAACGCGCCGTTTTTCGGCTTTCAGGAAAAAATCCAGCACCCGGGGCGAACCCAGAAAAATCAGAGCCGCGCCTTCGGTGACTCCGGCTCCGTAGCTTAAAAAATATTTGCCGTCGCGGTATCGGATTATCATCTTTGTCCGGCGCATATCCGCTCTACCGCGCACCGTGTATACCGTGCGTCCGAACGATTTCATCTTTTCGGGCAGCATCAAAGCCTCCTTACCGCATAGCGCTCCAGATCCACCGTATAGTCGTCGTGCACTTCCACGCCTTCGGATAACAGCAGTTTCTTCTGCGCGTCTATTCCGCCGAATGCAAACGCCGGCGCCAGTCTGCCGTTGCGGTTGACTACACGGTGACAGGGAATTATCCCGGGACGCGGATTGAAGTGCAGCGCGTATCCCACGGCGCGCGACGCTTTGGGCGAGCCCAGCGACGCCGCTATCTGCCCGTAAGTGGCGACCTTGCCCTCGGGTATCCTGACGACCGCTTCGTATACTCTGTCGTAAAAACTCAATCTCTACTCCTTTATAAAAACGTCGACTCTGAATTCCGTCCGCGTTTCCAATTCCGGTTGCGCATACAGCTTCTCCAGCCTGCAGGGCGCAGTCTTTACCGAATACGGGGTCATGCCCGCCAGATCTTTTATTTCCCCGCCGACGCAAACATATACGTCCTCGATACGGAAAGTTCCTTCTCTGACGAAGCCTTCGGGCACGGACTCGTCCTCCGCATTCAGGCGTACCTCGTCGTACAGCGCGCTTTTAAACTCCAGCAAATGGTTTTTGCCGGGAGTGACGCGCACCAGTCTGCACCCTTTTGCCAGCACGCGCCGGGCTTCGGCGGCGAAAAGCGTGGTGAATACCGAAAACACCGCGGATACCGACGCGTCCGCAAAAGGCAGCGCGGCGCTGTTTGCGACGGCGAAAAGCACGTCCGGGTATTTTTTCGCCGCTTTCGAAACGGCATATTTGGACAAATCCGTGCCGACGACCGTCGCTGACGGAAAATATTCTTTCAGTTTTCCGGCGAACGAGCCGTCGCCGGTACCTGCGTCGACGATCAGATCCCCCTCGGAAAAAGCGAACGCGCGTCGCGTGAACGCATAAAGCGCGCGGTAATAGCCCTTTTCCATCACTCTCCCGCGCGCCGCGATAAGCTCCGCGCCGTCGCCCGAGTCTTTTTTGCCGCCGAGTACTAAATTGACGTAACCGTTCTTTGAAACGTCATAGCAATGCCCCTCGCTGCAGTACATCGAGTTCCCTCTCGGCTCCAGCCCGTTGCCGCACTTGGGGCAAATAAAGATTCCGCCGCTTCCGGAAAGCATACTCTCACCGCTCGGCGACGATGACGAAATTCAAAAACTCTATCCTGGTGCTGACGCGCATCGTGCCGTCTTCGGCTTCGGTCAGGGTGCCGACGATATAGGGCTGACCGCCCTCTCCCGCTTCGCCGGTATATATCGCGGTGTATGTGACGCCCGTCGCGGCGCTGGTCACTTCCTCGATATAATATGTGCCTTCGTAACGTACGCCCAGGGTTTCGGGAAGGTTTATTGAGGAAGGCAGTCTGCCGGTAGTGCTTATCGTATCCAGCAGCGCCGCGATGCCGGGATGCTCGGGGTCAAGCCCTATTATGCTCAGTCCCAAGGTCTGCCTCAGCATTTCGAAAGCGCCCATTGGGTCGCCAAGGTCGAATCCCGGGAACAGCTGGCTGGCGTACGGATCGACGATAGTGCCCTGAATATCGGCGTCGGGAAGCGTGAATTCGCCGTTTGCGAACTGGATATTCAGTCCTCTGATCACTTCGGGCATAATATACGCTTCCATAAGCATGGTGCCGTCTTTTCTGAAGGTTATCCTGCTGTTGCTTTTATCAAGCGCCATTCCTAACGGGATCCCCCATACGGAGCACTCGTTGGTCAGATAGAAAATCCTGTTGGCGTCGAAGTGTTCCCGTTCGGGATCGGGTTCGGGCATCCTCATATAATCGGCTTTCAGACCCGCGGTCTCGTCGAAATATACTTCGGTGACTTCCTCGACGCGCTTTGCGGCTTTAACGGCATTTTTCACAGAATACGTATTGCCGCTCTCAGAGTAAAGCCGCTCTATCTGTTCGCATCTGAGTCTTTTGTAGTTTTTGCACGCCTTGTCCGCATCGGCAAGTCCCAGCTTCTCCAGCGCGCGCTGAATCTGACATGCTATCACGGCGTGTCCTTCGTTTGAGGGATGCACGCCGTCGGCATAGAACAGCTCTTGGTTGCGTTCCTCGTCCTCCAGATATATCTCCTCGAACGCCGCCGCCACGTCGACGACGGTATATGCGCCGGGGTTTTCCTCAAGATAATCGAACACCACGCCGTTAAGTTCTCCCAGCATGGCATTGGTCATGGCACGTATTTCGGCGTCGTTCATGCCCAGCTCGTTTTTCATGGCGTCGGTCACGTCCTGACCTATGATGCGGCTGCCGACGTACATCGGATTATATACGGTGCTCATAAGTATGACGGCGTCGGGATTGACTGAACGGATATAGTCTATTATTTCGGAAAAATTGGAGTATGCGTTGCCGATAAGCGAATCCAGACGGGAATGCTCGCCGCGCGCATAGTTAAGAACCAGCGAACCCAGACTGTTCTGCAAAAGGTCGTTCCCCAGTATGGAAATGTGAATGATGTCTGACGTTCGAAGAATGCTGTTTGTCATCTCGGCTCCGGCGTCTTCGCGCTTTATGTATTCCAGCATATTCTCGGTTTTATGCCCTGAAACGGAACGATTATAATAAGTATATCCGTTTATCCTGCCTACGATTGCGTAGTAGCAGTTCGATTCCCTTTCGTTTATGGGCGACGCGCCGAGAATGCCCTCGGCTATCGAATCCCCCCAAAAACTGATGGTCAACGGCTCCTCGCCGGGGATGATATCTTCCTGAATGACAAACGCGGCGCCGATCAGTGCCAGCGCTACCGCCGTGACCAAAATTGCCAGAGTGACTCTGAAACGCATATATCCCTCCTTGAATTACAAATAATTTTAACACACGCTCAAAAATAAATCAATATTCTTTTCCGTCCCGTTGACCCGACGGAAAACGGAATGTATAATCGGATTATGACATATACCGTAACGTTAAAACGCGGCGAGGAACGCCGCATACTCGCCGGGCATTCCTGGGTCTACGCGAACGAAGTTTCGAAAATCGAAGGCGACGGCGGTCTCGGCTCCCTAGCCACGGTTCTAAGCCATAGCGGCGCTTTCCTGGGCAAGGGATACATCAACCATTTGTCAAAAATTCTTGTCAGGATTTTTATCCGCGATCCTGAAGAACAGGATACCGAAGAACTGTTTACGGAACGCCTTTTTCGCGCAAACACATTAAGGCGCGACCTCGGTTACGACAGCGCTTACAGAATTTGTTTTTCGGAATCGGACGGTTTGCCGTCGGTTATCGCGGACAAGTACGGAGACGTCATCGTCATCTCCGTACTCTCTTTGGGATTCAGAAAAAAGCGCGACGCGATAGTAAAAGCCTTGGTCAAACTGTTTTCTCCCGCCGCGATATACGAGCGCAGCGACTCCCCCGTTCTGAAAAAGGAAGGCATCGAACCGTACTCGGGTTTGGTATACGGTACTCTTCCCGAAAAGACCGTCATAGAGGAAAACGGTCTTAAACTATACGTCGACGTCGTGAACGGACAAAAAACGGGCTACTACCTCGACCAGAAAGAAAACAGAGCGGCGGTGCGCCGCTATTGTGCGGGCAAGCGCGTGCTGGACTGTTTTTGCAACGTCGGCGGTTTTACTCTTAATGCCGCAACCGTAGCGAAAAGCGTAAAAGCGGTGGACATTTCCGAACGCGCGCTGGAGGAATTGAAAGCCAACGCCGAACTCAACTCTTTAAACAACGTTACCGCGGAGCGCGCGGACGTGTTCGAATACTTAAGAGAAGCAAAAAAGCGTAACGAAACGTATCAGACTGTCGTTTTGGATCCTCCGGCGTTTTGCAAAAGCGCTTCCGAGGTCGCGGGCGCGGTACGCGGTTACCGCGACATAAACGCCGCCGCCATAAAAATCATTGAGGACGGCGGTTACCTGGTTACCGCGTCGTGTTCGCACTACATGAGTACGGAGCTGTTCGAAAGAACGCTGAAAGAAGCGGGCGACAATGCCGGCAAACGCCTTAGAATTTTGGAAAAACGCATGCAAGGCTCGGATCATCCCGCCCTGCTCGGCGCCCCTGAAACGGAATATCTGAAGCTTTTCGTATGTACCGTTTCGGACAAACGCGGTATCTGATCGGCAGATTAAAAAAAACAAATGCCCGACAAGCAAACGTCGGGCATTTTTCGCTACGAAATTCGGGCTAAGGGTGTTTATAGTACGTTTTATCGGTAACCTTCAGCTTCCCGAACCGTATAGCCCTGACGGGACAGGACTGGATACAGCGGTAACAGTCCTCGCATTCGCCTTTGAACGAGATCGCGCCGTTTTTGACTTCGATGTTTTGTACGGGACATTCGTTCACGCATTGCATACACATGACGCACTCCGTCCCGGCGCTTTTATAAGCGATCTTACCCGCCACGCGTCTGAAAAGATACCACATCGCGCGCGTGCCGAATCCGAAAGGTTTCTTCGGCGCGACCGTTTTTTCGGCGTGCGCCTCCAGTTCCGAGGCGATTTTCGAGACCCTTTCCTCTTCCGAATCCAGGAGCTTACGCTTTTCCGCTTCGGGAGTCGGGAACATTATGCACGAATCGGGCATTTTAAGGCACGCCGCGTAATCGAGCTTAAGCCCCTTTTCCCGCATCAGATACGCCGCGGAATTGAGCGATCTGCCCGCGGAGCCTCCCGCCGTAGCCACGGCGAAAACGTACTTTGCCGAAATCTTTGCGCGGCGCAGGCTACCGATAAGTCCCGCCGGCATGTCGCCGGAATACACGGGAAACACTATTCCCAGTCTTTCGTCCTCGATTTTAGCGAGATCCTCGTTCCATTCGACGATCTTTTCGCCCTCGCGCCTTAATTTGAACGCCACCGAACGCGAATTGCCGGTACCCGAAAAATATACTATCATATTTTACGCACCGTACTTCTTTTCGAAGTTTTCAAGCGTTCTGACGCTGATGGCATAGCAGTCCGCAAGCCCTTCCGCATCGAGGTTAGTATAGGTATCCTTTCTGGTGTGATAGTAATCTTCCAGAACGTGATTCAACGCCGTTATGCCGGTAGCCTTGAAGCCGGCTTTGGCAAACGCGGCGGCGTCGGTCGCTCCGCCGAGAGGAGGCACCCAGGTCTTCTGGCAGGGAATGCCCAGCTCCTTGGCAGCCGCCATGAACGCGTCGCCCACTTCCTTGTCGGTCTTGACCGTACCGTTAAGGTCGCGGTAGTTCACGCCCAGGAACTTTTTGTCGTGAATGGTGTCGTAAGAAATTATCCAGGTCGGAACGTCGTTGTAATCGTCCTTATGCGCCTCGCACCATGCCATCGCGCCGCGCAGTCCCGCTTCTTCGGAGCCGGACAGAATTACGCCGATCTCGACGTTTTCGGATTCGATCCCCGCATCTTTCATGGCTTTAAGCACGGCAATACCCATATAGCAGCCCGTCAGGTTGTCGTTGGCGCCGTCAACTATCGTCTTTTCGTCCCACATGAAGTAAAGCCCTATCGTGATGGGGACGAATACGATACCCGCTACGCCCGCCCAGAACAGCGCGCCGTAGCTTTCGGGAGTCGCCACGCCGGCAAACCCGTCAGCGACGGCTGCCGCGGCGATACAAATAGCCAGATTGAACAGACCGCCGATAACGGTGAGCAGGATGTGCATCTCGTAAACGAAGCCGCCGAATTTCTCGTTGACCGGCCAGTTCCACGCGGCGTCGGGGTGTCCGTTGAAGAATATCCTGGCTTTGACCTCGCCTGTGCATTTCTTGATCGCCGTGACGTTATGCCCCGTCTTTTCGGGGAAGAACTTATCGACGAATTTTTTATAGAAAATGAACTGGGCGACCATTATCACGAAACCGATCGCGACGATCACGGCGCCCGCAAGCGGCACGAACCAAAACAGTATGTATCCCGCCAGCGAGAACGTCAGCGTGAAATACAGCCAGCCCAGAAACGATGCGGGGTTCTCCTTGAAAGATTCCAGCGTGGCGCTTTCGCATCCGCACTTGTCTTTGAGTACTTCCGCCATGTATTCGCAGGCGGCTTTTTCGCCTTCGGTGCCGGGCGAACGGGTGGGCAGATCGCGGCAAATATGGGTGATCTCGTCAACCATGAACTGCGCGCTTTCGTTCTTTGCTTCGATGAGTTTGTCGTACTTAGACATAGTTCCTCCTCCGATATTGATCGGTAATGAATTTCCGTGTAAATAATATTAACACACGCCGCGCTAAATGTAAATATCCACGTCTTTTTTGGCGCGAGTTTCCCGCGCTAGGCACAGTCGGAGCCGCCGCCTTCTTTTTCGGAGCTTGTTTTTTTTGCGTACGGAACGGCTAAATGCTTCTTAAGCCCGGGAAAAAGTGCGCCGTAACCGAACAGTCTGTCGGCTGCTTTTCCGAAAAGGGTTATCAGCGGCGCGTTCAGAAACGTCGCCAGCACCGTACCTGGTCCCAGCGAGTGGTATGCGGTCGCGTATATGCCGCGCCAATCGAAATCCGACGGGTCGAACAGCGTAAAAGCCAGCGTAAGCGTTATCGCAAGCTGGCTGAGATCGTAATACAGTTTCATTTTTTCGGTTCTCAGGTCAAAGCGTTTTGCGGTCTCGGCAACGAACAACTCGTAAACCTCCATGGGAAGATAGGTTCTGAAAAAGAAGGTCACTCCCAGCGAGACGCACGCTATTCCCGCGCCCAGCAGCAGATACCTTTCCCAAATCCGCATTCCGTCAGAAAAGCCGAGTACCGCCAGCCACATGTCCAGTACGTATCCGTAAACCACCGCCACCAGGAAACTCAACAGATACCGGAAATCGAATCTGCGCGTTATCAGGCACATCGCGGCGAGCACGATCCCCTGATAAAAATATTCCGCCATGCCCACGCTCAGCCACGGCAAAACGGGATCGAGCGCTTCGGCTACGATAAAAGCGGGCGCCGCTATCATGGACACTCCGAGCCCCGCCGCGGAACACAGAGCCACGCCGAAAGCCACAGTGAAAACGCCGCCTATCCACATTGCCTCTCCCCAGCGGCAGCCCAGCAGCGGTTTTGCAGAAGCGTTATCTCGCGGCATTTTCCGTATTGCCGCTTCCGCCGCGGGTAAGGCGTATCGCCGTTTCGCTCAAAACGAACGTCAACGCGAGAACGGCGATGAGCAGATAGCTCATGAACGCATATCCCAGCGCGCTTGCAACGAAGCCGAATGCGAACTGGAACGCGAAACCAAGTATGTATGCGCCGCCCATATGATATCCGGTGATGTCGGCGGCATACTCCGAACCGAAACGCGCGGGTACGGTGTGCAATACCGACGGGAACACGGGTCCCATGCCTATACCGGTTATCATGAAAGCCGCGACCGCCCCTGCCATGCCTGAAGGTATCGCCAGCACTATAAGCCCCGGCAGGGCTATGCCGAGCCCTACCCTGACCAGCGTGTCGTCGCTTAGTTTTACCGCGGCGATCCCGGCGGCGAACCTGCCTATCATTATACCGCCGAAAAACGCGGATACCGCCAGCGCGGCGTTTTCCTCGGAAAGACCGCGGGCGTTTACGAGGAAGCTGGCACCCCACGTCCCCAGCGTAAATTCGGCAGCGCAGTAAGCTCCCAAAGTAAATATCCCTGCAAGCACGCCTTTGCGCTTAAGGATACCTGTTATCGAAATACCGGGAACCTCTTTTTTTGGTTTTCCGATATCTAATTCCTTCGGATCTGACTTTTTCCACAACGGAAAACTGAGTATCACCGCGAGCATGATGGCTAGCTGGATATATCCCAGAACGCGGTAGCCCAGGTGCCAGTCCCCGACCGAAATGAACCTCGACATTATTATCGGCGAGAGCGTGACTCCCACTCCCCAAAAGCAATGCAGAAGGTTCATGTGCGAAGCGCGGTAATTGGCGGAAACGAAGGTGTTGAGTCCCGTGTCTATAGCTCCCGAACCCAGTCCCATCGCCACAGCTATCAGCAGCATCTGCCAGTAGGCTGTGGTAAAGCCTATAGCGATAAGCCCTGCCGCGGTCAGTGCCACCGAAACCGCCGTGACCTTGTATGTGCCGAAACGCGCTATCAGCCTGCCGGCAAAAAACCCTGCCAGCGCACCCGCCGCTCCGGTTATCATCGTATAGATCGAACCAAGAGAACCGGAAACCGAAAAATCCGTCTGTATGACCGGCCAAGCCGCGCCGAAAACGGAATCGGGCAGGCCGAGGGATATGAAAGTCAGATAAATCACCGCCAGAAGCAACAATCTCATAAAAACTTTACCGTCCTAGCATCGTTATCTCGGGTATAACGCGTGTCTAAAAATTTATACCATATTTTCTGTGCGTTTTCAACAGATTGCGCCTCCGAACGCGAAATTTGTATTGTATACGTCGCGCGGATATGATATAATTTTCCGGGAGGAGAAATAAATGTCAAAAGCCGTGAAAAAAGAGAATAAGAAAAAGAGCCGCAACAGCCTTTCAAGGCGCGTGACGCGTACCCTGCTGACGGTGGCGGCGCTGTACGTCGCGGTGACCTTCCTGATCACGCTGAACGATCTGGTCAATATGATCGCGCAGAACGTTAATTCCAGGAACACCGAATTGGGCGTGGCGCGCTATGCGGCGCTGACCGACGCCGGGGAACCCGAATATTACAGCGTTTACACGCCCGAAGAAATCGCCGCCGATTCCGACCTGGAAGTCGTGAAACTGTACCGGTTCCCAGCGATAAACGGCGAGAAAACCCCGTTTGCGATAGTATTGCCGGGCGGCGGATATTACGAATGCGATATATACAAGGTGGGACTGCCCACTGCCGCGACTTTGAACGAAATGGGTTACTCTGCATTTGTGTTAGGGTACCGTTACGGCAAGTATTCTTCGAAATACGCGCCGCTGGACGACCTTGCGCGCGCGCTCGAATACATTATAGATAACGCCGACGAATTTAACGTGGACGCCTCCGATTACGCCTTATTCGGATTTTCCGCGGGCGGCAACCTTGCAGGACTTTTCGCTTCGGAAGATCCGGGCTACGCAAAATATTCCCTGCCTGCGCCCACGGCGATAGCGTTGGCTTATCCGTGGATAAACATAAACGGCGACATCCCCTTGACGGGTAATATGTGGCAGGAAGCCGTTCAGGGCGTTTCACAGCTTATAGGCAACGGATTTCTGCTGGGTAACGCTTTCCCGGACGACGAAGCCAAAGCTTCCGTATGCGTTCAAAACCACGTTACCTCTAATTATCCTCCCACATACATAATGCACGGCGACAACGATTTCGTCGTGCCCATAGAAAACAATTCCTATGTAATGAAAGAGGCGCTGGATAAAAACGGAGTCGAAAACGTGCTGCGCGTCGCCAAAGGCGTCAATCACGGCTGCGGACTGGGTATAGGCACTTCCGCAGAGGGCTGGGTCGCGGAAGCCGTGGCTTTCTGGCGTTCCGTCGCGTGACACAACGCGTATTTTCAAATCCAAATTCTTGCCCGCCCGCAAGGCGGGCTTTTTTATATGAAATTCTAAATTTTCGTAATGTAAGAAAATTGTAATGTTTTTTTCATAACGCGGAAAGAAACGCCCTTTATCATATAGCCGTAGACAGGAGGTAACGACTATGGCAAAGATAGCATTGACGGGCGCAAGCGGAGCAATGGGCGAAGAAACGCTGAAACAGCTGTTTGAATCCGAAAAAGATCATTACGTAAAAATTCTGTGCATGCGAGACGCATCCGACAGGCGTTTTGCCGCCAAAGCCAAAAGACTTTACGGCGACAGGCTGGAAGTCGTATACGGCGACCTGGTAAACTATGACGACTGCCTTAAACTGGTGGAAGGAACCGAGTACGTTTTGCACGTTGCGGCACTGATACCGCCGCGCTCCGACCACGACGCGGACAGGACCGTGAAAGTAAATTTCGGCGGCACGGTCAACCTGGTAAAAGCCGCGATGAGCCAGACAAACGAACCCCGCTTCGTTTACATATCCACCGTAGCCGTTTACGGCAACCGCAACTACCTGCATCCCTTCGGCAGAGTGGGCGACCCCCTGCTTCCCAGCGCGTTCGACGTTTACGCCGCCAGCAAATTGAAAGCCGAAAGATACGTGCTTGACTCCGGACTGCAACGCTGGGCGGTGCTCCGTCAGACCGCGATGCTTCATAAAAAAATGCTTTCCAACAACGTCAAGGACGGGCTGATGTTCCATACGGCATGGAACGCGCCCCTGGAATGGGTGACCAGCGACGACTCCGGGTATCTTATGCGAAGAATAGTCGATGACGACGTCGACGGCAAAGCCGGAAATTTCTGGTACAAAGTCTATAACATCGGCGGCGGTCAGGAGTGCCGCAGAACGGGTTACGACACCTTCGACGGCGGATTCAAACTGATCGGCGGCTCGGCGGAATCCTTCTTTAAACCGGTATGGAATATACCCAGAAACTTTCACGGACTGTGGTTTTCAGATTCCGACGTACTGAACGATATGTTCTCTTTCCGCCGTCAGACCGTGGACGATTACTGGAAAGCCATCGGCAAACGCCACCCCGAATATTCGGTGGCGAGAATACTGCCTGCCTCACTCATCAAAAAGCTGGTCATCGAAAGACTGCTCACCGACGAAAACGCGCCTATGCGCTGGGTAAAGGAAAAGGAAAGCGCGAAAGTCGCCGCGATGTTCGGTTCCGGAGACAACATCAGGCTTTGCCCGGCAGACTGGCAGGACTATCCGCTGCTGTGCCGCGGCGAAATAGCAAACGGCAGCGTCGATTACGACGATATGCGCACCACAGATTATGCGGTCAGGAACAAACTTATTCTGGACCACGGCTACGACGAAACAAAGCCCGACGGCGAACTGGATATTTCGGATATGCAACGGGCTGCCGCGTTCCGCGGCGGAAAGTGCCTGAGCAAAAGCATGACCAAGGGCGACCTGTACACGAAGCTGGAATGGTCGTGCCACGACGGACACCGCTTTTTCGCCAGCCCGTATACCGTATTGAAAGCCGGGCACTGGTGCCCCGAATGCTGTATGCCCGAACCGTGGCGCTTCGACATACTGGCAAAAAGCATCCCCTTTTTCGCCCAGGTCTGGTATGACACCCACGCCAAAGGCGAAAACGCAATTTATTACCTGGAAAACGGGAAGCCCGAGGGCTTGAGACTGAAGGACGGTGTACTATGCAGAATATAATAATTTATTACTTCTCCGCAACCGGAAACACATTGAAGATCGCAAAACTGTACCGCGACGCCATGTCGGAACGCGGTGCAAACGTCAAACTGTCTGAAATTACGCCGCATTCGGTAGCTGAAACTACAAAATACGACATAGTCGGGATCGCCTATCCCGTTCACGGCTTCCGCACTCCCGAAATAGTCACCGATTTTGGCAAACGTCTCGGAGCGGCAAACGGATCTAAAATCTTTTTTATAAAGACTTCCGGCGAGCCGCTGCGGCTTAACGACGCTTCGGGCGCGGAGCTTAAACGGATCACAGACGGACAGGGTTATGATTTTTTGGGCGAGTATCACTATATCATGCCCTACAACATGGTATTCCGCCACAGCGACGGAATGGCTGCGAGGATGCTGAACACGGCAAAACAGCGCGTTCCCGCACATGCCGAAGCAATATTGGACGGAAAGCGCGTTTTGCTCTCCGCGCCGATCTCGGCAAAGATAATGTCCGCTCTGTGTCTGATAGAAAGACCGGGAATGAAGCTGAACGGACGACTGTACCGCGTGAACGCATCCAAGTGCGTAAAATGCATGGCATGCGTCAAAAACTGTCCCGTATCCAACATACGTTACGAAAACGGAAAATTCAGTTTCGGCGGAAACTGTATAGGGTGCGCGCGCTGCGCGTTCAACTGCCCCTCAAACGCGCTGACGACGGGACTGCTGAACGCTATCAAAGTCAACGGAAGATACGACTTCAACGCCGCCGAGGATACAACGCTGCCGCGTTACTGCAAAAGATCCTACAAAAAGTACTTTGCCGTCGACAAATTCGTCAAATACGAAGATTAAAACGCGCTGTAACGGAAATTGTGTTATACTGTTTACGGAGGACTTATGCAAAGGAAAATATTGATTGCCGAAGACAACACCGAGCTTAGCGACATGTTCAGAAACTACCTGCTTAAGGCAGGACACGCGGTTTACCAGGCGTTCGACGGACCTCAGACGATAGACATGGCGTTGAAGCTTAAACCCGATCTGTTGGTATTGGACATAATGATGCCCGTCGTGGACGGATACGAGGTATGCCGCACGCTCAGAAAGTCGCTGAACATACCCATCATCGTCGCTTCAGCCAAAGAGACCGAAGAGGACAAACTGGCATTATTCGAGCTGGGCGCCGACGACTATATAACGAAGCCGTTCTCTTTCAAGGAGGCTGTCTCCCGCGTCAACGCGCAGCTCAGACGCTACTACGAATTCAACCGCCGCGAAAACGGCGACGTCCGCAGATACGGTGCGCTGACGATATGCCCCGAGCGCTTCGAAGCCCGGGTCATAGACGAGCCGCTCAGACTTACCGCAAAGGAATTTAAGATGCTGGACGTACTCTCCGAAAACGCCGACAGGATCTTCTCCAAGCAGCAGCTCATCGACCGCGTATGGGGCACGGACGAATATATCGACGAAAACACCGTCGCCGTGACGGTCGCGCGCCTCAGGGAAAAACTCGCCGAAAAAGGCGTCAACGACATACAGACCGTATGGGGGTTCGGCTATAAGTGGCAAAGCCGCTCCGGCGATAGATGATCGGCTTCATTAAGGCGGCGGCGAAATGAGCAAAGCACATCCGATGATAGAAATAAGGCGCCTGACGCGCACGATACGCAGGCTGAAAGATTCCTTGGATCCGGCATCGAGGCTGGACCGAGGCAAACGCGGAGAATTTTGCGCCGTCTATGCGGCGCTTGAGGAGCTTCGCACCGAACTGTTGGAAAAAGACACTCTGCTTTTTTCGGCTGAGGAGCGTACCCAGCAGATGATCGCCTCCGTCACGCACGACCTCAAAACCTACGTCGCGCTGATATCGGGGTATGCCGAATGCGTTCAGGACGGTATAGACGACAAAGACTATCCCGAGCTCATCCGCACCAAATGCGCGGAAATGAACGAGATGATCCTCAAAATCATTTCGAACGCGAGAAACATGAGCCGTGATCTGAAAAACAGGCTGCAGCTGGTCTCGCTGCGCGAATACCTGCCTCCCGTCATCAAACGCGCCGTTGCTCCGGCATGTGCAAAAGGGATACTGGTCAAAGTAAATCGGATACCCAATATCAGGATTGCTTTATCTTCCGACGAGTTCGTCTCAGTCGTGGAGAATCTGCTGTCAAACGCCGCCAAGCACACTCCTTCGGGCGGCAAGATAAAGATTCGCTTTTACACTTCGTCGAAGTATTTTTTCATGAAGGTATCCGATACGGGTACCGGAGTCGCCGCCGAGGATGCGGATCACATTTTCGAAAGATACTATACCGCGGACAAGTCGCGCGCATTGGGTTCCGGCACCGGTATAGGACTTGCCGACGCCAAGGACGTGATGAAAGCGCACGGGGGCGACGTAGTCTACGTAAAGAGCAAAAAACCGGGCGCAGTATTTTTGTGCTATCTGCCGAAATACAGCAAGTTTAAGGATTCACTGACTCCGGATGAGCTCAAGCTCGTTTCAAACGTCTTCCACATCGTCGCGTTCCCGTTTGTGATCGTGTTCAGATTCTTCTATATTTTTTATCTTGCCGCCAAGATTGCCGCCGGCAACCGTGTCGTTTCCGCGTCCAAAGACAGAACCGGTGCGCCGACAGGCGATTCCGATACGGAAAAAACTATTTCCGATTAAATTCGTCCGACGTATTTACTTTATTGGAATATATGATATTATTGTAATATATTTAAAGTGTCGGAGGCAGGATGAAAAAGCTGTTTTTATCGGTGATCGGCGCAATAAAAGGATTTTTTGCAGCCTGGCATAAACCCGCCGACGGAAATTACGTTCCCAGCAAAGAAATCGTAGCATATTCCGTAGGCGGCATGGGCATTCAGTTTCTTGCCACCGTATCATCTTCGCTCACGATGTCGGCAAGCTGTCTGCTGCTCGGTTCGATTTACGGCATGAAGCCTACTTCGCTTGCCATAATCGCTACGGTCAGTTCGATAGTATTGTTAGTCACCCAACCGCTTAAAGCATATCTTATCGACCACACTCCCCCGGGAAAGGGTAAAGCCCGCTTCTGGCTGTTATGGATGAGTTTCCCGAGTGCGATACTGATGTCCGCTCTGGCGTACCTGGATCCAGGCTGGAGCGAAACTACTATGGCGATAGTCGTGGGAGTGCTGTTCGTCGTGATGAACTTTGCGTATCAGTTCTATTACGGTCAGTATACGATGCTCGCATACCTGATCAGCCCGAATACGGAAGAGCGCACAAAAATAATCACGATATCATCTCTCGTATATTCTTTTGCTCCCACTATCTCAAACGCCATAATCCCCATCATCGCGATGGCGTTCCCGAATCAACAGCTCGATCAGGATTTCTACCGTCTGATTTTCCCGCTGTTTACGGGTATAGGCGTATTGATAACCCTTTTATGCTATTTCGGTACCAAAGAAAGAATAATCGTCCCCAAAGAATACAAAGCGGAGGTCAAATTCATCGACGGCATGAAAAAGATCGTCTGCAACAAGTACTTGTGGATAATCAACATCGCTTCGTGGTTTCAGTTCGCAAGGGTCGGCGTCACGGGCGTATTGTCGTGGGTCTACATATACATGCTGCAGAACGCGCCGATCCAGTCGGTCTTGTCCCTGGTCATCGGCACGGCGTCGGGTATAGGAATGTTCGTCGCTCCGTTTTTGGTCAAACTGCTCGGAAAACGCAATACCGCGGTCGCCGCCAACCTGCTTTTAACGATCTCGGCGCTGCTATTGATAATTATTCCGGGCAGTATGATACTGGTATTCATAGTTATTTACCTGAATATGTTCTGTATCGCCGTTCAAATTATAACGTTGCCCGCCATGAACGCGGACGCACTGGATTATCAGCAATGGAAAACTGGCGACCGCTACGAGGGTATCTCCGGCAACCTCGGCATGATAGGTCAGGCGATAGCGATCGGCACCAACTTCATCATACCCGTCATTCAGGAGCTGTACGGCGTGGTGGACGACTATGACGTCCTGTACGACCCGGTGATAAGAGATCCTATCTTCCGCGCGCTGGCGATAGTCGTCGCCGTGGGCGGACTTGCGACCGCGATACCCTATATGTTCTGGGATCTTAACGAAAAGAAACATAAACAGATCATTAAAGAGCTGACGCTCCGCGCGGAAATGCAGAATGTTTCCGACGGATTTACCGACGCTTCGGTGCTGTCCACGGGCGAAGTGACCGACGACGTCATCGAAGAGCAAAAGGAGCTTAAACGCAAAATGGAGGAAGCGGCTTTTGCAGATAACGAGGAAAACGAAAATGAAGAAGCTTAAAATAATTATAACCGTTCTTTTGCTGGGAATTCTTACAGCGTCGCTGCTCGGCGCGTGCAACTCTACGGGTAACAAAGCCGAAGCCTTCAAAAAATATTCCGACGCGATAACCGCAGGACTTAATACCGAATCTTTCTATATCAAGTATTCGGCTTCGTCTGACCCCAACGTCACGCAAAAGCTCAACTACGCGATCGCGGACGGGCTTATCGGCGCGGTATACGACCGCGAAACGCGCGGCAGCGTTTCCACCTCGCACGAATACATCTATTTCGGACACGCCCTGCCCGAAGGCGTCAAGGCTGCCGACGCCGACGATTACAAGCTGACGCTTTTCAAATATTCGGAAACGCCCGTTTCGGCTTCGACGGAGGATTTCTTCGCCATTCCCGAAATTAATGCGCTGCTGCCCGAAACGGTACTGAACGGACTGAACCTGAGCGCCGAGGAAATGACGGAAGTGGACGGCGTCGATTTTTGCGTGACCGCCGGCGAAGTGGATACTTTCTCGTTCAGGGTGTCTGATACGTCAAATCAATATTACGGCTGTTGCACCGGCGGGAATTACCTGATCGTCCGCGCCATACAGGGCAGAGTCAACAAAATTTCCGACAGCAAAGGAACTTTCAGCATATATTTCGATTACGTCGGACCCAATATCGCTTTGCCCGCGTATTAAACCGATCTTTTCCCGAAAAAAAACGCCGTTCGGTTTATGCCTGAACGGCGTTTGTGTTTGCGGGATGTCTTTTTTTGCGTCTTCCGGAACGTCTGCGAACAATTTTTATGGCTCCGCCGGAATGTTCGTCGCTCACCACGGGATAATCGGCATTTGTAAGATTTTCTTCGGTTATTCCGAGCTTTTGCATAAAATCACCCAAAGAAACGACTTCAATGGCTTTCCCGCCGTCAATGGCGCGCTTGATGTGCGGATACCTGGCGCAACGGTGGTCGGAAGCTACCACGTATATATCGGCAGCGGTGCCCATTCTAACGTAACTGCCGCCGTGTTTTACCACTTCCCCCGCTATCAGCGCGACCTGCTTATAGTGGTTGAACTCGTAATACGAATCCAGCGTAACGCGCTTGCCTGCCATGTTCTGTTCCAGCTCCGGCGACGGACTCAGTCCCCTCAGATACCGCCAGAATTCACGCAGGTTGGTGTCGTTCATCTTCTCGGAACGCGCCGATGCGCGCATACGCTTTTCCAGCTTTTTGGCTTCCTTCACGTAATAAAGGCATCTGCCGTCGGCGGTCACTTCGCCTTTGCAGCGCGGCGCCTTCTCTATAAGCTCCGCAAGGGTGGCGTTCTCTTTCAGGCAAAGCGCTTTCGTCGCAAGCATGGATGCTTCGGCGTCGTCGTCGCTGCGGTGCATCACCAGTCCCGTCAGATCGATCCCCAAATCGCCGGCAATATCGTTTAAAGAAACCTGATTGATTTTTCCGTGCGTTTCGCCGTACATTTCCTGAGCATCGAAAAACTTGTACGATATTATCGGGAGCGAGTATCTGGAACACGCCTTGGTCAGAAACAGCGCGTCGTTATTGTGCGAAAAACCTATAACGGCGGTGTCGGGATCGAGTATCAGCGACTTGATTTTTAAATAGTGCGCCGGAAACTTGGGGCTTCTTTTAAATTCAAGTTTGGGATACCCCAATTCGATTCCGGAATCCTTTTCACGGTTTTTACCCCATGCGCCCGTATGGAATATCGCCTCCGGATTCATCAGGATATCCTCTTTCAAAAGGATGTTGAAATGCGCGTCGGTCAGCACGTAACCGAAGCTGCACATGTGAAAACCGTCGCTGCATTCTATATCGTAGAACAAATATTTTTCTGCGTCTGACATCGCGTTTACGGCCATTACTTTTCCCTCGTCACCGAAACCCAGCCGCTCGCTCCCGACAATACATATAGTTCGTCGGGGCTGAGTCTAATGCCGCTATGGTCGTTGCCTGCGGACGGATATACGGTATCGAAACGCTTCAGCGACGAGTCCGTATACACCCTTATACCGCCCTTTAACGCGAACGGGCACACTCCGCCCACGGCATAACCCGTTTTTTCAAGCGTTTCCTCGGCGGAAAGCATCCTGGCTTTTTCGCCGAACACGGCTTTGAAAGCGGCGTTGTCTATTCTGACGTCGCCCGCAGCCACGATTATTATGACTCCGCTTTTAAGGCTGAACGCCAGGCTTTTGGCTATCCTGGAAGGCTCCGTGCCCAATGCCCCGGCGGCAAGCTCCACGGTCGGAGTCGGTTGCTCAGGCTCTATTATGCGTTCCGCAAGACCCAATTTACGGAAATACTCGCGCACTTGCTCGATAGCCATATCAGTCGAAAAACGCTCCGTATATGGCTTTAAGCGCGGCGGCGTAATCCTCATCCTCCACGCCTACTATTATGTTGAGTTCGGAGCTTCCCTGGTCTATCATGCGGATATTGACGCCGGCGCGGTACAGCGCGTTGAATATCTTTGCCGCCGTTCCGGGCGTGTTAGCCATGCCGTGTCCGACAACGGCTATCAGCGACATGCTGGAGGTGACCTCGATATGGTCGGGATTTACCATCAGGCGGATATCGTCTATCAGTTTGGCTTCGTTCACGCCCTTGGAGCCCGGATCGGAAATTATCACGCTCATCGTGTCTATGCCCGTTGGAACATGCTCGACCGACAGTCCGTACCTTTCCATGACGCTGAGCACTTTGCGGCAGAAGCCTATCTCGCCGTTCATCATCGCCTTTTTGATTGTGATGTTGGTGTTGCCCTTTCTGCCGGCTATGCCCGTAACCAGCGGACGCTCGTAGGCGGAAGTGTCTTTCAGAATAAACGTGCCTTTTTTTTCGGGGGCGAAAGTGTTGCGGATATTGATCGGGATACCGTCGCTCTGAACGGGGAAAACGGAATCGGGATGCAGTACGCTCGCGCCCATATACGAAAGCTCTCTCAGCTCCTCGTAGCTGAGCACGTCTATCAGCTTGGGCTTGTCGACGATCCTGGGATCGGTTATCATGAACCCGTCCACGTCCGTCCAGTTCTCGTACACGTCCGCGTTTACGCCGCGCGCTATGATGGCGCCCGTAAAATCGGAGCCGCCGCGAGTAAACGTCTTTATCGACTTGTCGGGCATCCTGCCGTAAAATCCGGGGATCACCACACCCGACGCCGAACCGCGGCAGCGCTGTGCGACCAGATCGTTCGTCAGCACGGCGTCGAAAGTGCCGTCGCTTTTAAACTTGATGACGTCGGCGGCGTCGAGAAATTCGAATCCCAGCACTTTTGCGGTAAGCACGGCGCTTAAATATTCGCCTCTGCTGGCGGCATAGTCGGCGCTTGTGCCTGCTGCTATACCTGAGGCAATTTCCTCGAATTCTCTGTCCCAGTCGTGAGTTATTCCCAACTCCGACGAAAGGGTCTCGAACCTGTTCTTTATTTCTTTCAGCGTTTCGTCGGCGTTGCCCTTTTCTTTTTGCTCGGCATAAGCCGCATACAGCAGATCGGTGACCTTGGTGTCGCCCGAAAAACGCTTGCCGGGCGCAGAAACGACTATGTATTTTCTTTCGGGATCCGAAAGGATAATGTTTTTGACTGCGTTCACGCTGTTGACGGTAGCCATGGAGGTGCCGCCGAATTTACATACTTTCATATTGCTCCTCTATTTGATTTTTCTGCATTCCAGATAATATCTTTTTTCTTCCGCCGCTCCTATCGAGAAAGCCTTTTTGGGCAGATTGCCTACGTTCACCACGTAATCGAAGAGTTCTTCGCGTTTGAATTCGGGCATTACTATACCCATGCCGTCGGAGGAATCGACGCAGTCCTGAAGATGCTTCAGATCGTGGACATAGTCTATCGCGGCGCCCGTGTGCTTTAAATAATCCTCGATTAAAGCCTGGATCTCGGTTATTGCCAGGCTGGCTTTTTCGGGACAGGCGATATATTCCTCGCTGCCCTTATACACTATTTTCAGTCTGCCGTCGCCGTAAAGAGAGCACTTCAGCTTCTTTACGAAATCGTCGTCGCGATTTTTGAAATAGCGGTGAATGGGTTTGAAATCCATGCCGTCGCCGTGCAGATTGACCAGTTCCACCAGCATATACCTTGCCTTTGACGCGGCGCGTTCGGCTTCGGTCAGAGCGGGTTTGACTTTTTCCCAGCATACTTTTGCAGTGGCTATTGAATGGTTGCCGTCGCCCACTGCGAACATGATGCCTGCGTCCGTACCGTACTTGGCGCGCTGGACATCGGGATCAGCCAATGCGTTCAGCAATGCCAGCACCTTGTCCTCGGCGTCGGCAGGCACAGCATAGCCTCTTATATGTCCGCCGCCCATGTTAAGCTCGAAATCGTACAGCTTCTCGTACCCGTCCTTTGCCGCATAGAGAGGCTCTATTATCTTCTTTTCGGCGTCGTCTATCAGCACTATCGCGTGAGGGCTTTCGATCGCGGCGCCCGTTCTTATCGATATACGCACGGGAAGCCGCTCCATCAGCGTGTCTTCCGTCGCTCTGATCGGCACTCTGACCCTGTGCCAGTCGTATGCGTCCAGGTCTATTGCTATCATCAGTCCGACGCGGTTTACGCCGCCTGCCTCGCGCTCCACCAAAACGAACCCCCTGCGTTCCTCGAACACGCCGCCGTCCAGATATTTATTCATTTCCTCCCACACCTTCGGCACTTCACCCGAAACGTCGCGGGAAAGATATATCTCGGGGCACGTTATTTTCAAAGTCGAAGGCGCGTCGCCGATAAAGGATTTCAGCTCGTCCCAGTATTTCGGCGAAGACGTAAACTGGTCACAAGCTATCGTAGCCCACTTTTGCATGTCTATGCCCTTTGCCGGCAGGCAGATTTCAGGTACTTTTACGACTTCCAAAGTTATATCCTCCGTGGTTTTATATCATTCTGCTCTTGGTCTGCGGCGCGATCTTCAGCGTTTCGTGCAAAATGTCGCGCAGCCTGTCGGGCGTGACAAAACGGCGCAGTTCGCCGTGCTTGGCAACGGAAATGATGCCCGTTTCCTCGCTGACGATGATCGTCAGCATATCGCTTTCCTCGGTTATTCCTATGCCGGCGCGGTGGCGGGGACCTAGGTTCTTGCCGACCGTCTGGGACTGCGACAGCGGCAGGAAACATCCTGCGGCAAGCACCTTGTTGCCTTTGATTATGGCGGCGCCGTCATGGAAAGGCGCCCTGGTATTGAATATCGCTTCCAATAGCGAAGCGGAAACTACCGCTTCCAGCTCCACCCCGGTGTCCAGTATATGCTGCGCCACCACCGTAGGCGCGATGACTATCAGTGCACCCGTGCGGGATTTGGACATGGTCTGACATGCCCTGGTTATCTCCTCCACCGATTTTCTGAGTTCCTCGTCACTGAGGTCGGAGCTGTCCGGCGCAGTCTTTTCGTGAGAACGCGTCAGGTTAAAGAAAATGACCTTAAGATCGGACTGGTACACGACCGCCATCGCCGCGACCATGAACCAGATCAGAACGGTTACCAGCGCCCTGGCTATGGGCACGGATACGCCGAAATAGTCCTCCATCATTATCAGCGCCACGTACACCACGAACACAACGGCGTAGATCAACATCAGTTTTACGCTCTTGCGTTTGAAAAAGAACCCGAACATCGCGGCAAGCACCGCGGCTATGGTAAAGATGTCCAGGATATAAGTAGCCACACTTATTGCCGAAATCATATGACCTCCAGTTTACAGCCCGTAGCCGCGGAATATTTCGTCGTCGGGACCTTTTCCCGTACTCTGCGGCGGCGGTGGCGGAATAAAGTTTCTGCGGTTTTCTTCCTGCTCCTTTTTGAGGCGTCTGTAGACGGTGAAGTAAAGCACTGCCGCGGCTAAGGCAACCAGTCCCAGCATTACGCCGGAGGAAATCTTTTCCACCGAAGTGTACGATTTGTCCGTCATGGTGAACAAAAAGTCCGTAATGCAAACGATACCCTGGTAAATAAACCATACCGAATACAGTCTGGAGTAGGTGTTGAACACGTAATTATCGTTGATACAGCTTTGCTTTACGCCCAGATAGCAGAACGTGAAAAACACCGTGGTCACCGAAAAATTAATCCACATGTACGCATAGGCGTACACTATCGGAGCATATACTGCCGTCAGCGAAAACAAACCTACTATAAGTTTATATGCCGCGTAGGTAAAGCGCACGGCGTTGTAAAAATACTTTTTTTCGCGCACCCTGCCGCTGCCGGAAATGATCCAAAGCACCGCGTAAATGACGAGTTCGACCAATCCCCACGTGACGACCGCGCTGATGAGCGCGACCACGTATTTATAAGAATCGGGCAGATTGCCAAGCGCGTTGCCGGCGTTCAGTCCGGCGTCCACGTAAGAAGCCAATATCGACTTCCACAAAACGTCGAACTGCAGCATCAGCGGGATATTCGCCACTATCGCTGCGACCAGAACCGCCACGATGCCGCTCCAGGACGGAAGTTTTGAAATCTTGTCATATAATTTCGATATCATTGTTACCTCGCTACATAGTCAGTATTTGAGCAAAAGCCGTACAAAACGCAGTTTCGTCCGAACATACGCCGCTGCGGTAATCGTATTCCGCCTTTACCAGCAAGTCCAGAACGGCTTTCAGGTCGGCTTTCGAATACTTTTTGGCAGTCCTGCGGTTGACTTTTACGGCATATTCCCTGACTCCCATTTTTTCGGCAAGCTCCGCGTCGGAAAGCGGCGACAAAGCCGAATGCAGAAGCCTCCTGTATTGATTTATCAGCAACCAGAACAGCTGGGTGTATTCCATTCCTCCGGCTATAAATCTGTCCTTCAGCGCGCCGGCTTTCGGCTTGTCCTTGTCGGCAAGAGCGTTGGACAATTCGTATACGGCGTGCTCCATGTTGTCGCCGACCAGCGCTTCCACGTCTTCGCATTTTATTTCTCCGCCCTCATCGGCATAAGAGGCGAGTTTTTTGCCCTCCGAATATATGCCCATCGCGTTGCCGTCGGTGTACTGGATAAGCAGGTTGGCGGCGCGATAGTCTATGCGTGCAGGCATGACGCACTGCTTTACCAGCTTTTCCAGCGTCGCCTGACCGGGCTTGGAACAGTCTATGGCGACAAAGTTCTTCTTTACCGAAGCGGGTATGCCGCCCTCGCATATCAGCACTTTCACGTCGCCGCTTTCGCCCGTGATCGACGCCCACCTCTGCGCGTCCGCTTTGCCGCTCTCCTGCCTGGGCTCGCCGGAGGATTTGCTCTTTTTTTTGACCGGGGCGGGTATTATACCTCCCGCTACGACTCTTACGGGAACGTCGGGTATCGGCGAAAACGCGCTGACGGCTTCGTACAGCATTTCCGCCGTCCATGCCGACGGCAGCCTTTTGAGATTGAAATCGCGCCATTCTTCCGGTACCGGTTCGACAAAAGCTTTTACGGCCTTTTCGCGCCAGTACACGTCGTCGCCGTCGAGATAATAAAATCTCGCTTCGGTGTCCTTAAATTCGGAAGCGTGCACCGCCGCGTTACCGAGTTTATTCTGAGCCATAGCGGTATTATACATCATCCAATAGTTATTTACAAGTAATTTGAATTTTATTATATAAACAGCAATAGCGCAAATGTAGCCATGCATGCGGCAAAAACGCCGCCTTTTAATTTCTTACCGATCAGGTTTATTCCCGAAACAAACACCCAGCCGAAGTCCCATATCAGAGCCGCCGCGAACGGAACGGACAGCGCCGCCGTTGCTCCGGGCAACGCGGCAACCGCCTCCGAGAACAATATAAATCCCTGAGTCAGGTAACCTATAGGTATCAAAAGGTATCCCGCATACGGAATAATCATGGCTATAAATGTTATCGGTGCCGCCAAGGAATATATAAGTGAAACCAGCGGCACCGCGATAATGTTCGCGGGCAGAAAATATACGGCGAAGGTGCCGAATGCCGACGCGGTCAAACCGAACAGCAGCACGTTTGCGCCGACGCACACAGACGCCGCGTCAGCGACGGCGCGCATAAAAGCGTTTTTTTGCGGCAGCGCCCTTCTGATAGGATTTGCAAACAGTATTATCCCCGCCACCGCGGAGAAGCTCATGGCGAACCCCAGATCGAAAAGCGCCCAGGGCTGTATCAGCAAAATTACGATAGCCGACAGCGACAGCGCGTTGAGCGCGTCGAAGCGTCTGCCGCAGGCAAGCGAAAACAAAAAAACCAGCGCCGTTATCCCCGCTCTTACCACTCCGGGAGGGAACCCCGTCATCAATCCGTACACGGGGAGCATGACCGCTAAAAATCCCACGGCTTTTTTGGGCGGACGGCCGAACAGACGGAAAAGCGCATAGACCATTCCGCACAAAAAACCTACGTGCAATCCCGAAACCGCCAGCACGTGACTAAGTCCCGCCGTGCGGATGGCGTCTTCTGTGCCACGCTCTATACCCGAATCGTCGCCGACCAGCAGCCCTTTCAGGACCGCGCCCGATTCGCCGCCTGCAAATTCGTACAGAGTTTTTTCGAGCTTTGCGTCCAGCCTTTCAAACAGCCCCGTTTTCTCCGTGCCGCTGACCGCCACGTAATCGCAGCGCGCCTCGTAACCTATGCCGTTACGGTAATACGACGCCGAATACCAGTCGAAAGGATCGGGACTGACGTCGGCTATATCGGCTACGAATCCTACTCTTTCTCCCGTTACCAGTTCGGAGCGCGTTTCGAGATAAATTTTTTGTCCGACCTTCCCGCCGTTGATCGAAGCGTCTTTCAGAACATAGCGCGTGTATCCGTAGTATTCCGCGTCCGACTCCGCAACAGTGCCTTCGACGTATGCGAAGCCGCTGAAAGGCGCGGCTTGAGTGCATGAAAAGAAAATGCCGATCGCGGTGATCCCCGCAAAACAGAAACAAAACACCAATCGCGGGATGCGGTATTTTCCTATAATACACCACACCCCTGCCGCGGCGACGACACAAGCCAACGCGGGCGCCGCCCATTCTATTTCTTTCAAAGCCGCGCCGGCAATAATACCGACTGCCAGCGCCATGGCGGCAAACAGCGGAGGACGGTAATTGAGTATTTCCGTTTTATCGATGCCGCGCACTCTGCTATCCCCCCTTTTATAACGGTTTACGGTTACCGTACTTGCTGTTCAGGTTGCCTTATCTAGGTTTTAATATCTTCAGTTCCCGACTCCTCAAGGCATCCGCAAGCTCCGTCTCGTTCCCGATCTCCTTGTCGAGCATCACTCCCGCGCCGACGTCCTCGGGCTGGTGGAAATCGCTACCGCCCACCATTAGCAGGTCGTATTTTTTGCGGCGCGCCCTAGCCAGAAAATTGCGGTTGGAATGTCTGGGATTGTTGTTGTATGTTTCCAGTCCGTCCAGATATCTTACGTCGATACGGCGCGTCCTTTCGCGGTACGGATGCGCCTGAAACAGCAGCCAGCCGCGCTTTGCCGAAAACTCTTTTAATTCGGGATAGCCGAATTCTATCAAATCGAAAGCGTATTCTTTAAACTGCGCCGGGGTTATGCCGTAAACGAGTATTTCCGCAGCGCCGAAGTTAAACGGCGAATAATAGTCCTCCCTCAGCGCCAGTTCCATACCGAAAAACACGCGCATACTACCATCAGCCAGCTCTTTTACCCTTTCGTAGCCGCCGAGATACTTTTTTATTATCTCTCTGCGTTCGCCGCCGAAATATTTCCACGCTATTTTACGGTTCCAGTGATTGGTGACCGTCAGCGCGTCGTATCCGTTATCCCAATATATTCTGACGACGTCCTCGGGACTGACCTTGGCGCAGCTGCTGTTCAGCGCCGTATGCAGATGCGTTTCCACTTTATATTCCATATTTATATCAGATCGAGTATATCCGTGGCGCTTGCCGCGGTATAGTCGGCGCCGGCTTCCCTGAGTTCCGCATAACCGCCGAACCCGTATCCCACGCCCAGCGTTTTTACTCCGGCGGATATACCTCCTTCAATGTCGTAGACCCTGTCTCCTATCATCAGCACATCCTCGCCCGCGGCTTTGCCTATACGTTTCAAAGCCTGTTCGATAACGCTCTTTTTGTCCGCCTTGCGTTCGTCCGGCTGACCGCCGGACACGCACTCGAAATATTTTATCAATCCGAAATGCTCCAGCACCTCGCAGGCGGTCTTTTCAGGCTTTACCGTGGCTACGCCGAGGCGTATACCCTTTTCTTTCAGCGCCGCCAGCAGCTTTTCCACTCCCGGATAAACCTCGGCAACGTATTTGCCGCCCATTTCGTTGTAATTTCTGCGGTATTCCGCCAGCCCTCTGACGGCGGTGTCGTCGTCAAGTCCCATATACGTTTTGAACGACCATACCAGCGGCGGTCCGAGAAACTTGTTTAAGATCTCCGGATCGTAACCGTATATGCCTAGTTTGTCCAGAGCGTATTTCAAAGACCTTTTTATGCCCGGCGCGGAATCGGTGAGCGTGCCGTCCAGATCGAACAGCATGCAGCCGAAACGCCTTTCGGGTTTTAAAAACGTGCTTGACAGCGGCGTATATTCCCTTTTGCCGTTTATGTTCTCGGAAGCGAACAGCGTTAACGCGCACAGCCTTATCTGTATTTGTTCCGGCTCCGAAACGAAGTCGTCCTTGCGCGAAACAGTTATGTGCGGCAGCAGTTTCCGTTCGTCATCAAATTCCGCCGCAAGACAGAATTTCCTCTTGATTTCGGCGATTGCGCCGCCGTCTTCAATAATGAGAGCGCGCGCGTTGCCGAAAGTGCGTCTGCCCCCGACCCATGCGCGTATCTCGGCGCCGTTTACAGACCTTACCGCTGCTTTTAAGCGTTCCGCGTCGTCGGTTTCCCCGAAAAACGACAGCGTCAGATGCAGATCGTAAGCGGGTATAACGCGACCGATCCCAGCCTTTAAAGCGAGGTCGTACAGCGCCTGCCGCGATTTATGATCCGGTTCCAAAGCCGCAAAGATTCTCACCAGCATATTTTACCACATTCGTCCACGTATTGCAAACATCGATTTCGGGTAAATTCATATTGAAAAAATTTAAAAAAGTTTGCTCTAAACTGTTGACAAAAGAAAAAAAAGTGTTATCATATTAGCAGATAGAGGTTGAGAGTGCTAACAAAGCAAGCATATGATTGCTAACAAATAAACTTTGAGAGTGCCAGCCTCAAATACATAAAAAAAGGAGATATTACAATGAAAAACCTCAGTTTAAGAAATAACGGCAACTACCTTTCGGACTTCTTCTCGGATCCTTTCGATTCCTTCTTCCGTCCGCTGTGGAAAGACGAAAGGATTTACGCCATGAAAACGGACATAACCGAATCCGAAAAGGAATACACTCTTGAGATCGATCTGCCCGGATTCGACAAAAAGGACATCAAACTCGATTACGAAAACGGCTATATCACCGTCAGCGCATCTCGCAGCGAAAAGGACGAAGACAAAAAATCTTATATCCGCCGCGAAAGAAACGTAAGCGCTTCCCGCAGCTATTATATCGGCGAAGTCGACGAGAGCAAGGTCTCCGCTAAATTCGAAGGCGGCGTGCTGACCATAGTCGTACCCAAGAAGGAAGCCGAAAAACCCGTCAAACGCGGCATAAACATTGATTAAACAATTCATTTCCCGTTCCTCCGAGAACGCTCCCCTTGCGGGAGCGTTCTTTTCGTTTTTGCGCTGAATTTGTTGTAATTTCGTTTTATAAGTATTAAAATAATCGATAATAAACTACAGGAGAAAATCATGGAGCAATTTCTTCAGACGCTTGTAAATTTTTTCACTAACGCCGGCGCAAAAATAATTCTCGGCATCCTGATAATCATCGTCGGGCTGATAATAGCTAAAGTCGTCAAAGTGCTGGTAAAAAGACTTTTCGCACGCGCCCAAAAAGACGAGGCGATGTCGCATTTTTTTGTTTGTCTTATTGATATAGTCATCAAAATAGTAGTGCTGGTCAGCGCGCTGGCGACGATGGGCGTAAACACCGCGTCGCTGATAACCGTTTTGGGAACGTGCGGCGTAGCCATAGGCTTGGCACTGAAAGATTCGCTGTCCAACCTCGCGGGAGGCGTACTGATAATCTTCAACAAGCCTTTCAAAAAGGGCGACTATATCCAGACTCCGGACGTCGAAGGCAAGGTGAACACCATAAATCTGTTCAACACAAAATTAATCACTTCCGACAACAAGGAAATAGTTATACCCAACGGAGACCTGTCTTCCGAACATATCATCAATTTCACTGCTTTGGGAGAACGGCGACTCGATATCGAAGTTTCGGTTGCCCTTACTGCGGATTTCAAAGCGGCGCAGGAAGCGATACTCAAGGCTGCGAACACACATGAAAAGCTTATCGACCGCGAGGCGCCCGCATGCAGGATCGCGCGCCAGACCGAAAACGCGCTGGTCATTTTATTGAGGGTCTGGGTAAAAGCCGACGACTATGCCGCGGTGCAGTTCGATCTGAACGAAATGGTCAAGGAAGCCCTGGACGCGGCGGCGGTGCCCTATCCCGTTTCCAAACTGAGGATCGAAAACGCCTGAAAGCAGCGAACCGTAAAATTAACGCTCCGCGTCTGCGGAGCGTTTTTTTTAAACTTACCGCCGCATATAGCGGCGGAAGGAATGAAATCCGGCAACGCCCTATCCTCCCGGGTCGTCTCCAACCAAGTACTTTC
>CALVZV010000013.1 GCA_944372665.1 uncultured Clostridia bacterium
GCGGCTGAAGAAGAAAAGACCGAGTTCGACGTCGTTCTGACCAGCGCAGGCGCTTCCAAGATCAACGTCATCAAGGCGGTAAGAGAAATCGTTTCCGGTATCTCTCTGGTCGACGCGAAAGCCATGGTCGAAGGCGCGCCCAAGGCCATTAAGGAAGGCGTAAGCAAGGAAGTTGCCGAGCAGATCGCCGAGAAGCTCAAAGCGGCAGGCGCGGAAGTCGAAATCAAATAATTTCAACCCCGACCGTTTCGTATGCGGAACGCCTGTGAACGGCGGTATCCGCGCTGAATGGTATACGACTTTTCATCGGAATATCGGTGAACCTTAAGTATACTTCAAACGTCACTCAAAGCCCGTTTTACGACGGGCTTTTTTTTGCGCCTCCGATTTTCAGCCGGCGGATAGGCAAAACGCCGAAAAGGGAACGGCAAGACCGTTCCCTTTAACGCGGAATATATTGAAAGCGTATCGAAAACTACAGACTTTGCACGTCTATTTTGATGCGTGCGGAGACGTCTTTGTAAACCTTGACCTCGGCGTCATAGACCCCGAGAGTTTTGATGGCGTCCTTGACGGTTATCTTCTTTTTGTCTATTTCGTAACCCATGGCTTTCAGACCGTCCGCGACGTCCTGGTTGGTTACGGAGCCGTACATTTTGCCGTCTTCGCCGCAGCGCATTTTTACGACGACGACGGAGCCGCCGATCTTTTTGGCGAGTTCTTCTGCAGCCATGCGCTCTTCGCGCAGAAGGCGCTGCTCCTTGGCCACCTTTTGCTGTATTTCGTTCAGTACCGATTTCGTCGCCTCTACGGCAAGCTTTTTGGGGATCAGATAGTTTTTGGCATAGCCGTCGTTGACGTTGACGATTTCGCCTTTTTTGCCGTGTCCTTGTACGTTATCCAAAAGTATGACTTTCATATTGCCTCCGTTTTCCATAAAAGTTTAGCATCATATCTTAGATTTGTCAACGGTGCCGTATTAAAGAAAAGGCTTTGCGCATACTTAAGCCAAGGTGAATTATGGAACAGTTAAAATGCAGAACAGTTAATTGCAGACACAATCTGAAAAGTCATTGCAACGCTACCGTGATAGGTATGGACGAAAAAGGGCGTTGCGCTACCAAGATGAAGCGTTTGGGCGGCGCGTTAGAACAGACTTTCGCCGAACTGGAAGCCGCCGACGATATGCTTAGCGACGCTCCCGCCATAGTACAGTGCGATGCGGAATGCATTTATAATAAAGAACGCCGCTGCACCGCGACGTCCATTCTGGTCAAGGACAAGCTGATAAAGACCGTCTGCGCCACGCGCATAAAGGAATGATCATATCACCGTAGCCGCAGCTTCGGCGGCAACGGCAAGCCCTTTTCCTACCGAATCCAGACCTTCTCCGCTTTTTGCGGCGACGGATACGTCTGTTAAGTCTATCCCCAAAAGCGACGCTATCTTCAGCCGCATGACCGGTATGTAATCGCTGAGTTTTGGGCGTTCCAGACGGATTATAATACGCGCGGAACGCGGGCGCAGATTTTTGAGTCTGAGTTTGGAAACGGTTTCGTACAGCAAAACGGCGCTGTCTATACCGTCGTAGGCCGGATCGGTGTCCGGGAAATGGTAGCCGATGTCGCGTTCTCCCGCGGCAGACAGCAGGGCGTCTATCAGCGCGTGTATCGCGGCGTCGCCGTCGGAATGCGCCGAAACGCCCATGTCCGAAGCTATTTCTATGCCGCACAGCATCAGTTTTCCGTACGGCACCAGACGGTGGATATCGTAGCCGATCCCGATTTTCTCGCGTATTGCCATACAGTCGCCCGCATTGGTGATCTTTATGTTGGCTTCGTCGCCTTTGACGATATGCGCGCCGGGCGTAAAACAGCCTGAGTAAAGTTCGGATTCGTCGGTGTACTCTTTGCCGGCGCCGAGTTCGTACGCTTTTAGCAGATCTTTAAGCAGAAATCCCTGCGGCGTCTGAACGCTTACCAGATTTTCACGCGGAAAAGAACCCGAAACAAAGCCGTTTTCCGTCATTCTTACCGAGTCGCTAAGCTTTAATGCGGGAACGCCGGAGCCGTATTGTTCTACGGAAGCGATCACCGAATCCAACAGTTTTCCGGATAAAAAGGGGCGCGCGCCGTCGTGGACCAGAACGCCTTCGGCGGAACAGGCTTTCAGCCCGTTCAGAACCGAACCGGAACGCGTGGGGGCGCCGCAGACGAAAACTATGCGTGGGCTTTCGGCAGCGAAGTTTTCGGGAGGTCTGCCGTCGGGCGTGACAATAACGATCCTGTCAGTTTTGTCGCACGCCATAAACGGGGCGACTGCCCGTTCCAGCACCGTTTCGGCGCCTATAATCCAACCCAGTTTGTCTGTTCCCGCACGGCTGGACGAGCCTGCCGCGGCTATAACAGCGTCGAACCTCATTCCGAAATCACCTCGTACAGGGAATCGGCTTCCGCTTTGCCGACATTGCCTTCGGGCACCTTCAGAACGCGGAAAAACGCGTCGCGGTCGCCGAAACGTATGCTGATGACGTCGCCCGGCTTGACTTCCTTGGAGGGTTTGACGGCTTTGCCGTTGATACCGACGCGCTCCAGCCCGCACGCTTCGGATGCCACGGTGCGCCTTTTAATTATTCTGGATACTTTCAGAAACTTGTCTATTCGCATATTTAATATTATAATCAACGCCGACTCAAAACTCAATACAATTTTTCCGATTGTCCCTCGCACGGGAATATACGGGCGCGCATTTATATATATTTATAATTTAAAATATTTTATAGTTAAAATTGCTTGACAAGTCTCCCGTAGGGGTACTAAAATGTAAAAATGCACGATTATAATGGATTTATATGCGCTGAGACCGAAAATCGGTGCTGAAAAATCCCTTATTTGCGGCAAAATAGCACAAAACAGCACGGTTTGCGAACTTATTCGCAGCGTGTTGCAATATCACTCACACGCGGCTTCATGCCGAGACAATTTACTATAAGGAGCGGATCAGATGTCTGAAAGAATCCACAAGGTCAAGCGTGGGAATGTCGAAAGATGGTCTTTTAGCAAAATAAAAGAAATCATAGACATTCCCTATCTTATTGAAGTCCAGAAGAACTCCTACGATACGTTCGTCAACGAGGGCGTCAGAGAAGTTCTGGACGATTTTTCTCCGATAACCGACTACGGCAACAAGATCGAGTTGGAGTTTCTGGAGCACTCGCTTTCCGGCGAATGCAAATACTCCGCCAAAGAGTGCAAAAATCATGACGCTACCTATACCGTGCCGCTTCGCGTCAAGGTCAGACTGACCGTCAAGGACACCGGCGTAGTCAAAGAAGCCGAAGTCTTTATGGGCGAATTCCCCAGAATGACCGAGAACGGCACGTTCATCATCAACGGCGCGGAGCGCGTCGTCGTCAGCCAGCTGGTCAGGAGCCCCGGCGTATATACCGCCAAGGGCGTCGCTGACAAAAACGGCACGTTGCGTTACGAAACCACGGTCATTCCTTCGCGCGGCGCATGGCTGGAGTTCATTCAGGATTCCACGGACACTCTGTCCGTCCGCGTAGACCGTCAGCGCAAGATCCCCGTGACCCTTCTGCTGAGGGCTTTGGGATACGGCTCCGCCGAAGAGATACTGGAGCTGTTCGGCGGCGACAAAATGATAGAAAACAGCCTTAAAAAGGACGGTATTACCGCCGAAGAAGGCACCACCGAGGTCGAGAGCGCAAGGATAGAGGTTTACCGCAGACTGCGCCCGGGCGAAGTGCCCACGACCAACGCCGTGGATTCTTATCTGCCCAACCTGTTCTACGATACCAGACGCTACGATCTGGCTAAAGTAGGCAGATACAAATACAACAAACATCTTTCGCTTGCCAACCGTATCGCCGAGTTCGTAGTCGCCGAGGACGTCAAAACCGAGGACGGCGAGATATTGCTTGAAAAAGGCGAAACCGTTTCTCCCGAAAAGGCGGTGGAGATCCAGAACGCGGGCATCAACTCGGTATTCCTTGTTAACATCGAGGACGAAAACCTGCCGCCCGTGAAGGTGGTCGGCAACAACACGGTGGACCTTAAAGGCTATGTCGACTGCGACCCCAAAGAGCTGGGCATCACCGAAAAGGTGTACTATCCCGTACTTAAGGAGCTTATCGCGGCTGCGGGCGGCGATATGGAGAAGCTGAAGGCTTCCGTGCGCGCCAACGCGGACGCTTTGGTCGTCAAACACATCACGCTTGACGACATAGTGGCTACCGTCAGCTACAACGTCAATATGCGTTTCTATAACAAGGAATTGAAATGCGGCTATCACGCTCCCGACAACATCGACCACCTGTCCAACCGCAGGGTGCGTTCCGTGGGCGAGCTGCTGCAAAACCAGTTCCGTATCGGCATGGCGAGACTCGAAAGGGTCGTCCGCGAAAGAATGATGTCGCAGGATCCCAACGAGGCGACGCCTACTTCCCTTATAAACATCCGTCCCGTATCCAGCGCGATACGCGAGTTCTTCGGTTCTTCGCAACTGTCGCAGTTCATGGATCAGCCCAACCCCATAGCCGAGCTTACGCACAAGAGGAAGCTTTCCGCACTCGGTCCCGGCGGTCTTAACAGAGAACGCGCCGGCTTCGAGGTCAGAGACGTGCACCACTCCCATTACGGCAGAATGTGCCCGATCGAGACGCCCGAAGGACAGAACATCGGTCTTATCACCTCGCTTTCTTCCTATGCCAAGGTCAACGAATACGGCTTTATAGAGGCCCCGTACAGACGCGTCGACAAAAAGACCGGCAAGGTCACCGACATCGTCGAGTACCTCGCCGCCGACGAAGAAGACAGGTACGTCGTCGCTCAGGCAAACGAGCCTTTGGATCAAGAAGGCCGCTTCGTGAACAAGAGGGTCACCTGCCGCTACCGCGAACTTATAAAAGAATACGACAGTTCCAGAGTCGATTATATGGACGTGTCGCCGCAACAGTTGGTATCCATAGCTACGTCGCTGATACCGTTCCTCGAAAACGACGACGCCAACCGCGCTCTGATGGGCTCCAACATGCAGCGCCAGGCAGTGCCGCTGCTGCGTCCGGAAGCTCCTATAGTGGGCACGGGCATGGAATACAGAGTCGCTCACGACTCCGGCGTATGCACCCTCGCGGGCGAGGACGGCGTGGTCAGCTACGTTTCCGCGGACGTCATCAAGGTCAGGGACGGCGAAGGCGTCGAACACGCATACACGCTCCAGAAATTCGTGCGTTCCAACCAGGGCACCTGCATCAACCAAAAGCCCGTCGTCAACAAGGGCGACGTCGTCAAAAAGGGCGACACGCTTGCGGACGGACCCTCCACTCAGAACGGCGAACTGGCGCTGGGCAGGAACATTCTCATCGGCTTCATGACGTGGGAAGGCTACAACTACGAGGACGCCATTCTGATTTCCGAAGAACTGGTCAAGCACGACGTGTTCACCTCTGTTCACATCGAGGAATACGAACTCGAGTGCCGCGACACGCGCCTCGGCGAAGAACAGATCACGCGCGACATACCCAACGTCAGCGAGGATCTGCTGAAGAACCTGGATGAACACGGTATCGTCATGATAGGCGCGGAAGTGCGTTCCGGCGATTATCTGGTGGGCAAGGTCACGCCCAAGGGCGAAACCGAGCTTACTCCCGAGGAGAGGCTGCTCCGCGCGATATTCGGCGAGAAAGCGCGCGAGGTGAGGGACGTTTCGCTTAAGGTTCCCAACGGCGAGGGCGGCACGGTTGTGGACGTCAAGATATTCACCAGAGCCAACAAGGACGAACTCAATCCCGGCGTCAACATGATGGTCAGGGTCTATATCGCTCAGAAACGTAAAATAGGCGTGGGCGACAAAATGGCGGGACGTCACGGCAACAAGGGCGTTATTTCCAGGGTGCTTCCCAAAGAAGACATGCCTTTCCTTGCCGACGGCACTCCGCTCCAGATAGTCCTCAACCCCTTGGGCGTTCCTTCGCGTATGAATATCGGACAGGTCCTCGAAGTGCACCTCGGTCTGGTCGCAAAGATGCTGGGCATCAATGTGGCGACCCCGGTATTCGACGGTGCTACCGAAACCGACATTCAGGAGATGTTCCGCGAGAACAAGATCCCAGAACACGGCAAGCTGACCGTTTATGACGGCAGAACGGGCGAAAAATTCGAGAATCCCGTTACGGTCGGCTATATGTATATGCTTAAACTTATCCACCTTGTCGACGATAAGATCCATGCCAGGAGCGTCGGACCTTACTCGCTGGTCACTCAGCAGCCCCTCGGAGGCAAAGCCCAATTCGGCGGACAGCGTTTCGGCGAAATGGAAGTGTGGGCGCTCGAGGCTTACGGCGCAGCCAATATCCTGCAGGAGATGCTGACCGTCAAGTCGGACGACATAATGGGCAGACAAAAGATATTCGATTCCATTATCAAGTCCAACGTCACCGCCGAACCGGGACTGCCCGAAGCGTTCAAGGTCCTCAAGAAAGAAATGCAGGCGCTGTGCCTTGACATGAAACTCCTTACGGACACCAACGCCGAGGTCGAACTCAGCGAACTCGACGACGACGATACCGTCAAATACGAACCCGTCATCCAGCGTTCCGACGCGGAGACGCAGGATATCGCCAAGTCCTTCAGCGAGCTTATGGGAGGCGAAGATGGCGGTTCTCTGTTCGTTTCCGCGGACGACGATTCCGACATCGCCAGCCTGTTCAACGACATGACGGGCGGCACGTCCGGTTCCTCGCAGAGCGTTGCGGACAGCCTGTTCGACGACGATGACGACGATTCCTTTGCGGGATTCGGTATAGGCGACGACGATGACGCTGGATATACCGACGGCGAATCGTTATTGCAGGGCGAGTTTGACGACGACAAGGAATAATAGGAGGAGTAAAAATGATAGAAATCAACAGCTTTGACGCAATGCAGATTTCTCTCGCGTCTCCCGAGAAGATCAGAGAGTGGTCTCACGGCGAAGTAACCAAGCCGGAAACTATAAACTACAGAACGCAGAAACCCGAAAAAGACGGATTGTTCTGCGAAAAAATATTCGGACCCACAAAAGACTACGAATGCCACTGCGGCAAGTACAAGAGAGTGCGTTACAAAGGCATCATCTGCGACAAGTGCGGCGTGGAAGTCACCAAAGCCAAGGTCAGAAGGGAGAGGATGGGACACATCGAACTCGCTTCGCCCGTGGCGCATATATGGTATTTCCGCGGCGTTCCCAGCCGTATCAGCACGATACTCGACATGCCCCCCAAGGAAGTCGAGCAGGTCATATATTATGCGGCTTTCGTGGTTCTCGATCCCGGTCCCACGGCTTTCAAGAAAAAGCAGGTCATCAAGGACGAGGAATACCGTCAGGCGGTAGAGGAATTCGGCGCCGGCACTTTCAAGGTAGGCATGGGCGCGGAAGCGTTCAAGATCCTTTTAAGAGAGATCGATCTCGAGGAGGAGAGCAGAAATCTCAAAGCCATCGTGGCAAATTCCTCCAACCAGAAACAGCTCAAAACGTCCAAACGCCTGGATATAATCGAGGCGTTCCGCACTTCCGGCAACAGACCCGAATGGATGATCCTCGACGTTTTGCCCGTGATCCCTCCGGATATCCGTCCCATGGTTCAGCTTGACGGCGGCAGATTCGCCACCAGCGACCTCAACGACCTGTACCGCAGGGTCATCAACCGTAACAACCGTCTGAAGAAGATGATGGAATCGGGCGCTCCCGATATCGTCGTCAGAAACGAAAAGCGCATGCTTCAGGAAGCCGTGGACGCGCTTATCGACAACGGCAAGCACGGCAAAGCCGTCACCGGTCCCGGAAACCGTCCGTTGAAATCGCTTTCGGACATGCTGCGCGGCAAGCAGGGCAGATTCCGTCAGAACCTGCTGGGCAAGCGCGTAGACTACTCCGGACGTTCGGTCATAGTCGTAGGACCCGAACTCAAACTTTACCAATGCGGCCTGCCTAAGGAAATGGCTCTCGAGCTGTTCAAGCCCTTCGTGTTCAGAAAGCTGGTCGAGCTGGGTATCAGCCAGAACATCAAGAGCGCCAAGCGCGCCGTCGAACGCGTCAAGCCCCAGGTGTGGGACATACTCGAAGACGTTATAAAAGATCATCCCGTTCTGCTGAACAGGGCTCCCACGCTGCACCGTTTGGGTATCCAGGCTTTCGAACCCGTGCTGGTCGAAGGCAGAGCCATCAAGCTGCATCCGCTGGTATGTTCGGCTTTCAACGCCGACTTCGACGGCGACCAGATGCCTGTACACGTGCCGCTGTCCATAGCCGCTCAGGTCGAGGCTAGGTTCCTGATGCTGTCCACCAACAACATCCTGAAGCTTTCCGACGGCAAGCCCATCGTCAGCCCCACCCAGGACATGGTTATCGGTTCTTACTACTTGACCCAGGAAAAACCCGGCGCCAAGGGCGAAGGCAGATACTTCACCTCCTGCGACGAAGCCAAAATGGCATATCAGGTGGGCGACATCGATCTGCAGGCGCGTATCAACGTGCGCGTTACCAAAGAAATCGACGGTATGGTTTATAAAGAGATCATACCCATCACGACGGGCAAGGTGATATTCAACGAAGCCATACCGCAGACGCTGGGATTCGTAGACAGAAAGGAACCCCGCGACATGCTGAAATTCGAAATCGACTTCCTCGTGGGCAAGAAACAGCTTTCGCAGATAGTCGAAAGGTGCTTCAAGCAGCAGGGCGCGACCGCCGTTGCGGGAGTGCTGGACAAGATCAAGGCTCTCGGGTTCAAGTATTCGACGCTCGGCGCCATCACGACTTCGGTGTTCGACATGCAGATCCCCGGCGACAAGCAGAAGATACTGGACGACGCCGAAAATCAGGTGCTCAAAATCGAGAAAAACTATAAGCGCGGCTTGATGACCGACGAGGAACGCTATGCCGAAACCGTCAAGGTTTGGGAAAAAGCCACCAACGACGTCGCTCAGAACCTCGAGGACAACTTCAAGAACTTCGACAAGTTCAACCCGATATGGATGATGGCGGACTCCGGTGCGCGCGGATCGATGCAGCAGATAAAACAGCTGTCCGGTATGCGCGGACTGATGAACGATCCTACCGGTAAGGTCATAGAGATTCCCGTCAAATCCTCGTTCCGCGAAGGATTGTCCGTTCTGGAATACTTCATCAGCTCGCACGGCGCCAGAAAGGGCGGCGCTGACACGGCGCTCAAGACGGCGGACTCCGGATATCTTACCAGACGTCTGGTCGACGTAGCTCACGACGTCATCGTCAAGGAAGACGACTGCGGCGACACGCGCGGCTTCGAGGTCAGGGCGCTGAAGGATTCCGCCGGCGCCGTAATCGAGACGCTGAAAGAAAGAATAGCCGGAAGGTTCTCCATAAACGCCATAACCGATCCCGCGACGGGTGAAGAAATCGTCGCTGCCGATACCCTGATTTCCGAAGACGACGCAGAACGCATCGAAAAGGCGGGGATCGCTTCGGTCAGGATAAGATCGGTGCTGACCTGTAAAGCCAAGTCGGGCATCTGCGCCAAGTGCTACGGCGCGAACATGTCAAGCTGGAACAAGGTCAAAGTCGGCGAAGCCGTGGGTATCATAGCGGCGCAGTCGATAGGCGAACCCGGAACGCAGCTGACGATGCGTACCTTCCATACCGGCGGTATAGCGACCAACGCCGACATTACTCAGGGTCTGCCGAGAGTCGAGGAACTGTTCGAAGCGCGCGATCCTAAAGGTAAGGCTACCGTTGCCGGCATAGGCGGCACGGTCACCGTCGAAGAAAGCGGCGCCATGCACGTCGTAAGGATAGAGAACGCCGCTCAAAACGCCACAGCGGAATTCAAGATTCCTCAATCGGCGAAACTGCTGGTGAATACCGGCGACGTCGTGGAAGCGGGCGATCCGCTGATGGTGGGCAGCATTTACCCGCAGGATACGCTCCGCACCAAGGGCGTACAGGGCGTACAGGAGTCGATGATACGCGAAGTGCAGTCCGCATACCGTTCCAACGGCGTCAATATTCAGGACAAGCATATCGAAGTCATCGTGCGTCAGATGCTCAGAAAGGTCAGGATAATCGAGCCCAACGACACCAACTTCCTGCTTAACGAAGTAGTCGACCTCCACAAGATGGAAGAAGAAAACGAGCGTGTACTGGAAGAAGGCGGCACCCCGGCGTCCGCAAAGAGAATACTTCTCGGTATCACGAAGTCTTCGCTGGCGACCGAGTCCTTCCTGTCGGCGGCTTCCTTCCAGGAGACCACGAGAGTGCTGGTCGACGCAGCTATCCGCAATAAGACCGACCACTTCTCCGGGCTCAAGGAAAACGTCATTATCGGCAAGCTGATCCCTGCGGGAACCGGAATGAAGTGCTACAGGAACGTCACTTTGGAAAATGCCGACGACGAGCTGCAGAAGCAGCCCCTGGAAGTCGAAAAGCCGTTGTTTATAGACGACTACGACGATTCCGACATCGTCACGGACAGCATCCCCGATCCCGCGGACGGCACGGACGCATAAAAGATGTTACGCGCTCCGTAAGGGGCGCGTACCGTTTTCACCAATTATCGGTTTACGGAATATAATATCCTGTAAAACGGAACCCGAACGGAGAATAGATATGAAAAGACTGTTTACATCGGAATCGGTGACCGAAGGGCATCCCGATAAGGTTTGCGACCTTATTTCCGACGCGATACTTGACGAAATGCTGCGCCTGGATCCGAATTGCCGCGTGGCTTGCGAGACGACGGCGACGACGGGAATAGTGAACGTGATGGGAGAGATAACGCTGCATAAAGGCTATGCGGACATTCCCAAGATCGTGCGCGAAACCGTCAAAGAAATAGGCTATGACGACCCAGAACTGGGATTCGATTACAGAAGCCTGGCGATCAACACCGCCATCAACGAGCAGTCTCCGGATATAGCCTTGGGTGTGGACAAAAGCCTGGAGTCCAAAAAAAGCGGCGGCGACGAACTGGACGAAGTTGGCGCCGGCGATCAGGGTATGATGTTCGGCTATGCTACGGACGAGACCGAGGAGCTTATGCCTCTGCCGCTGTCATTGGCTCACAAGCTGTGCCGGCGTCTCACCGAGGTCAGAAAAGATAAAACGCTGCAATACCTCAGACCGGACGGCAAAGCTCAGGTCAGCGTGGAATACGACGACGGTAAGCCCGTAAGAGTCGAAGCCGTAGTGGTGTCTGCCCAGCATTCCTCCGACGTCGACATCGAAAAGTTGCGTGCCGACATACGCGAAAAAGTCATCGACGCCGTCGTGCCCGCTTCGCTGACCGACGCCGACACCAAGTATTTCATCAATCCCACCGGCCGTTTCGTCACGGGCGGACCCGCGGGAGATTCCGGGCTCACCGGCAGAAAGATAATCGTCGATACCTACGGCGGCGCGGCTGGTCACGGCGGCGGCTGCTTCAGCGGCAAAGATCCCACCAAGGTCGACAGGAGCGCCAGCTATTACGCGCGCTACGTGGCAAAGAACATAGTGGCGGCGGGGCTTGCCGGACGCATAGAGATCCAGGTGGCTTACGCTATCGGCGTGGCGCATCCCGTGTCCGTTTCCGTCAACACTTTCGGCACGGGCAAGGTCGGGGACGACAGACTGCTGGAGATAGTTAAAAAGCATTTCGATTTCCGCCCCAAAGCGATAATCGACGCGTTAAAGCTCAGACGTCCGATCTACAAAGCCACTGCGGCTTACGGACATTTCGGCAGAGAGGACTTCCCGTGGGAGCAAACGGACAAAGCCGAAGAACTTAAAAACGAGATACGATAACTACCCGTAACCCATAAGGACGCGCGCATGTCGCGCGTCCGCCGTTTACGGGTTTTTTAGCATAATGCCGACTTTTTAACGGCGTAAAGTGATGACTCGGTATATATTTTAAATTTTATTTATTTTAAATTCAGCCAACACCTATGCGTTTTTTAGTGTATAATGTCGAAAACGGGCGAAAACCGGTATTGACACTATATTTTTCGTATGATATTCTATGTTCGAGGAAACCGATAAACGGTGAATTTTATCCACGAATTCGGCTAAGGAATGCCAAAAAGGAGGAGTGTATGACATCACTTGTTATCAGCGGAACGGCGAAAAGCTATATCGAAAAGTTGAACGCACTGGATGCGGACAAGCTTGCCCAGGTCAATCAGATAAGGGAAGCGATCCTGGCTAAGGACAAGAAAGTTCACGAACGTATCAGCAAAAAATGCGCGACTTTCAATCTGGGACGTAAGACCGTCGCGAAAATCAGCATCAACGGCAAATGCATAAGAGTGCACCTCGCCCTCGATCCCGGTGACGAACGGTTCGCCACATATCCGTTAAAGGATCTTTCGGAAAAGACGAGTTATAAAGACGTTCCCGCCATGATCAAGATCTCAAGCGATCTGGCATTTAGGCGCGCGCTTAAACTGATTGCGGCTTTGTAAGGCGGATCTGCCGGGATTAACAGCCGATTAGACGCTTTTCGGGGGGAATAATATTTTCCCCGGAACGGGTTTTTATATTGCATTTTCGCATATTCTGTGCGAAAATATTCTTATGCAAAAACCGGAGTTACTTGCCCCTGCGGGCAATCCCGAAAAATTAAAAACGGCATTTTTATACGGTGCGGACGCGGTATATGCGGGCGGAAAGAATTTTTCGCTCAGGCAGTATGCCGAAAATTTCTCTTTGGAAGAAATGGCAAAAGGTATTGCTACTGCGCATTCCATGGGGAAAAAGGTTTACGTAACCGCCAATATTTTTCCTAAAAACTCCGATTTTAAAGAAGCGGAGAGCTATTTTAGCGCGCTTGGCGAAATGTCCGCCGACGCAGTTCTGGTGACCGATCCGGGCTTTCTGAAGCTTGCCAAAAAGGTTGCAGGGCAGATGAAGATACATATTTCCACACAGGCAAACACGTTGAACAAATATACTGCCGCGTTCTGGGCGGAACAGGGCGCTTCACGCGTTGTACTTGCGCGCGAGCTGCCGATAGACGATATAGCGGAAATAGCCGCTTTTAACCCCGGCCTGGAACTGGAATGCTTCGTCCACGGCGCAATGTGTGTCAGCTATTCGGGCAGGTGTCTATTGAGCAATTATCTTTCGGAACGCGATGCTAACCGCGGCGAATGCGTCCAGGCATGCAGGTGGAAATACAAACTGACCGAAGTCAGCCGCGACGAAAGCAACGCGCTGGAGCTGGAAGAGGACGGGCGAGGCACCTATATACTTAACAGCAAGGATCTGAACCTGATACACAGACTGGACGAGCTTAAAGCAGCGGGCGTGAGTTCGTTCAAGATCGAGGGCAGAATGAAATCGGTGTACTATCTTGCCACCGTGGTGAACGCATACAGGCGAGCTCTGGACGGCTGCGCAGCGATCGGCACACTCGAAAAAGAACTTACCAAAATCAATCACCGTGCCTATACCGAAGCCTATTTCGACGGTTTAAACGACTCCACGCTCAATTATGACGCCGGGCAGGAGGCGGGGGAATACGATTTTATCGGCGTTGTCGAGGAATATTCCGGCAATACCGCCGTTGTGGAGATGCGCAACCGCTTTAAAACCGGCGACGAGCTGGAGGTGCTGTCCCCCGGGGATTCGTTTTTAAAAAAATTCGTCGTCGGCAAAATGACCGACGAGGAGGGTGCTGAGGTGACCGACGCCAAGATCGTTCAGCAGCGGCTGAAAATAGAAACGCCTTTCAGACTGTATAAGGGCGATATCCTGAGACGAAAATGACGGAGATACTTGCCCCGGCAGGCGGGAAAGAGCATTTACTGACAGCGGTAAACCACGGCGCCGACGCCGTGTATATGGGGCTGAAACGTTTTTCCGCGAGGGCAGGTGCCGAAAACTTTTCCACGGAAGAACTCGAATACTGTCTTAATTACGCGCATTGTTTCGGAGTCAAGGTCTATGCGGCGATGAATACGCTGGTCAAGGACGACGAACTGAACGACTTTTTCAAGGACGTTACTTCGCTTTACCGTATGGGCGTCGACGCATTTATTATACAGGACGTTTTTCTGGGCGCGAGATTGAAAGAGGCTTTGGGAGATATCCGACTGCATTTGTCAACGCAGGGCGGCGCATGCAACAAATACGGCGCCCGGACGGCGAAAGAATACGGTTTTGCGCGCGTCGTCGCTTCCCGCGAGAGCGCGCTTGAGGATCTGAAAGAAATGGCGAAGATCGTCGAAGTCGAAACCTTCGTGCAGGGCGCGCTGTGCACTTCGTTTTCGGGACAATGCTATTTTTCTGCGTTCGCCGGCGGCAATTCCGCCAACCGCGGCAGGTGCAAGCAGCCATGCAGAAAACTGTATTCTTTGAACGGACGAACGATGTGCTACGCTCTTAGCCTGAAGGATCTGAGTACCGATCCCGCTGCTTTTGTCGGCCTTGCCGAGGCAGGGGTGTCGGCTTTTAAGATCGAAGGCAGGATGCGCCGGCCTGAGTACGTAGGCGCGGCGGTAGATTACGTAAGGGCGGCGCTGGAAGGCGGCGATACGGCTGTGTGCCGGTCGGCGCTTATGCGCACATATAACAGAGGCGGCTATACCGCCGGGGTAGCACGTGAAAAAGACGTTCTGTTTACTTCGCATCCCGGGCACATCGGCGAAAAGGTCGGAACGGTAAAGTCGGTAAACGGTAACCGTATCTGTGTTTACAGTAGCCTTAAAACCGAAAAAGGTGACGGATTTAAAATACTGAGAAACGGTGCGGAAACGGGCGGCGCCGTAATCCGGGAGCCGCATAACGGCGACGGCACATTTGTTGCGGAAGGCCGGGGCGGCATACGTGCGGGCGACGACGTGCATATCACTACGGACACACGGCTCAACGAATCGTTACTTGCCCTGAGGGCGCAAAAGAAGCTGCACGTCAGCGTCATTGCGCTGAACGGTCAGCCTCTGACGGCTTCGGCGGATTGCGGCAAGGTCGTAACCGTGTCGGGAGAAGTTCTGACAAAAGCACTCAGCTCCCCGATAGGCGAATCCGATATCAAGGACTGCTTTACGAAGACGGACCGCTATCCTTTCGACGTAAACGTGAGTGTCCGAACGGACGGCGTATTCGCAGCAAAGAGCGTTCTGAACGGATTGAGGCGCAGACTTTATGCGGAGTGTTTTTCTTCGTTCACCTTAAAGCGGAACATTGTGGAGGGCGCTGCCGAAAGATTTTTCGAGTCTGCAGCCGCCGTTAAACGCGAAAGACATAAAAAGAAGACGGCGTGTATATCCGCCGCTCCCGTAAAAGGGGCGGACATAGCGGTATACTCGCCCGCCGATTACGGAGATTCGTCGGGATACGACGCGTTTTTGTCCGGTTCCGACGGCGAAAAGTTCCTGGCTATGCCCGTATACTGCACCGCAGCCGAAATCGAAGCGATAAAAAAATATGCCGTGCGTTTCGACGGATTATACTGCGACAATATCGGCGGTATTCGGATAGCGCGCGAATGGGGAAAGCGGCTGTTTATGGGAACGGGTTTCAACCTGTTCAATTCCCTTTCGGCAAGGGATGCCGAACAAGAATGCGCGTACTTTGCCTATTCCAAGGAGCTCAGCGCGGAGGAAGCCGACAGGATCGGCGGCGGATTTTATGCCGAAAGCGGTTTCGTGAAGACGATGGATCTGGTTTATTGCCCTTACGGTGGGGACTGCAGCGCGTGCAAAGCCCCCGACGTGGGCGCGCTGACGGACGAGGGCGGCAGGACGTTCCCGCTCAGACGGATAAAGGTTTCGGCGTGCAGGTTCGAGGTATATAACTATGCCGTACTGAAAGCCGTTTCGCGCTCCGACAGGCTGGTAAACAGGGTGCCGTACGGTTCGGACGGCTTGAAAACTTATAATTTCGACACGCTTAAAAAGGGATTTCCCGTAACGGAAGGCAGAAGCAGAAAAGGAGTGGTCTGAAATGTCTAATCAAAGCATGCGGCTGATAGTGACTTCTGACGAGGACAAGCTCGTGTATCATAATCCGGTGCGTATTCCGGACGGCACGGAATGCGTAAAGATAGCGTACGACTATTTTCCCGAAAAAACAGATCGCGGAAGAAACGAGATAGATCTTGCGCTTGCATGCGGCGGCAAAGATATAGGTACGCGTGGCAGCGACGTGAAATTTATTGAAGTTTCCGCGTTTTATTCGACGGACGGGTTCGTCCGCGTCAGACCCGAAGGCGTATGGGATATTCTTTTGATTCGCGGCAAGATCTTCACGCCCGAAGTGGAGGTCAGACTGGAAATAGAGTTCGTTCCGGCAAAAAGAAGGTATTACCGCGGCGATACGCACGCGCACACGGTAAATTCCGACGGCAACCGCACTACAGAGAATCTGCTAAAAAAAGCACGTTCCAAAGGGCTGGAATATCTGATGATAACCGATCACAACCGTCCTGCAGTTTACGGACTGCCCGCCGTAAAGGGGATAACGGCGGTCCCCGGGGTCGAAACGACTTATTATAAAGGTCACGCCAATTTCTGGGGCACGGAAAAACCCTATGACGGCAGTTTCGCACTGAATACCCTGGAGGAATGGCGTAAGCTGAGGGACGAAGCGCGTTCCAATGGCGCGGTAATATGTGTAAATCACCCGTTTTGCAGTATGTGTCCGTGGCGCTGGGAGCTGGATGCGGACGATTTCGACGCCGTGGAGGTGCTGAACGGTCCCGCGCGCCTTGATACCCAAAAAGCGACGGAATGGTGGGAGGAACGGATAAAAGAAGGCAAACGCCTGACTCCCGTGGGCGGCAGCGATTACCACCGTAACTATTTCGTCGTATGCACGCTCGGCATGCCTACGACATACGTTTACAGCGAATCACGATCTTTTGAAGATATATTAAAAGCGATAAAAGAGGGCAGGACCGCCGTTTCCGTCAGCGGAAGACACGGGCTCATCGAGATAAGGTGCGGAGCTGCCGCGGTAGGGGATACCGTCTGCTTCACGGGAAAGGAAAGCGTCGAAGTTTCGGTCAAAAAACTTAAGCGCGGCGAAAGACTGGTGATAATCAGCGGCGGCGAGATAATTTATGAACACACAGCAAAACGCACGGGCGGCTTCAGCGTCTCGGTAACGCCTGTAAAGCCCGGCGCCGTGTACGCCAAGATAATGAACCGTTATCGCGGCTTAAGGAGGCTATTGTTCGATATCGTATTAAGCGTGATGCTCCCCTCCCAGGCATTCAAAAAGCACGGCGAGTTCACTTTTGCGCTAACCGCTCCGATATGGTTTAAATAGCCCGCTTGTATTCCGTCGTTAATTTTTATCCGGAGTGTTGTGCTTCGAAATGCGATATGTTTTTTAAAGATGATCATTTCACTAAATTAAATAAGCGCGGTGGATAACCGCGCTTATTGCGTTTGACGCAAATTGCAGACGCATGTTACTTGATCTTGACGTTTTCGGGACCCAAAATACCAATAAGCTCGCGCGCGACGGCTTCGAGATTTCCGACTTTGGCGGAATGGCCGTGCAGCTTCCTTGCGTGCTGGAACTTGACCGAATTCATGCCCGGGTGCGCGTTTAAAACGGAGTTTATCCTTTCAAGTTTGTCCTTGTCGGCGATGTCAGAGTCGCTGAGGTTAAAGTACAGCACCCTGGCGTCGGGCTTAATATCGGATGAATCTTTTTCCTTTAACTCCCACGGCGTAAGCTCGGAAACGTATATCTTGCATTCGCCGTCGCGGTAGCTGAGCCTGCCGCGGATACGCACCAGCGCGTCCTGTTCCAGGTATTTTTTGCCCAGCATCAGCGCTCTGGCAAGCATGATGCATTCGATGTTGTCGTACATGTCTTCAAGCGACAGTATCGCCATTTCCTTGCCGTCCTTGGTGCGCTTCAGGGTTATTTTGGTTATTATTCCGCCCGTGTTCACGTCCATGCCGTCGCTGATGGCAGGCTCGCCAGCGCTTTCGATTTCTTCGGATGCTTCCGGGTCGGTTTCCTCGTCGTCGTCGGAGTGCCGCGGTATCATGGATGTGTTGAAATTGAATATCTCGAATTCCTTTTCGTATCCGTCGAACACGTGACCGGTCAGATACATGCCCGTCATTTCCTTTTCTTTCAGCAGCTTTTCGCGGTTGGGCAACTCTTTCAGATACGCGTACTCGAAGGGCTTGGGCATGAACGCCGCTTCTGAGCCGGAGGCAAACATCGAGAACATGTCCATCTGTCCCGTACTCTCGCGCTGCTGGCGCGTCTTGCGCTCGGTGTCGATCTCCTGCAGAATGCGCTCGTAATTGGCAAGCAGGGTGGCTCTGGTCATGTTGAACGAGTCCAGCGCTCCGCCGTAGATCAGGCTTTCGATCACGCGCTTGTTGACCTGCTGTCCGGCGCCCAGGCGCTTGATGAAATCGTACAGGTCGATGAACGGTCCGTCCTCGTTTCTTAACCGCACTATCTCGTCGGTGACCGCGATGCCCACGTTCTTTATACAGCCGAGTCCGTAACGTATGCCTGCCTTTTCCGGCGTGAAATAGGTTTCCGATTTATTGATATCGGGAGGCAGAAGCGCGATATTCATGAGTTTCAATACCGCCATGTACTTTTTGGTGTCATCGGGTTTGTTGATACGGTTGTTGAGTACCGCCGCCATGAATTCGGTGGGGTAGTACAGCTTATAAAAAGCCGTTTCGTAGCATAGATACGCGTATGCCGCGGCGTGAGATTTGTTAAAGGCGTAGGAGGCGAAACTTTCCATTTCCTGAAAGATGTTCAAAGCCGTTTCCTCGCTTATTCCGTTCCTTACGCAGCCCGGTATCAGCACTTTGCCGTCGGCGTCGACCTTGCCGTGAATGAATTTTTCGCGTTCTATCGGTATCTTGTCGGCTTTCTTTTTGGAAATGATCGAACGGAAATTGTCGGCGTCCGTCATGGTATATCCGGCGAGTTTTCTGGTGATCATCATAGCCTGTTCCTGATACACGATGATGCCGCTGGTGACCTTCAGAATGTCTTTCAGCGCTTCGGTTTTGTAGGCAATGGAATCGGCGTGCTTGCGGTTGAACAGGAATTTGTCGATGTCTTTTAACGGACCGGGTCTGTACAGGGAAATACCGGCTATTATATCTTCCATGCATACCGGCTTCAGACGCGTCAGAAATTTTTTCATGCCTTCGCCTTCAAGCTGGAACACGGCATCGGTCTGTCCCGTGGAGATCAACTCGTAAACGGCGGGGTCTTCGTACCCCAGCTTGTCGAAATCGACGTCGCGCCCCGTCGCTTTCAGAACATAGTCGTGTGCCATTTTGATGTCGGTCAGGGTCATCAGCGCCAGAAAATCCATCTTCAGCAGCCCCAGCCCTTCGACCTCGATCATATCGAACTGAGTGGTTATTTCGTCTCCGTTTTTGGCAAGCGGAATGGTGTCGATGGCGGGATTGCGGTAAATGACTACGCCTGCGGCGTGAATGGAGGTGTTGCGAGGCATTCCCTCTATCTTTGCGGCGATGTCGATGACCTTTTTGACGCTCGGGTCGGATTTGTACAGCTCATACAGGTCGTTCACCAGGTATTTCCCGTTGGGGTCGATAAGGTCGGGTATATGCACCTTCTTGTCTTCCTCGCCGAAGTTTCCGATACCCTTGGTCATCTTGGTGACGTCCTGGAAAGGCAGGCGGAACACGCGCGCGACGTCTTTTATCGCCTGCTTTTTCTTCATTTTACCGAAAGTGATTATCTGTGAGATGCGGTGCGCGCCGTATTTTTCCTTGACGTACTGGATGACTTCGCCGCGGCGGTTGTAGCAGATGTCTATGTCGAAGTCCGGCATCGAAGTGCGGTCCTTGTTCAGGAAGCGTTCAAAAATCAGGTCGTATTTAAGCGGTTCGACGTCGGTAATTCCTATCGCGTACGCCACAATGCTGCCCACGCCCGAACCGCGTCCTTTTCCTATGGGGATGTCGTGTTTCTTTGCCCAGAATATGAAATCCCATACTATCAGATAATAGTCCGGGAATCCCATCGTGATTATGACGTCCAGTTCGGTGTCGGCGCGTTCCTTGATGGCGGGGGTGATCGTGCCGTAACGGCGTAATAAACCCTCGTATGTGAGTTTTCTGAGGTATTCGGCGGGCTTTAAACCGTCCGGGCATATGTAGTCGGGTACCTGATAATGCTTTTCGGGAAATTCGAAATCGCATTTCAAGGCTATTTCGTAGGTGACGTCCAGATATTCGTCCTCGAAAAGCTTTGCCATCTCCTTGCGCGATTTAAGATAAAACGAATCGTTAGGCAGCCATTTCATCCGGTTCGCGTCGTCCTGGTACGATGCCGTGCCGATACACAGCAGTATGTCGTGCATTTCGGCGTCTTCTTTCAGAATATAATGCGAATCGTTTGTAGCCACGCATTTTACGCCTATTTCCGAGGCAAGACGTTTTAATTCGGGCAAAACCTTCAGCTCGTCTTCCAGCCCGTGATTTTGAAGCTCGATATAGAAATCGCCCTCGGCGAACATTCCCTTCAGACGAAGCGCGTAAGTCATGGCTTCGTCGTATTTTCCCTGCAGGATCTTTTTGGGCACGGCGCCCGCTATGCACGCCGTCAGACATATAAGGTGTGAGGAATAACGCTCCAAAAGCTCAAGGTCTATCCTCGGTTTGTAATAGAAACCGTCTATCCAGGCATAAGAATTCAGCTTGGAAAGATTTTTGTAGCCCTCATAGTCCTTTGCAAGCAGTACGAGGTGGTAATACCTGGAATCGTCCGTGCTTTTGGCTTCGTGCGAGTGCATGTCGTCCACTACGTAAAATTCGCAGCCGACTATGGGACGGATCCCGGCTTTTTTGCACAGGTCGACGAATTTTATCGTCGCATACATATTTCCGTGGTCCGTCATCGCCAAAGCCGGCATTTTCAATGCCTTGGCCGTGTCGACGAGACGGTTCAGCGGCGCCGCTCCGTCCAGCAGCGAATATTCCGTGTGTACGTGCAGATGTACGAAATTGTCCGGTGCCGATTTGGCAAACAGCTTGTTAAAAAGTTTCTGCTCCGGCTCCGCAGACTTTTTTTCTCCGCCTTTTGCGGGAGATGCGTCCTTTAAGCTTTCCGCCTGCGCCGTACCTTCGCCGCCTGCCGCGGCGGGTGCGGTGACTTTATCCGAAGTATCTGTCATATTCATTCCTCTATAGAGTCGCCCAAAGCGATCAGTTTTTTGAGCCTGTGATTTACCGCGCCGCGGCTGGGCGCCGAGGGCAGCATCTCGCTTAGCATGCTAAGCGTGGCATCGGGATTGGCAAGCCTGAAATCGACGATCTGTTTCGACATCTCGTCCAGGGTGTCGTAAAGCCCCGCGCGTATTATTTTGTTGATTGCCTCGGTCTGCTTTACGGAAGCGTTGACGGTTTTGGCTATGTTGGCGCTTTCGCAGTTGGTGTAGCGGTTGGAATTGTTCTTCACCAGGCGGTACACCATAATGTTTTGTAATTCGCACGCCGCGCTGACCGCGCCCATCCTGACGAACATGTCAAAAATAGATTCGGCTTCTTTCAGATATACCGAATATATGCCGGAACGACGGCGCTTTTTGGCTATTGTGCCCATTTCGCACAGAATGTCCGTCACCGAATCTGCCAGCGTTTCGTTAGGCAGCGAAAAATCCATATAGTATCCGCCGGAGCTTTTCCCCGAATCGGTTTGAGGTACGGAAACCGTACCACAGGCTACGAATAAACCCTTTATAAAGCTGATTTTGCAGCAATCGCTCTTTAATAGCTTTTCGGGCACCTGCGCGCCGAAATCGCCGAAAGAGGGGAGTACGCCCTCTGAATTCAGTTTGCCGAAAACGTCATCTCCGGTGAGGGAGAACTCGTACAGCGTCTTGAAGCCCACTTCGCGGTTGGAAACGTGGCGCGACACAACGGGTTCGACCTTGGTCAGCGTGTAGACGATAGCCACGCATTTTGCGATAAGCTCCGCGTCGTAATGGCTGACTTTTATGCCGTAGCCGGCGTTGGACACCAAAAAATTGCCGGAACCGCGAATGACGCCTGCCAGAAAGGCGCATTTACAGCACCTTTTGGAAATTTTCTGAGTTATTATCTCGTTTTTTGCCGCCGCACTGAAAGCCGGAGTAGTTTCGGCGCCGCTAAGGTTTGCCTGTGGCATCTTCTTTTCCTATTATTTCTATTTCGGGCGTAAGATCGATATCGAATTTTCGCTTTACCGTATACGCCGCCAGTTCCATCAGCTTCAGATAATCGTCCGCCGACGCGCCGCCGCGGTTCACGATGAATCCCGCATGCTTTTCCGAGATCTCCGCGCCGCCTATTCGCGTGCCTTTCAGCCCGCATTTGTCTATGTAATATCCGGCGCCGATCCCGCAGTCAGTCTTTTTGAACGTCGAACCCAGCGAAGGAAGGGAAGGCTGAAGTTCGTGCCTGAGTTTTTTGAAGTACTCGGTCTTTGCCTTCACGTTGGCGCCGTGTTCGAGTCTTAACGTCGCGCCGAGTATTATCCTGTTCTTGAATGCGTCGGCGCTGGAACGGTACGAAAAGGGGATATCACTGCCTTTAAGCACAGCCACTTCACCGGTTCTAAGGTCAAATACAGTAGCCTCAGCTACCAATTCTCCCGTTTCTCTGCCGAACGCACCGGCATTTGTCTTTATCATTCCGCCGAGTGTGGCGGGTATCGAAACGAGTTCTTCCGCTCCGCTCAGACCGTATTCGGCAGTGATTTCGGAAATGGTTTTCATCGGAATCCCGGCGCTGAGTTTCAGCTCGTTTGTATGCCGCTCTATGCACCTTATTCCGACGGTGGAGACCATTATACCGTCAAAGCCTCCGTCCAGTATCAGCACGTTGGAGCCCGTTCCGAACGGGAACAGCCTCAGCGAGAACGCCGAGGAGATTTCCTTCAGACTTTCCAGCGCTTTTACCGACTCCGGATAAGCTGTTATCAGCGCCTTTCCGCCTGCTCGGAACGTGGTGAGTTCCCTGCCTCCGAGTCCGGTTTTGAAGGCTATTTTTCTGTCGTTCAACTCGTTGATAAGTTTTAGCATATTATATCAAATCACACTCCTTTTTACAAGGACTTTTAAAGTTAATTACGGCTCTGACGACAGCCAGGATCAGCAGTGCCAAGGCTATCAGCGACATTACCGGGTATAAACAGCCTACTATGAATTTAAGTCCCAGCGACGAAGCCGTCAGCGCCGCGGCGGTCGTCACGAAGGGGCGCATGCCGCTTTTTTTGCAGCCTGTCTTCAGCGCCGCAGCGGCGCTGGTCACGCTTCCCAGTGCCAAAGCCGCTACCATGGGAATCTTAAGTCCTGCCGCAGAGGCGTTTTCCACGGCAGGAAGCATTTTGTCTTCGGCGCCGCGAACGGCCAGGAGAAACAAGCAAATTACCAGCGTTGTGAACAGAGCTATCAAAAGCGCGGTAAAGCATTTTCCCCAAAACGAAAATCTGTCGGCGTACCGTGATACCGTCATTGCCGGAATCAGCACGTTCATGGCGGCGTAACCTGCCGGAAGCACGCTGAAGGTAACGCTGCCCATATCCGTTTTCCATCCGTTTTTAACCGATACCGCTATAGCCAGCGCGGCTGCAAACGGTACGGTTGCCGCCGTAACGTACTTGAAAACTTTTTCGGGAGATTTCGACAGCACAAGCGACGCCGGGGCGGTTATTATTCCTCCGCCTGTCGCTCCGAAAAGATTTTGACCGAGCGCTTCTCCAAGCGCGAAAGAAGCCGTAAGGAATAGAGCCGTTTGCAGGGTTATGACGCTTTTGATAACGTATGCGCGGCCCGGCAGCAGATTGTTTTCGGCATTGCTGCCCAGCGACATGAACGCCAGCGCGCCCAAAGCGGACACGACGCCGGCAGTCAGCGCTCCCCAAAAGCCCGTATCTGCAAAAAAGACGACGCATTCTCTGCCCGAGACGAATCCCGCGCCCATAAGAGTGCCTATGAAGATAAAACAAACGCAGATATATTTCATGCCCGCCTCTAAATTTTACTTAGCGGCGGGCAGATGTATTCCTAAAAGAACTTCTCGGCGATTTTTTCAAGCAGCGCCACAACCAGATACATCGCCGTTGCCATTACGCACAGTATCAGTGTCGACGCCATGACCAGGTCGAGTTTGAAAACCTGTCCGCCGTAAACCAACAGGTAGCCCAGCCCTTCTCGCGAAACGAGGTATTCGCCCATGATGGTGCCAACCCAGCTGAGTCCGACATTGATTTTGAGTATAGACAGTATATTCGGTATATTGGCGGGAAACACCAGTTTTATAAAGATTTTGCCTTTGCCCGCGCCCATCGAGCGCAGCAGATCTATTTTGTCGCGGTCAACGCTCTGAAAACCCTGCAGAGCCGATATTACCGTAATTATCAGGCATATCATCAAAGCCATGGTGATAATGGCGCCCTTGCCGGCGCCTACCCAGATGATTATTAGCGGTCCGAGCGCTATTTTGGGCAGGGAATTGAGGACGATGAGATACGGTTCCAAAGCGTCGGAAAGAAATTTGTTCCACCACAAAGCCACGGCGATCAGAGTGCCCAGCGCGGTCGAAATCAAAAAGCTCACCACCGTTTCCCATAGAGTCGCGCCCGTATGAACAAACAGTTCGCCCGACTCGTACAAAGAAGCTATGCTTTTTACCACGCGCGAGGGCGACGAGGTTATGAACGGATCCGCCCACTCCAGCGCGGCAGACAGCTCCCATAATCCGAAAAAGACTATCAGTATACCAATCTGAACGATACGGATAACCGTTTTACGGATTCGCTGTTTTTTTAAATAATGTTTGTGTTCTTCACTCATTGGGCGCCTCCATATCCATCCAGATGTTTTTGAAGTATGTCGGAAAGTTCTTGAGTTCGCGCCGTTTCAGCGGCGTCAGGTTCTTGTCCAGACCTATGGAATAAACGCTTTTGACGGTTGCAGGTCGTGAACTCAAAACGATCACTCGGTCCGCCATGGACACGGCTTCGTTGATGTCGTGAGTTACCAGAACCGCCGTTTTTTCTTCGGCTTTTATGATCCTGAGCACGTCGTCGCAAACGTACAGCCTGGTCTGGAAGTCGAGAGCCGAAAAAGGCTCGTCCAGAAGCATCAGATTGGGTTTGGACACCAGCGTGCGAATCAGCGCCGCGCGCTGACGCATGCCTCCCGACAGCTCGGAGGGGCGTTTTTTTCTGAATTCGCGCAGTCCGTATTTTTCCAGCAGCTCGTCGGCGTACTGTCTGGCTTCTTTCAGGTTCGCGCCCGCGATCTCGGGCTGCAGCAGCACGTTTTTTGCGATCGAACGCCATTCGAAAAGCCCGTCGCGCTGCGGCATATACGCTATTTTGGCGGCTTCCGTCTTGATAATATCTCCGCCAGACGGGGCTATAAGCCCCGCCATTATCTTGAGCAGAGTGGTTTTTCCGGAACCGGACGGTCCGACGATAGCCACAAATTCTTTCTCATCTATCCCAAAGTTTACGTCCTTTATCGCTTCCGTTTCCCCGTCGCGGGAGTGATATGTCAACGATATGTCCCTGAGTTCGACAAGCACCATTTCCCGACTCAGCCTCCGTACAGCTCGTAGGCTATCGAGTTGTCTATTATGTCGCCGAACGCCACGTCGCCTTCTAGAGTGCCCGCAAAACGCAGTATCTCTATAAACTTGTCGTAATCCTTTTCTTCCATAACGGGCGTGGTCTTGTACGCGTCGATGGCTTTGTAGGCGTCCACGGCTTTGGCAAGCAGCTCCTCAGAGGTGTCGGGGAAAGAGGGGGCCACTGCCGAGGCTATCGCTTCGGAGGAGGATTCCGTCACGAAATCGATACCTTTTATAATGGCGCGCATAAATTTTAAAACCGTGTCGCGGTTTTCCGAAATGTATTTTTTGGTAGCCATAAAGCAAGTATATGGCACTTCGCCTGCGGCGGCGCCCACAGAAGCCAGGATATAGCCCTTGCCTTCCTGTTCATAGGTGGAAGCAACCGGTTCGAACATCGTGCACACGTCGCCGGTCCCCGACTCGAAAGCGGCGGTGATCAGATCGAATTGCACGTCGTAATTTATCTTTACGTTTTCGCCGTCGTTAAGCCCGTTAAGGTACATCGCGTACTCAAGCGTCATCGCAGGCATGCCGCCCTTGCGGCCGCCGATGATCTCCTTGCCGGCAAGGTGCGACCAGCTGAAGTTCTCGTCCGCCGTCCTGCCTATCAGGAAAGAGCCGTCCTTATTGGTCAGCTGTCCGAACACTACGGGGTAGTTGTTGCTGCCCGCGGCTTTGACGTAGATTGCGGCTTCGGGACCCATAAGCCCGATGTCCGCCTGACCGCTCAGCACCGCAGTCATGGATTTGTCCGCGCCTCCGCCGTTGGTAAGCTCGATTTTAAGACCCTCTTCCTCGAAATACCCTTCGTTAAGAGCGACGTAGAGAGGGGCATAAAATACCGAGTGCGTAACTTCGTTCAGCCTGACAGTGGTCAGACCGTCGTCTTTTTTTTCGCATGCCGTCACAAAAAACGTCATGCAAAGAGCAATTAACGCCGTAATAAGTATTGCGGCTATCGTTTTTTTCATAAAGAAACCTCCTCATAAAATCACTACATACTATGAGTCCGTTTCCGAAGCGGGTGACATTATGTGCCAAATTGATTTTTTAGTGAACTCCGTTGTATTCGTTGCGCGCGTGTGTTATATTTGTAATGATGATGAGAACAAAAGTGCTATCCGTTTTAACAGTCGTCTGCGTGATGCTTCTGATGTCGATAGCGGCGGTGTCGGCAGGAGCCGGCGCGGGCGTTTTTGCCGAAGCTGCCGGGGCTTTCCCCGAAATTATGCTTTCGCACGTTCCCGCCGAAGGCGAATATGTTTCCTATGTGACCGTGACGATAAACTGGAACGGCGTAGAAAAGTATAAATACGGAATCATAATAAACGACAGCCCCGAGGTCGTACGCGACTATACGGAACCGTTCAGACTGACGGACGAGGGAACCGTCAGGATATACGCGTATTATTACGACGCCGACCGGAATATAGTATCGGTATCGCGCACCGTGGATTTCATAGATTCTACCGCGCCGTATTTTACCGGCGACGTTTCGTGCACCGTCGATTTTTCCGAAGGAAAAAGCGCCTGGATACAGATAAGCGCCAGGGACGATCTCAGCGGCATAGCCAAAATGTATGTCGGCGCGCCCTCGGGCGAACAGCAGCTGATGACCCTGGTCGACGGAGCTAACGCCACCTATGCGGCGGAATGTTCGGTCTACGGCGACGCCGTCACCGTTACCGCCGAAGACAGGGCGGGCAACAAGACGTCTTTCGATTACGATCTTAGATACCTGGACCGTGCCAAAATAGCCGAATACGCGGCACTTTACGCTCAGGCGGATCCCGTTCGTTTCACCACCGAGGGCTGGGCGGAGTTCCAGTCGGCGTTCGAAGCGCTTGAGGACGCGCTGATGCGCGGCAAAACCCAATCCGGCGAGATTTTGGCGGCGGAACAGCGAGTTATGCTGGCGTCGGGCAGAGGTGTCAAGGCGGTCGTGCGCTATGCGGAAATCAACGCGGATCTGCCTACGGGACTCAGCGTTCCCAATGTGGATTTGAGTTTGACCGACGCGCTGATAGGCTCGGACTTTATTATCGAGGTCGCCTCGGCAAAGGCGGCGGCGGAAGAAATTTCTTCTAACGAAAGCGCGGCGGCGCTGTTGTCCGGATACAAAAATCCCGTCGTTTCCTCGTTCAGCATATCCTTTAGTTCGGCATCCCGAAACGTGACGTTAGGCGAACCGTTAACCGTGACTGTGAATATGCCGTCTATGTCGTCGGTAGCAAAGATCTACGTGTATTCTTCCGGCGCGTTAAGGCAGATATCCTCCTCGATAAATTCCGGACGGATAACTTTTACCGTTTCCGGTTCGGGCGACTATTATTTGGTGGGCGACGACGAGAGACAAATCGGCGAGAGCGAAAAGGGAGTGACTATTGGCGACAAATTCTTTCCGGCCTCTATGCTGTGGACGGCGGGCGGAATAGTCGTCGGCGTGGCGGCGCTTTCGGGCGTAGGCGCGTTTTTGATACTCTATTTTAAAAACAAGAAGAAATGAAATTAATTAAACCGGAGGGAAAAAAGGAGCCGCGAGGCTCCTTTTAATTATTTCGTGATAGTCACCTTGGTGCGGTTTCTGGGTGAATCGGGATTAATACCCAGCGCTTCCGCCATATATGCGACATAAAGCTCTATTGCCAGAGAGTAAACAAACGGCACGTTCATTCCGCGGCTAACGGGCATTTCCAGGCACTGCGCCGACATGCGTTTTATCTCCTTTATGTCCGTAAACGAAATTATATTCGCTCCCAATAAAGCCAGCCGCGTTGCCATGCTGATAAACTCCGCGGTGAACTCCGAATCGGGCGCGAGCAGCAGGACGGTCGTTCCTTCCTCGACGATGGATATGGGCCCGTGCATGAAATCGGAAGTCGAGAACGGACGGCTGAATTTATAGCATGACTCCATCATTTTCAGAGAAAGTTCGCTTGCCGCGCATTGGGGAAGACCGCGCGTCAGAATGATGAAATTGTTTATTTTCTGGGTGCTTTCCGCAAAATCTTTAATTTTGTCTTTGTAATCGTTTATAAAATCGGAGAGAAGCGGAGGAAGTTCAGCGGGGTTCATCTTTGCGGAAACCGACGACAGGGCGTTCGATAACAAAAACATCGCCGCAAGCTCCGCAAGGAAAGTTTTGGTGGCTCCGACGCTGATCTCCTCGCCCGCAGCAAGGTCGATGTGATAATCGGCGATCTTTGCGAGAGGCGATTCCGAATTGTTGGTGACCGCCACCGTCAGCGCGCCCGTTTTCTTTGCCGATTCGACGACCATCAGGGTGTCCGTTGACATGCCGCTTTGGGATATCGCCAGCACCATGTTTTTGGAAAGATTGACCTCGGCTCCGTATACCGTGGTGATCGACGGGGTGAATTTGCTGACCATTACTTCGCCTATGGCTTCGACAATATATTTGAAATAAGTCGCCGCGTTGTCCGAAGTGCCGCGCGCAACTGTTGTGATATTGGTGATTCCGCGTTCTTTGAAAACTTTGGCAATGTCTTTTATGACCTGCTTGTTAGCCGCCATTACGTTCCTGACGACGTCGGGGGCAGACAAGAATTCATTCAGCATTACGGACATTTCCGTCTCTCCTAGGTAAGTCGATTTGATATTATTATATGCCAACGTATCATAAAAGTAAAACGAATTGACCCAAAAAAAGCGGCGTAAAATTTCCATCATAAGCGAATACAGCCTCCTTCGTAAAGAGGCTGTATCGCAAGCGGCACACGTCGGTTATTCAATCATCCGAATACAGTTACAAAGCGCGAATACTGTTCACGGGCTGTTTTTTGGAATAGATCAATACGGGGATTACAGTGGCTATTGTCGCCGTAACAACGGAAACCGCCGTCATCATCAGGGCGTTCAGCCATCCGAAGTCCATGACCGAAATATTTATCAAATCGGTATCCAGCAATTCTTTGTTCAACTTCGGGCATGCGTCCCTGAATCAACCGCAAAGACGCGCCGTTATCCTCCGAAAAAGCTATGCCGGCAAAATAATAAGGATAAAACTCGTTATCATCAAGCTCGAGTCCGTTTACGACAAAACTTTGATTCAATGTTCCGATTCATACATTTTTGTTCTGTTTTTGTTTGTCTTCGCAATGCGACTTTTTTCCAATATACCATATGGCAACTTTAATTTCAAGACAGGCATATTCGGACGTGTTTAACGCTTTACGCGGATTGAACGGATTCAGGTAAAGTGTTATAATACGTTTATAAAAACGGAAATCGGATCTCGAAACACATTCGGAAACGAAAAGGAGTAATTATGAATAAATACGGTCCCGATCCGGATCTCGCTTTTCCCAATCCGCGAATCCCGAGTCTTTGTTTCATAAAAAACGTTATTACCCGTCCGAATATTATTGTGGGCGACTACACTTATTATGACGACGATACGGGCGCCGAAAATTTCGAAAAGCACGTTACGCATCACTACGAATTTTACAAAGACAAGCTGATAATCGGTAAATTCTGCGCGATCGCCAAAGGCGTAGAGTTTATTATGAACGGCGCCAACCATCTGATGTGTGCGGCGACAACGTATCCTTTTGCGATCATGGGAAACGGGTGGGAGAAAATCACTCCCGATCTCCGGGATCTGCCCTTTAAAGGCGACACCGTGATAGGCAACGACGTTTGGATAGGGCAACATGCCACGATCCTGCCGGGAGTTCACATAGGCGACGGCGCCATAGTCGGCGCGAATTCGGTAGTTTCGAAAGACGTCGAGCCGTACTCCGTCGTCGCGGGCAATCCCGCGCGTTTGATACGCAAGCGTTTCGACGAAGAAACGACAAAATTCTTATTGGAACTGAAATGGTGGGATTGGGACGCTAAAAAGATTTTCGACAATCTCGAAATCCTTTGCTCGGCGGACGTATCGGAAATAAAAAAACTTTTGTGAGCGGGTGCCGAGTTTCATTCCGAACGGTCGGAATCGGCGGAAGCATCCGAAACTTCGGATCGTTCGGGATCGTTTGCGGCGTCGGCGCGCCCCGGGTTTCCTGCACCTTTTTCGGGTTCGGAGCGCCGCTTAAATAAAGCTTTGTCATTTGCCGATAGCCACGCTCCCGTAGCCATCAACGCCAATGCGATAAAATAGGTATAGCGGGGAATCTCTTTGAAGATTGCCAACGATAACAGTGTACCGATAAACGGAGCCGCGGCATAATAGGCGCTTGTGCGCGCCGCGCCCAGCAGCCTTTGCGCGTGAACATAGAAAAATATGCTGAGTCCGTATGCCACGAATCCTACTGCCGACACCGCAAAAACGCTCCATAGTACCGTTATCCGTTCGCCGGTAGCAAATCCGATTATCAGCGATCCCGCGCCCGAGAAAATACCTTTCAGCAACACGATCTGAAGCGGGTCTTTAGCGGAAATTTTTCTGGTACAGTTGTTTTCCAATCCCCACAGCACGCAGGCTGCGAGTATCGTCAACGATCCCGCCGAAAATTTCAGCTTCGAGATATCATCCAACGAAAGCAACGCGCACGACGCGGTTACGAACAGTATTCCCGCCCAAAGCCGCGGGCTGATTTTTTCTTTGAATATGACCAGCGCTATCACCGCGGTGGCAACTATTTCGAAGTTATTCAGCAGCGACGCATTTGCCGCAGAAGTGGATTTTAAACCGAATAACAGACAAATCGGCGCCGCGATATCCAGCAGTATCATGGCAACGGTATAAGGCAGGTCCTTTTTAGTCAGCCGCGACTCGTTCGTTTCGCGTTTTAAAACTTTTCGCGTCAACGCTATCATACCCATGCCCGCGCCTGCCCCGATATACAAAAAACCCGCCGTCAGCGTGGAAGGCATATAGTCCAGCAACAGTTTTGACAGCGGGGAATTCAGCGCGTATAACGCTGCCGCCAGAACGGCGAAAAATATTCCCTTTTTAATAGCGGAAGCGCTCATAACAGTTTATCGATCGCTTTTTTCAGATAGGTTATCGCGTCCTCGTCGTTCTCACGCACTGCATTTATCACGCAATGGTCCAGATGATCTTTCAGAATTATTTTTCCCGTATTGGTGATTTCCGATCTGACGGCAGCAAGTTGAATCAATATTTCCGAACAATCTCTGCCGTCCTCGACCATTTTTTTAACCGCGTTCAAATGTCCCGAAGCTCTCGACAATCTGTTCAGCACGGCTCCGGTGTGTTCGTGTTTTTCCATATTATACCCTCAAATATCCCCTGTGGGGGGATATAGAGAGTATACTTCTTTTTGTAAATAAAGTCAATGCCGACGAAAGTGCGAAACAGCGAAAAAAATTCGGGATGCCGTAAACTTCAACCGTATTCGAAAAGGAAAACGCAAAAGGAAAGAAGCGGCGGTCGGGCTTTTATATGCAAACCGGATAATCTTCCGCCTTATTAGGTTTACCCGCTCGCTTTTGTTTTGGCGCGCAACGAAACAGCGACGGCAAGCTTTAATAAATTGTAATTGCCGCACACAATTTAGAGGTTCGGATACGAAGAGACACAAAAAGTCCGTCGCCGAAAAATCGCGGCTGCTTTTACCCATTATGACGATTTCGCCGGAGTCGGCTTTGTCCAGACCTCCCATCACGTTCATGAGAGTGGATTTTCCGCAGCCCGATTTGTCGAGAATGAATACAAGCCCCGTATCTTCGAATTTCAGAGAGACGTCGACCAAAGCTTTTGTGTCGGCTCCTCGTTTGCCTTTATAAGTTTTCGATACGTTTTTTATTCGAGCATAATGTCTCCTTTTTGATGCTAATTTGCGTTTTTAGAACAATGCTGTTAAACATATTATGCCATATGGCTATCAAAATTCAACAGCGGGATTTTTGACCGTACTTGCGCTTTTCGGCTATTGATTGTATTTCGGTAAAGATGTATAATAATATAAAAGCGCAAGGAGTATTTT
>CALVZV010000014.1 GCA_944372665.1 uncultured Clostridia bacterium
GCGCTCGACCGCGATAACGGAGATTAAAACGATTTTCAAAGTTTTGTTCATGTTTCCTCTTTGCAAAGCCGCGGTAGCTTTATATATAATAATTTTATTATAACATTTTCGCTTCGGTGTGCGCAGAAAAAACCGATTAAACGCCGGATCCGCTTTCGGTTTGCCCGGGGATAATGTATAATATATGCAAAGACCCGGTTTTTGCGGAGGAAGAAATGCTTGAAAAACTATCGGCAGACGGTTTCAGACCTTTGATCGCCGTGCACCGCGGCAAAAGCGGCGCCGGGGTCGTCGAAAACACGGTATATTCGGCTTTGAACGCGTTTAACGCCGGCGCCGATATCGTCGAATTCGACGTTCAGCGCACACTTGACAATAAAATCGCCGTTTTTCACTTCGGTATGGAATACAAATTGCTTTTCCCGTGGTTTCCGTTGGTCAGGTTTTCGCTGATGTGCGAGCTGAAAAAGCGCAGGTTCCGCTCCGAATCCGAAGGGCTGCTCAATTACGGTATTTGCGATCTGGAGGAGTATCTTTCCGCGTTGAAAGGCAGGGGGATACTCAATTTCGACAGGATATGGTGCGCCGACATAAAAAAGTGCCTGGAAACGGTAAAAAGATTGGATATGTTTGACCAGATCCTGTTCAAAAGCGCGGTCTTTGACGGTAAGAACGAAGTGCTGGATCACCTTAAAAACTATCCCGAAGCGTGGTTCATGCCTATATGCAAAAGTTACGCGTCGTATCTGACCGCACAGGGCGAGTGCGCAAAGCGCGGTATAAAGATAAGAGGAACGGAAGTAATATTTAAAAGCGCGTCGGACGAATTCATGAACTCCGAATTTATTGCGGCTGAGAAAAAAGAGGGACGTTTCGTATGGGTTAATTCCATACATTTAAACGGCAAACCCGACATGTGCTTTAACCACGGCGACAATTATGCGCTGTTCGGCGATCCCGACGAACATTGGGGACTGCTTGCGGATCTGGGGTACAGAGTGATACATACCGACTGGCCGGAAGCCATGCTCAGATATTTTTCCTCGGACAGTTATAAAAAAAGAGCCTCGGGAAGACTTTATTGAAAAAGAACCGCCTGCGGCGGTTCTTTTTCAAAGTCGATTTGTTCAGTCGCAGTAAACGTCGCGGTGCGTTCCGTTGCGGTAACGGTAACGCCGCATCTCGCGGTTGCCGTCTTTGGAGGCGTGAACCGTAAAGCGCGTAACGGCACCGTTGTCGTAAACCTCGCAGTCTAAAACCTTGTTGCCGGAAGCGGATTCTCCGGTTTCGAAATCGATTACAAGATTTTGACCGTTTACGAAACTTTCTATTTCTATTTCGGTCTTTCTGGCGCTACGTTCGATTTCGAGTTCGAATTCTTCTACGACATTTCCGTCTTTAACCACCTTATACGCGAATTCTTCTTCGCCGGTTTCCCTTGACTGTTCGATTTCGACGTAATTGTAGCGGTCGAGATATGCGGTGAATTCCAGTTCCGATTCGTCGGATTCGGTCTCACGTTCGCCGATCACGGTATAGGTCGTGCCGTTGACGCTCATTACGCCTTCGATGACGCTTTCGGTTTCGACTCCGTCGGAATCCGCGATCGTCTCGTTATAGTCTATTACGAAAGTCGTCGCGTCGCCGTATAGATCGGAGGCGGTGATCTCGATTGCCGAGGTATAGCCTTCGAGTTCGGATTCTCTCTCGATAACGGTTATTTCGGAGTCGTTCAAAAGCTTGTCCACGATTGACAGATAGTGGTCTACCGTCAGGGTCTGCTCTTCGTTCAGGCTGTCGTTTTCCGTAACGTTTTCCCGTGTCGGGTCGGAATCTGAAGAAGTTTCCATATCCGGAGCTACGGTTCCCGATTTGTCGGAAACAGTTGCCGAATTATCGGAAAAAGAGAGTTCGGAATCAGATTCAATGTCTGCTAGTATGCTTCCGGAGCTGATTGCGCTGAGCCCGATGACCTGCGCGTATGCGCTGCCGCTTATCGTTTTCTTTGTCGCTTGTGCAGCCCGTGAGCGCAGCCGATATGCCTGCCGCCGCCAATGCCGTGATAAGTAACATAGCCAATATTTTCTTTTTCATTTTAAACCTCCTTGGTCGGTCCTTTCACCATATAAACAACCCAAGAAAGCGTTTTGCCAAAGTCAAACAAAATTTTTTTATTTTTTTCAGTCGTCGAACAATTCGTCTTTATCCAACTCGATTTCCTGTTCGCCGATAACGTATTCGTATTTTTCGTCGCCTGTGTCCGGATCGCGTTTTACCGAAACGCTGAATGCCCGTTGCACGCCTCCCGAGACTATCACGCCGCGCATGTGTCTTGCGCCGCCGGAACCGCTCTGACTGAATCTGATGCCGGTATCCCGCTCCGCGCCGATTATCAGTTCGACCTCGGTTTTTCCGTCGTCGTACTCTGCTTCGAGGCTGAAAGAATCGAGAACGTCGCCGTCGGGCTATTTCGTCCGCCAAACGAATCAGTCGCTCCAAACGCTCCTCCGAAGTACGGGTATGTCCGTATAATAAACAAAGCAGGCGGACGCTTTGCCAATAAAAAAGGAAATTTTTTCGGAATATACTAAAGCCGCTCCTGCGGCGTCGAAACGCTGCCGGATCATCTGCCGATAAACCTTTCCGTAAATTTTAAAGCTTCGGCAAAGCACGCTTTCCCCGATTTGCCGTGACGGCAGTCCAAAGACGCCGCATGCATGCCGTTTATTCCCGTGCAGACGAAGTATTCGCATTCGGCGCCGCCAGACGAGAGCTTTTCGGCAAACGCCGCCGACTCGGGTTCCAGCTTGTCGCGGTCGGAACCGACGACGAAAGAGGGGATAAACTTCTCGTCCGCATACGCTTCGGGCACGCAAAGTCCGCGGAATTTACCGTCGAACCGCTCATTTAGACGCCGTTTGTTTTCTCCGACCAACGCGGAAATATACAAATCTATAAACGGCGCGCGTGTCGCCAGCGAACGCTGGGGATCGTAAATGCCGCTGAGCAGTACAGCCGCAGCCGGTGCGAAAGCGTTTCGGTGAGCAAAATTTATGTTCAAGCTGTCGAACAGCTCCGGGTGCGTGATGACGGCGCACATCATAGCGGCGAGATAGGCTCCGGCGGATTCTCCCGCTATCACTACTTTTCCTGGGTCGAATCCGTAGCTACCGGCTTTATCCAGCAGACAGTCCAGCGCCGTGAAAACCTGCTGAAGATGATCCGGGAATTTATTGTCGGGACCGTAGTCGTAGTCTACGTTTGCCGCAACGAATCCTTCCTTTACCCAGCGCATGCAATAGTATTTGCGTATACGTCTCAGTCCCGAGACCCAGCCCCCGCCGTGTATGTAGAACAGCAGCGGCGCGCCGCAGGCGCGTCCGGGAAAGTAAGCGTCCATGACGGCGCGCTTTTTCCCCGGAGAGTATCTTATTTTTCTATCGGCATAAATACCGCCGTAACGGTGATACAGCAAAGGAAAATAACACGACTCCACGGCGTTGGCGCAAACGCCGAAGACTCTGATCCTGAATCTGTCGAGTTTTGTCAAAGGCATCTTGTCCCCTCCCGGGTCGCGGATAAATACTGGTCAGGATAATTCCCGTACGGAAACATTATAATATAAGGACAATACGAAATAAAGAGGTTATTTCCCGAATCGGCAAATAATATCTTCAGACAACGCTCACTTGAAAAAAATAGCGCGTTGTGGTATTATTGCATAAACTGATATTATATGTAAAAAGGAGCATATATGAAAAAGATAATTGCCGTTGCCGGCAACGCCGCCGTGCCGGAGGATTCAGTAAACTACAAGCTGGCTTTCGATACCGGCAAAGCCATAATCGATAACGGTTACCGCCTGCAGTGCGGAGGACTGGACGGAGTGATGAAAGCCGCGTGCATGGGCGCGCGCTCCTCCGAAAAATACACCGAAGGCGACATAATAGGGCTGCTGCCGTCATTCGACCCGGGAACCGCAAACGAATACGTCGATATTATCATACCCACGGGACTTGACGTTTTCCGCAACGTGATCGTGGCTTCGGCGTCGGCGGTTATAGCCGTTGGCGGCGGCGCCGGTACGCTTTCGGAAATCGCAAACGCCTGGGCGCTGCAGCGACTGGTGATCGGCTACAGGAACGCCGAAGGCTGGAGCGCGGAACTTGCAGACCGCCGTTTGGACTCCCGAAACAGGTATCCGGATATACCCGAAGACCGTTTTTACGGAGTCAACTCCGCCGAGGAAGCATTGGCGTTGGTCAACAAATACGTTCAGCGTTACGACCGCTATCACAAGGGGATCACCCCGAACGCGTAGATAGCGACGAGAGGCTGCCGAATAATTAAAACGCAAATTTCAATTTATTATTGAAAAAGGCGCGCGGATAGTATATAATGGCATTATTAAAGTGCCTCGGGGATAGAGAATGCGTAACTTATCGGAACAGAAGCGAACATACTCACCGCTGATAGCGTTCTTTTTCATGGCGATCGTATACGCCGTGATTTTCATCGTACTCTATCTTAACTATTTCGATATGGACGCCACGCTGGGTGGGTTCCGTTTTTACGATTTCGAGGACGAGGTCGTCAAAGTCGACGATTACGACGTCGGCGAAGGCGACAGAATGATGTATATCGAAAAAGGCTCCAAGGTGCTGGTTAAAAGCGTGACGTCCGGCGACCTGCAGGAAAACGACGTGATAGCGTTCTATTATAAGGACGGCACCGAAACGGTCATAGTCACTCAGATATTCAAAAGAGCCGAGGAGGGTATCGACGGCGAAACCGTTTATTACGTTCACGACCTCGACGACGCCGAGATACATTCGGTAAACATTGCTTCGGGCAGGCTGATGGGCGTGTACGTGTTTGCCGTTCCCGTGCTCGGCACCATCACCGCGTATCTGACTTCGTCCGCCGCGCTGGCGTATTGCTCGCTTATCGGGCTTGCGTTGATAATGATGGGGATACCGCTTATCGTGTTCGTGCTCCGCATCAAGGAGCGCCGTCTGGGCAGTCCGTATCCCGAGGGCGTCAATATCAACAAACTGAAGACCGAAAACCTGTACATTTACGAGAATATCCGCAATTTCATCCTCAGCGCGGGCGTGTTCAGGATCCGCAAGGGCTACGACTGCGATCTGATATATCTCGGCAAGATCCTTTTCGGCGTGCTGCATTGCACCAACGGCAACATCTACGTCAACATCAACAAGAATTTCCAGCGTTACGACGGTAAGATAGACCGTGCCGGATATATATGCATTCCGCATGCGGCAAACCTCGAGAGTGCGAAAAAACGCCTCAATTCCGTTTACCGCGCTTATTTTGCGGACAAACGTCCTATGCGCGCCGCGCCGCGGCGTACGGCGGGCAGAAGGGCGCCGGGAGCGCGCGTATAACGCGCAAGCGATATGCCGCTGTATTCGTTTAAAGCTTAGTTAAGTTTTTTCCTACCCGCCGAGGCGGGTAGTTTTTTATGTCGGGTTTTACGGCGGCAGATGCCGCGGGGCGGTCAATGCAGTCCGGTCATACGCGGCGCGTATCTAAATAATGGCGGTCGGCTATTGACATATGCGCGCGTTTTTATTATAATAATTAAAACCGCGTTCCGCCTATACGCGCGGAGCGCACCCATAAGGAACCTGAATCACCCCGATGAGCGCTTTCGCTAACGTAAAACGGTATTTCAAAGGGCTTGACCGCCGCCGCAGAGCAGTGTGGATAACGGCGGCTTGTCTTGTCGTGCTGTCGATAGCCGGTGCGGTGACCGCGGCGGTACTGCTGACACGGCGCGGCGAAGGAGAAAGCGTTTTGCCGTCAGGCACGGGAGCGTACAGCTACGCGATAGCTCCCGGAGACGCGACGGGATATTATATCGACGCTTCGTTTACGGGCGGTATAGCTCCCGACCAATTCGATATAGTGACGGTAAAACAAGCCGAGGGCGTGACGCTTTCACCCGATTTCAGACTGAGCGCGCCCGATGCGGCAAGCGGCGCGAAAGCCGAATATTCGATCCTGTACGACGGCGCGGTAAAGGCGCGGGTGATTGTTTCGGTAAAGCAGCCCGACGGTATCGTTTCGGACGTTGCTGCGCTGGCAGGTCTGAACGGAAAGTCGGGCGTCTACTTTCTGGGCGACGACATAGACGTTTCTCCGCTTACTTTAGGCATCGCGAAGTTTTCCGGGGAGCTGTACGGCAACCACCACACGCTGTATAACCTTAAACTTGCCACGGGAGTGTTCTCGAGACTGGAAATAGCCGTTGTCAACGGGGTCAACGTGACTTCAGACGTCAGCGCGTCGGTGTCCGGGGGCGGCAGTTACGGTGCTCTGGCTGCGGAGGCGGTCAGCTCCGATATAGCATACTGTAGCGTGAACGGAACTTTTTCGCTGTCGGTCGACGTCGGCCGCGACGAAGCGGTGGCGGTGGGCGGTATAGCGGGTTTCGTCACAGCCGGGGTCAGAAATTCGCCCGATTCCGTTACTAAAAAAATATCGTTTTGCTCCGTCGGCGCCGATATAACGCTTGTGTCCGCTGGTCAGGTGCGTTTCGGCGCGATAGCCGGAGTGGTGACCAACGCCGCCGTATACGACAGCGTTTTCGGCGGCAAAATGACTTTTTACGGCGCGGCGGACAAAATGAGCGCGCTTTATGCGGGCGGCATAGCCGGCATAGCCGACAAAAACTACGGTTCAGCCACTCCGTCCGGCGGCGCGCTGGAGGAAAGCTCCCGTCTTTGTTCCAAAGGCGTCATTGACATCGACGTTCAGGGTGACACCGATCTGTTTGCGGTAAACGCCGGCGGAATATACGGCAGGACGCAGGGGCTGTCGCTGAACAATCCCGAGTTCGGCGGAAGTCTGGACATAGCCGCGGCAGGGCTGAAGATATACGTCGGCGGCGTGACGGGCGCGGCGGTGAACGAAAACGCGCTCAAGATGTCTATCAGGGGAATCAGGGTGACGGGTGAGATAAAAGCGTATACGCTCCGTACCGCTTATGCCGGCGGTATAGCGGGATTTTTCCGCGAAGGGGATGCGATAGAGTATTCTTCGGTGTACGCTTCGGTAAAACCCGTAATAGAAACGGACGAGGCTTCGGTTACGGCGGTGCAGAAATCGTCCGAAGCCGTCGGCAACAGATAAAAAACGGACAAAGCCGTTATTTCGGCAAATAATATACCGGTATTCGGAGGAGAGATGCGGTACGATATTAAATCCTGTAAAAACTACAAGAACTTCAAGGTTTTTCGTGAAAACCGTTTGGACGCGCGCGCATATTTTATTCCTTTCGGCTCCAAGGAAGCGGCTGCCAAATGCACCGACCCCAAAAAGGTGCGTTATTCTTCGGATCGCGTAAGGGTGCTTAACGGGGAGTGGGATTTCAAATACTATCCCCGCATGAAAGATCTCCCCGCCGACTTCGATACCGACACGGTGGAATTCGACCGTATTCCGGTGCCTTCGGTGTGGAGCAGACTGAAATACGAACCGCCGTTTTATACAAACATCAGGTATCCGTTTCTTTGCACTCCGCCCAAGCCTTCGGACGGTCAGATAGAGGGTTATTACAAGGGCGCAGTTGACGGCGAAACTTATGCCGTCGGCAAAGCGCAGTACAACTCGATAGGCGTCTACCGCACGTTTATAACGGCGGACGATCTTTCCAAACGCTATATCCTGTCTTTCCTGGGTGTGGCGGGAGCGCTTGAAGTATATATGAACGGTGAGTATGTCGGATATTCGGAAGGTTCTCACAATACCGCCGAATTTGCCATAGACCGTTTTCTTAAGGAAGGCGAAAACGAACTGGTCGTTGCCGTCAGGAAGTGGTCGAACGGTTCCTATCTCGAGGATCAGGACATGTTCCGCGAAAACGGGATATTCAGAGACGTGCTGCTGTACGTCAACGAGCAGTCCTTCGTATACGATTTCGAGTTTTTCACTTCCAAGCGCAACAATCTCTACGACGCCATAGTCAACGTGAAGGTGACGGGCTTTGACGGAGTCAGTCTTTCGGTCAGTCTGCTTGACGGCAACCGCGTCGTTGCGATGCGCGTAGCCGAGGCGCAGCCCGTGACCAAGCTGATGCTCGACGCGCTGAAGGTCGAGGAGTGGAGCGCGGAGACCCCCAGGCTTTACGAACTTAACATCGTATTGATGCAGGGCGGCAAAATAATAGAATTTATCCGCAAAAAGGTCGGGTTCAAAACTGTAAGCATCGACGGCAGGGTGTTTATGCTCAACGGCAGGAAGATCAAGCTTCTGGGTGCCAATCATCACGATACCGACGCGGAAACGGGATATTACATGACTCCCGAAAAGATAGAAAGGGACGTGCGCCTGTTTAAGGAATACAATATGAACGCACTGCGCACGTCGCATTATCCTCCCGATCCGCTCCTCATAGAACTGGCGGACATATACGGGCTTTACGTCATAGACGAGGCGGACATCGAGACTCACGGCACCAAAACGCCCGGGCAGATCAGCGACAAGCGCAAATGGCGCGAGCATTTCTGGGACCGCGTAAAAAGCATGTTCATGCGCGATCGCAACTCCGTATGCGTGACGTTATGGTCGCTGGGTAACGAATCCGGCGGCATTCGCTGCCACGATTACTGTTATAAAATGTTGAAGCCGCTGACGCTTATTCCCATCCATTACGAACGCGCGGTCTTTACCAGGCGCGGCGGTTACGACGTGGTCAGCGCCATGTATACCTCGGTTCCCGGACTTATAAAAGCCGCCGAAGGCAAAGCCCCGATCACCGAATTTCGCAGAGGCGCCAGGGCGGAAATCAGGAAAAAGCCCTTTATGCTGTGTGAGTACGCGCACGCTATGGGACTTGGCCCCGGAAACCTGGAGGATTACGTCGAAGCGTTTTTCAAGTACGACAGTCTGTTCGGAGGCTGTATTTGGGAATTTGCCGACCATGCCGTCAAGCATGACAAAGATAAACCTTACGAATACACTTACGGCGGCGACCACGGCGAATACGTACACGACGGGGAATTCTGCGTGGACGGTCTGTTCTATCCGGACAGGACGCCTTCGACGGGCGCACTGGCGGCGAAGAACGCATACCGTCCCGTGACCGCAAGGCTGATTGCGAACGGGATTATCGAATTAAGGAACAGACTTTCGTTCAGGAACGCGTCTTATCTGACGGTGCGCGGCAGAGTGATGCTCAACGGCGACGCCGTGCTAAAGTTCGAATTCCCGTGCGATATCGCGCCCGGAGGCAGACACATATACAACCTCAACTTCGAGGTCATGCACGGCGACGTTCATATACATCTGGATTACTACGACGGCGAAAGGTTGGTAGCTTACGAGAGTGTGAATGCCAACACGGAGCTTACCAGACTGAAAGCGCTGCCAAACAGGGGAAAAGCCAGGATATCCGAGGAAAGCGGCATAATTTCCGTCAGGTTTGACGGCGGCAGCGTACGCTTCGACCGTTCCGACGGCGCGGTAGTCGGGTATTCCGTAGGCGGTACGGAATATCTTGCGGATATCCCTGCCAAGAAGGGCGCCGGCAGAATATACACCAATATTTACCGCGCTCCCACGGACAACGACAGAAACGTCAAGGGCGCATGGAAGCTGTTCGGATACGACGCGCTGACCACTGTGAACGACAACTTTACATATAAAGAATTCGACGGCAGGGTCGAGATCGGCGTGGACAACAGGCTGGTTTCCGCTTCGGGAAAGACGCGCTTCAGGGTCAAGGACAATTATACCGTGTTCGCGGACGGCGTCATACGGGTGGAATCGGTACTGAGTCCCATGTCGAAGCTCATGCCGCTACTGCCCAGAGTGGGCAAAACCGTGGAAATGCGCCCCGAATTCAAAGACGTGGTGTATTACGGCGCGGGACCTTACGAAAGCTATCCCGATTTCAAAGCGCAGTCGCGCCCCGGCGTATACCGCACGTGTGTGGACGATATGGGCGACAGATACATACGTCCGCAGGAGTGCGGCAACCGCACCGACGTCAGATACGCCGCCGTAATGAACGAAAAAGGCGAAGGATTGCTGTTCCTGGCGGATACCATGCTTTTAAATTTCGGAGGCAAGCGCTGCACAGACAAGGCGCTCGCAGGCTTCAGACACCGCGAGGATATCGTAAACGACGATAAAGCGATATACTATTCGGTGGACGGATACATGCTGGGAATAGGCTCTAATTCGTGCGGACCGCTGACGCTGCCCAAGTACAGGCTTGGCACTGGCAGGACATATACATATTCATTCAAAATAGTGCCGTTTACCGAGCTTAAAGAGGTGACGGATCAGTTCGAAGAGGTAACAGACCGATGAAAATATACGCGTTGGACCGCCGTTCGGCGGTGACCGATTATACAGATCTGAAAATAGTTAAGGACGCGCCTTGCGGCGAAGAATTCGCCTTTACTTGTTCCAGACACGAATACTTCGTGATCCAGCTTGTCGTCGAACCGCTCTATTCGAGGCGTGACGTAAGCGTGCAAACGGGCAATCTGGTGCCTTTGTCCGAAGGTAAAGAGATCGAGCGCGCTGTGACATGTTTTAATACTTCCGGTATCCTGCCTAACGGAGAAAAGTATACCAAAAAGCTAAATCTCATAAAAGGCATTCTGCAGCCGCTGTATTTCGGGATCAATTTCGTAAAGGCGGATAAAGGCACTTACTATACCGAAGTGGCGATAGCCGACAAAACCGTCAAACTGACGTTTGAGCTGAACGACGAACTCGTTTTCAATATGGGGACGTCCGATTCCGGCAGACTCAGCCGCCTGAAATGGCTGGATTCTTCGGCATACCGCGATAAACGCCCCATAAAATACTTCGAAGAAGTGGTGACCGACAAAAACGTCGTCAGGCTGACGGGCAAGAGAGTGACTTTCGGTAACGACGGCTTTATAGAACAGGCGGAGTCCTACTTCGACGGTTCCAATCACATCACCTCCGAACCCGTCAAACGCCTGTTCGCACGGCCTATGGAGTTCGTTTGCGAAGGTCAGAAATTCAAGTACAACAAGCTGCGCACCCAGATGCGTTCGGGTACCGCGGTGATGATTGCCGACGGAAAAAGCGAAAAACTCAGGATCGACGTTTCCGCCGCGGTGCTGTACGAGGGCGCGATCCACTACGACATCACTCTCAGCGCGGATAAAAACGCGGTCGTCAACGACGCTTCGCTGTATATGTATTTCGAGTCTGCGCGCTACGTCGCGGGACTCGGAGAAGAGGGCGGATTCTATAAAGACATATCTTTTTGCTGGGAGAACAAAACGGCGTCCGACTCGCTGTTCGTGGGCGACGTCAACTGCGGAGCCAGGATCAAATTCACCGACGGCAAACCGCATCCCGTCGCGCCGATGAATCTGTATTCTCCCGCGCGCCGCGTCAAGCCGGAAAACACCTGGGCAAACTTTACCAAAGGCGGCGTCGATCTGTACCGCGACGAGGAGGCCGGCATGACGGTCATGCGCGCCTATACCGGTCAGCTGGTGTTCAAGGCGGGAGATTCTATGACGTTCTCGTTTATAGTGCATCTTACGCCGTTCAAGCCGTTGAATCTCGCTCTCAGCCTTGCTTCGCGCGTGGCGGAAAGCGACATCGAGCCCAGTTACGCGGCACTGATCAGCCGCGCGGAAAAGGACGCCTCGGGTTATGTTTCCATATCCGCGCACGGCGAATCCAATCCGTACAGGAATTATCCTTTCGATAAATTCAGGGAGATCGAATCCCTGTCTTTGGAAGCCCATAAACGCAAATTGGGATTAACGGTGGCGTTTGACACGGGAAGCCTGAGCGTCCACGCCAGAGAGACCTTCGCGCTTAAATCCTTAGGCGACGAGATCATCTTCAGACGTGCGGGCAAGGCAAAGGAGAACGCGCTGACTTCGGTGCTGGGCGGCGGTGTCGTGATATGCGAGGACACTCTGACCGCTTCGGGCGAAAGGGATCTGGCATATCTTACAGTACCCGGTTCCAGAATGGACAACTTTTTTGTTGAAGGGGTCAAATTCCTTACCACACGCACCGCCGCTGACGGCGTGTCGCTTATGAATACGCCAATAGTGCGCGACACCGCGGAGCGTGCCGCGAAATGTATAGAACGCACGGCGGGCAGGCGTGCGATGATGGAACTGGGGTTCAGCTCCAGATACAACAAAGAAAACGGCTATCTCTCGGCGCTGACGGCTTACGCGGACATACTGCCGTTCATGACCAAGCTTTACGCCGCCTCAGGATTTTCCGAAAAAATGACGCCGGACGCGGAGCTGGTGGAAATGTCGGGGCTGATCTACGGCCTGAGTGCGGATTCGCCCGAGCACTGGGGAATAATGCGTTCGCTGGCGTTTGCGACTCTGCCCAGATACGGGAAGGACGAGCAGGTCTCGCTGGCGCTTGGCGACATACAGCGCGTATTCGCCGATTTCGGCATCGGAAAAGCCAGACTGCGCGGTTTCTGGGACGCCGAAAACCCGCTGCGCGTGGATACTTCCTCCGTGCTTGCCACTTCATTCATAAAAGGCGAAAGCATGCTGGCGGTGCTTTACAACGCCTCGGACAAGGCGGTCAGATTCGAGGTCGGCGTCGAGAACAAACTCGGGTTCACCACCGTGGGCAAGAAACTGCGCGCACCGGCGATAGAAGGGCTGCAGCGCGCCAGACGCATCAACATAGGGAAACCCATGCGTCTGAAAGCGCACTCGGGATTGATGTTCGTCGTAAAATAAACGCTTTAAAACCGGTTTTTCCGCTCCGCCTGCGGCGGGGCGGAGCGTTACGGTTTTGCCGCGCGTGCGCGGCATTTTTTTGCGCGGTTACGCGCTCGCGCAATAAATCGTAAAATGGGTATTGCTTTTATAATATTATTATGTTAAAATTTTAACCAGTAAATGCCCTTTCGGGGCGAAGGAAGCGTATGGCAAAAGGCGCACGGCGAATACTTGTTGTTTTAATCGTTGTTTTTGGCGTCGCTTTGGCGGCAGCCACGGCTTTTTCGGTGCGTCCCGCAGGTACGGAAACGGCTTTCGCGGCGGACTGGACGCCCAGCGGCGCGGGGACTCCATCTAATCCGTATCTGGTCAGGAGCGCCGACGACCTCAACAGCCTTGCCGCGGCAGTTAATTCTTCCGTTACTTATGCGGATTACGCCGACAAGTATTACAGGATCGAACTCTCCGGCGGCGACAAGGTCATTACGCTGAGCGGCGCGTTTACCCCGATAGGCTCCGATATGTTCCCGTTCAACGGGAATTTCGACGGCAACGGCGTCATAATCGTCGGATTGCAAGTCGATAAGGAAGGCGATTATGCCGGTCTGTTCGGCTATGTCGGACAAACGGGCGTCATCACCCGTACAGGCGTTTTCGAAGGCTCCGTCACGGGCGTGAACAGCGTCGGCGGCATTGCGGGTTACAGCCTGGGCTCCGTGAGCGAATGCTTCTTTTACGGCGACGTAGGCGGCGAACAGTATGTCGGCGGCATAGCCGGCAAAAACGCGGGTACAATCGAGAACTGCTTTACCAAGGGTACCGCCGAAGCCACGGCGACCGACCTGTATCTGGGCGGGATAACCGGCTATAACGAGGGTTTCGTCCGTTATTGCTATTCCCAGACCGACGTCGAGATGCGTTCTACCGGCGGCGCAGCCAGCTGTATCGGCGGAGTGACCGGCGCTACCGCCAATCCTTATTCCATCACCAATTCCTATTACAACACTGTTACCGAGCCGGTGTATAAAGCCGTAGGCAACGACGGCGACGGCTATGACGTCGACGGTACCAATTTCGTAAAAGGGCTTTCCGGCAAGGAAATGGAAAGCAACAATATTTCCGCGATGTTCAACACCACAGTGGCTTCGCTGTGGACGCGTCCGTCGGCATACGTGCTCAACAACGATACCGGATATGCCGCTCCCGCGCTGAAAGCTTTTTATCAGACCGAAAACAACGTCGAGATCGACGTTTACGGCCGTGACGAATATCTGGTCGAGGCGGTGACGGTACGTTTGTTCGGGATAGGCTCTTCCGCTAATTTCAGGCAGTGGGGCACCGCAGCCAATCCTTATCTGATAGAAAACGAGCTCCATGCGAACAACCTTTCCGCAGCGGTTAACTCTAACGGCAGGAGTTTCGAAGACAAATATTTTTCGGTCACCGACGACATTTATTTCACGGAGAGTTTCACTCCGATAGGCAGTGTTCAGCTGTCCAGGGCGTTCATGGGAAATTTCGACGGCGGGGATCACTGCCTGTATAATCTCGAAGTCAACACCGTGACAGGCGAACCCGACAACGCGGGGCTGTTCGGCTACCTGAACGGCGCTGCCGTATCCGACCTTGCTATAAGCGGCGCTTCCGTGACGGGAGTAAATTACGTCGGCGTGGTAGCCGGCAGGTCGATCAATTCGACTTTCAAAAACATCATGGTCACCGCGTCGACTGTTTCCGCGACAGGCTATGCCGGCGGACTGACAGGGAGCCAGAACGGCGGCAGCATAGAAAACGTGTTTCTGGACGTCGAGATGACCAGCGCCGTGCCTAACGATACGATAAAGGCGGTCATCGGCATCACCGAGGGTACCGCTCCTTCGCCGAGGACGAATCTGTGGTATTTCACTCCCGAAACGATCGACGGCGAGAAGTATCTTTACACGTCTTCGCAATTCGGCTCCAGACTCATTTCCGAAACGCGTTCGGACGCGACGTTCTCGTTCGCTTCGGGTGAGGATTACGCGTTTACTTTCACTGCGGAACAGGGGACGCACGGCAATATGAATCTTCCCGAATTCCGTCTGGCGGACGAAAAGACGATATCCGCCGGCTCTTATTCGCCGCCTACGGGCGTTTCCGCCGCGGAAACCGTATATCTCAGATTTACGCGCAAGGTAGAAGTGCTTTTGTCCGCGACGGATTCCACAGCTTCGCAGTACGTTTTTGCCGAGCTTAACGGCGAAAGCTTCTATGAGGGTCAGGAGGTTACGCTGACTGTTAGCGGACTGCATTCCGAGCGCGCAAACAACAATTTTTACGTAGAATCGATCAAGCCTTCCGACGTTTCCGGTGTCGAGATATCCGAAACCCTGGGTGCGGCCCCGTACTCTTACGACGAGGTCAACAATCTTTTGAAATTCGTATTCACGATGCGTGAAAGCGTCGCACAGGTCAGACTTAACCTCAATTCGCTGACCAAAAACGGCGAGGATCTGACAAAGACCTATGACGGACAGCCCGCGACATATACAGACGCGGCATACGTGTGTCCGTCGGGATTCAGCGTCGGATTCGTATACGGCACCGAGGGCAGCCCCAGAAGTTTCAAAAACGAAGCGCCGTACACCGCGTCGTCTTCTTATTATGCGGTAACGGTGGAATATTACAATACCTACGGCGTAAGGGTAGGTTCGGTGCAGAGCCTGTTCAGGATCGAAGCGCTGGCTTTGAAATACAATCATTCCGCCGACAGCAACGTGCCCGTCATTAAATGGGGCGACGACCCCAACGTCAATATTCCCGTGCGCAGCGACGATATAGAGGGCATTATATCGTACGACATAGAGGGCAGTATATCGTACGACGACGTCAGTGTTTCGGCAAACGTCGTTTTCAACGACGCCGATCCTTCGGTGGGCGACTCCTGGTATGTGGTTTATTCGTTCGAACTTAAAGGTGCTGACGCGGGCAACTATTCCGCGCCGTCCGATTACTCCGCCGCGGTAGGCGTCGTGGAGAAACGGCCTATCTACATTGTGCCCGGAAAACTCAGCTCCGTATATAACGCGAAAGCGCCTTCGTCGGGAGACCTGGGCACGATAAACATTTCCAACAGCGTGTCCTCGCGCCAGCCCTCCAAATCCGATTTCGTCTACACTTTTACTCCGGCTGACGGACAGCAGTCCGGCGCAGCGGGAGCGTACACGCTCGAGATCGGTCTGAAGAGCGCTTCCGCGCAGCTTTTTGGCGAATATTACGAGTTCTTCCTGAAAAGCAGCGTTCAGGCGCCGGAGGTCAAGCAGCTGACTTTCAATATCGAGCCGCTGGAGATCGCGCTTTCCGTAAGCGTGAAAACTTATGTTTACACCGGTCTACCCATAGCCGTGACATCCGCTTCGGCACTGGGTCTGGGAGCGGACGCCTTCGAGGAACTTAAAAATTACGTGCTTTTATTCGACGCTGAGGGTGACCGCGTCGACAAGATCCTTAACGCGGGCGTCTACACCGCCGCGATAGACGCGGTAAACGCCGTAAACGAGTTTCCCGCGCTTGCCAATTATGTGACAAAAACGGCGGCATTCGAGATACTTAAGGCGGATCAGCGCGTGTCCGTAATAGAAACCGCCGACAGGATCAGACCTTTCGGCCCCGACGAAAACGGTGGCGGCGCCGGATTTACGCTTGCCGAATACTTTAGCGCCGCAAGCACCGCGTCGGCTGATTACGTTTACGAATTGATTTACGAATGCGAGGGAGCCGAAATAACCGACGGGATACTGTACGTATCCGGCGTGGGCAGCGTTACCGTGTACGCAACGGCGGCAGGAAACGTGAACTATAACCAATCCGAGCCCGTGAAATGCGATTTTACCGTAAGACGCCGCAAAGTCGAGGTACGCCCCGACTATACGGAGGTAAGATACGGCGTTCCCGCAGAGGTGACTTATATCGTCAAAGACCTTGACGGCGAGCTGGATATACACTACGCTCAGCTGGGAATAACGCTTGATGTCAGTATAGGTTCGGGCGGCGACGACAAGCCCGGCGTCGGCGTTTACCGCCTTAACGTACTCCAGGAAAGCGCTGTATCCGAATTTTATGCGGTAACCGTGTACGACTCGGAAGCGATGATAGAAATTGTAGAGCGCGCAGTCGAGATCGTTCCGGTGTCGCTTGGCGCGACCTACGGCGACGCGCTGACGGAGATTGCTTACGAAATATACGAGTATATCGGTGACGAGCGCGTTCAGATAACCGATATTTCGCTTTCGGGCTCCCTGGGCTTAGAAGCCGAACTCACGGAAGGGTACTATTCCGTAGGGAAATACGAAATAGATCTGGATTCTTTCGTCGCACAGAATCCTTATTACGAAATGACTTTTGCGGGCGGCGCAGAAAGCTGTGAGTTTACGGTCGAAGCCAGAAAGCTGAGCGTCACGCTCAACAATTATACCAAGACGTTCGGCGAACCCGATCCCGTGCCCGAATATTCGCTGTCGGGCTTTGCGGAGGGACACGACGCCGACACTCTCGGAATACGCGTTAGCATCGGCAGAGACCGGGGCGAGAACGCGGTGGACGAATCCGGCAACGCCGTATATTACTATTATAATATCTCGGTGTCAGGACTCGGCGCGGATGACTGCGTGAACGATATCGCGTTGAACTACGTCTACGTTTCGGATCCGACTCATTCGCCGTATCTGAAAATAGAAAAGGCTGTTCCCGTCATGCGTCAGACCGCAAGCGTATCCGTTAATGCAAAGAGCGCAACGGGAGCCGATTTGCCGGTGCCTGCCGAAGCCGTCGGCGTTTCGGGAGAGATACTCGAAGGCAGCGTCATGTGGGTATATCCCGATGCGGTGCTTGACTTTACCGATAGTGCGGTCATAAAAGTCGGGGCAGTGTTCACTCCGTCGGATCTCAATTATTCCGTCACCGAATTCGAAGTTGACGTAGACGTTATCCCGAAGACGGTCACGGCGACTTTCACTGGCGCCGTCAAATACGTATACAGCGGCAAACAGACGGCGGAAATGACATATATGCTGTCGGGCGGCGACGAGGGCGACGATCTTATGGCGGAGCTTGTATACGACGGCGACAGAATCAACGCCGGCAGCTATTCCGTCACGGTTGTCGTCAACAATCACAACTACGCTTTGACCGGCAGCGGAAAGATCACCGTCGAAATAGAACCCGCCGTGATAACGGTCGCATTCGAACGGGAGAGCTACGCTGTCGACGAGGACGAGGACCTGGAAATGAATCTGGTTTATACGGGATTCGTTCAGGGCGAAGGGAAAGAGGTGCTAAGACGCGAAGCCACGTTCGTGGCGATACAGGTGCCCGGCGACTATACCGTCACTCCCTCCGGCGCACGTGCCGACAATTATACGTTTGTTTATGTCCCGTCCGAACTGCACGTTTACCGTGTTCAGCTGGTCGATCCCGATTCCGATACTCTGTTCTCGGGCAGCTTCCCCGCCGGCGTCGGCGCGGCGCTGGTCGTCGAGGAGAGCTTTTCCGCAGGCAACGCCGATTCGCTTTATCAAAGCGTCAAGGGCGCTTATGCAGCGCTTTCGGACAAAGTATTGAAACAGGTTTACGGCATCGTTTACGACGGCGAGGAAAACTATTTTTATGGCGGTACTCTGGTTGTCACGATGAATCTGGCAGACAGCTATTCCGAGGGCAACGCCCAGTACCTGTACGTTACCGCCAACGGCGATATACTCCCCGTGGAGAATGCCAAGTTCAACGACGACGGCACGGTTACGTTCGAGGTGTCCAACGCCGCGTACATACTTTTGGCGGAGACCGACAAAAGCGGCTTCAACGTCATGTATATCTATATTGGCGCGGGCGCGGCGGCTGTCGTGCTGGTACTGCTAATAGTGATAATCACTTTCGTCAAGAGACGCCGCAAATCGCGCTATATCAGATACAATGACGAATAATCGGCAAATTCGGTAGCTTCAACTACCGTAGGAGCATAGATCGAACACCCGAAAAGGAAATTCCCGCTTTTGTAAAGGCGGGGTTTTCTTTTGATGAGACGGCGAACAAAAAATCGTTTGAGTGCGCATTGCCGGCATGCCCGGCGTATATTTGACTTTTATTTATGATAGTAGTATAATAATTTAAAATGCTTGCCGGGGCTTTCCCGGACCGGCATTTTAAAGGAGGCAGTTAATGGCAAAAACCGAAAATCCGAAAAAGAACATTGTAAAGCGCGTCAAGGAAATGAGCGCGGTTGCCAAGAAATCCACCATCATCAAGGAAGAATATTACGAACAGCACGACTGCAAACGCGGCTTGAGAGACATAAACGGCAAAGGCGTTCTGGTCGGGCTGACCGAGATAAGCGAGATCGTCGCTTCCAAGACGGATGCCAACGGCGAACGCGTGCCATGTCACGGCGAGCTTTATTACAGAGGGATACTTCTGGACGATATCGTCCGCGGCTTCGTGAGGGAAAAGCGCTACGGTTTCGAGGAAGTAACTTACCTGTTGCTTTTCGGAAGACTGCCGAATGCGGCGGAGCTTGAGGAGTTCTCGTCGATGCTTGCGGGTCTAAGGATACTTCCTTCGGGTTTTCTTCGCGACGTTATAATGAAGCGTCCGTCGGTGGACATGATGAACGTGCTGCAACGGAGCGTGTTGACTTTGTACGCTTACGACGACAATCCCGATGACATCGGAGTGGACAACGTGCTGCTGCAGTGCCTTGACCTTATCGCCAAATTCCCGATGCTGGCTGTATACGGCTATCAGGTATTCAGGCATTATTACGAAGACGGCAGTCTGATCATACATAAACCCGATCCGAAGATGTCCACTGCGGAAAGCATACTGCACATGCTGCGCCCGGACGGCGGATATACGCAGCTTGAAGCCAAGCTGCTGGATCTGTGTCTTGTGCTGCACGCCGAACACGGCGGCGGCAACAACTCCACGTTCACCGACCACGTCGTGACCAGCTCCGGCACCGATACGTATTCCGCAATAGCGGCTTCGCTGGGTTCGCTCAAAGGTCCCAGGCACGGCGGCGCCAATGTTAAGGTCATACGCATGATGGAGAATATCCGCGCAAACGTCAATCCTGCCGACGACGACAGCATCCGCGAATATCTCAACGACATTCTCGACAAGAAAGCCTTTGACAAATCGGGACTTATATACGGAATGGGGCACGCGGTATATTCCATTTCCGACCCGCGCGCCAAGATACTCAAATCCTTCATCAAGCCGCTGGCGATAGAAAAAGGGCTGGAGGAAGAATACCGTTTTTACAGCAAGATCGAAAAGATCGCGCCCGCCGTCATCTCGGAACGACGCAGAATTTACAAAGGCGTTTCGGCAAACATCGACTTTTACTCAGGTCTTATTTACAGCATGCTGGGTATCCCGGTCGAACTATTTACGCCGATATTCGCCATAGCCAGAATGTCGGGCTGGAGCGCGCACAGGATAGAAGAACTGTCCAACAACGGAAAGATCATCCGTCCCGCGTACGACGCCGTGGCGGAGCACCAGCCCTACACCAGGCTGTCTGACAGAAAATAATTACGCCGCACCATAATATCCGGGAGAGGGATTGATATGATAAACTTGATACCGAAGCCCGCCTATGTCGAGGAGCGTCTGGGTGAATTCACAGTCACGCGCGATACCACCGTTTTCGCCGATTCCAGACTTACCTACGCCAGAGACAGACTGATAGAAGCCGTCGAAAAAGCCTGCGGCTTCCGTCTGCAGGTCGTCGTTACCAAACAGGCGTCGATACGCTTTTTGGTCGATAAGCACATTGCCCGTGAAGGGTACGTCCTGGAAGCAGGTACGGAGCAGCTGACAATCACCGCTTCGACCATAGCCGGGGCGTTTTACGCCGTGCAGAGTTTCAGACAGCTGACGCTGACCGAGCTTCTGGATAAGCCCGAAATGCTCTCCATGCACGCCGTGCTGATAAAGGACGAACCCTTATACGCATACCGCGGTCTGCTTTTCGACGACGCCAGGTATTTCCACGGCCCCGAGACCGTGAAAGCGCTGCTTGACATGATGGCGTTCAACAAGCTAAACGTCCTGCACTGGCATCTGACGGACAACGAGGGCTGGCGAATAGAGATCAAAAAGTATCCCAAATTGACCGAAATAGGCTCCAGAAGACGCGGTTCTCAGCACATGGCATGGGGCAATAAATCTATCGACTGGACCGTGCACGAGGGCTTTTACACGCAAAAGGAAATCAGCGAGATAGTTTCATACGCCACGCGCCGCAACATAATGATCGTGCCGGAAATCGATATGCCGGCGCATCTGGGCGCGGCTATTGCTGCGTATCCGGAGCTCAGCTGCGCCGACGTCAGGATGGAAGTGCCCATCATTCACGGCGCTACTCCGGAAACCAACGGCATAGGCGACGTCATAGCGTGTGCGGGGAAGGATTTTACATACCGCTTAATCTACGACGTCATCGACGAACTGAGCGTGCTTTTCCCGGCGCCGTATTTCCATATCGGCGGCGACGAGGCCCCCAAAAAAGAGTGGAAAAAATGTCCGCACTGCCAGGCTCTGATGAAAGAAAAGGGCTTGAAGGACGAAGAGGAGCTTCAGGGCTATTTCAACAACAAAGTGGCGGTTTATCTGCAGCGCAAGGGCAAGCGCATGATAGGCTGGAACGAGATCCTTAAGGCGCGCACGCTGGAAAACAGCGTCATCGCCGAATATTGGACGCCGCAGCGCGATCCTAACGTCGAAAACTACCTTATGTACGGCAGGAACGTGATAGTAGCCAAACATCAGGCGTTCTATTTCGACATGCCTTACGCGATGAATCCGTTAAAGCGCACTTACGAATTCACTCCCGAAAAATACGGGCTGCATTCCGAAAACGAGGGTATCATGGGAGTAGAAGGCACTTTGTGGTCGGAGTGGATATCCACGGACGAACGCATACAGTACCAGCTCTATCCGCGTATGCAGGCGCTCAGCGAGGTCGCCTGGACGAAACCGGAACTCAGAAACTATAAGGATTTCCGCATGCGTTTAAAGCGGTATCTGCCGATTTTGGACAAAATGAACGTCGGATACTGTCCGCCGTCCATGTTTAACATCGCAAACCCCCTAAAACGCGCCAAGATCTGCCGCGTATTCGTAAAGAGGAACGCGCATATAGAATACAACCGCGCTTTGATAGTGCAAAAGAGAAGAAGATACAGACTGTGATATGGCATCGGTGTATTATCTTGAGACCGTAATACCGAAATCGGCGCTGCACACTCATCTGCGCTTCGGTTTCGAGATCGGACGGGCGGCGGACAAACTCGTCGTTAAATATTCGTATGCGCCCAAGCGCTATGAAGGCGCCGACGCCGAAAAGCTGGCTTACGCCGCTTTCGAGCGCGCTTATCCGTCTGACGAAATAATAGAAAAGGCAGCTGTCCTCGGGGCGCTGCCTTTAAACAATCATATAACCCTTTCGCTGGAAAAGGAGGACGCGCTGATAGGCACAGCCCACCGGCATTCTCCCGACAACGTGTTCGAAATCGGCGCCGACGGCGCTTCGCCGGGTTTTTTCCCAGTGCCGATAACGCCCGGGAGATACGCTTTGGTTCTGTCCGTGCACGCCATTCTGGACGACGAAGTGCAAGTCAGACTGGAGGCGGACGCGATATGAAATACTACCGCTTCGAACTGCATTGTCATACCTTCCATTCCGACGGCAGTTTCTCGCCGGAGGAGCTGGTCGAGGCGGCATTGAAAGCCGGTCTCGACGGTATCGCGCTGACCGACCACAATACAACTTCGGGCGTTGCGGAAACCGTAAGATACGGCGAAAAATACGGTCTGGCGGTGATACCCGGCATAGAGTGGACGACATTTTACGGACACGTCACGGTGCTGGGAGGGCACAGCCGCGTCGACTGGCTCAGTGTCACCCCCGATAACGTCACGGAAAAGATTGAGCAAGCGCGCTCTGTGGGAGACGTCTGTATCCTGGCTCATCCTTACCGCGTGGGATATCCTGTCTGTACGGGGGGAATGAACGAATTTCCCGAAAGTATTTTTTCGGTGCTGGACGGCTACGAAGCCGTGTCAGAGGACGTTTTCAAGCCTACCAACAGAAGACAGACCGAAGAATATTTTAGACTTATAAACGAAGGTCACCGCATCGCCGCAGTTTACGGCAGAGACTGGCACAGACCGTCTGATATCAGACATGCGGTTACCGAACTCGGCATTGAGGGCGCCCTTAATGCGGAAAATGCGTTGGAAGCCATACGCCGCGGGCGTACTAGGATAACACTAAACGGAAGGGAGATCGTCGCTACTCCCGAATGGAGGTTGAAATGATTACGGCACACGGCGGTGCTCTGGGCACCGGCAGAAATTCGTTGAGGTATTTCGAGGAGATGGCGCGCCATCCGGAAATCGAAGCCGTTGAGGTGGACATACGCAGGCTCGGCGGCAGACTTTGGCTGGGACACGTGATCGTGCCGGTTTTCGGGTCGAAGCGTATTCCGTTCGAATACGTACTGGAGTTTTGCAAGACCTACTCCAAGCGCGTGAACTGCGACGTTAAGGCGCGCGGAATGGTGCGCGACGTCGTGGCGGCGGCAAAAAAAGCCGACGCCGTGAAAAACATATATTTTACGGGCTCCGTTTCGCCGGAGGAGGTAAAGTATCTGGACGGTGCGGACGCGTATCTGAACAATTCCTTTTATCCGTTTTCGCTTAACGCCGAGAACGCCGCAAGGATAGCGGAATACGTGGCTTCTTTCAAGGCGGAGGAGCTTAAAGGACTGAACGTCAACTATAAGTTTGCGGACGCCGGTGTCAGAAAGGCGGTCAGGGAAGCCGGTCTGGGACTGTCCGTTTATACCGTGGACGACGAGGCGGCTTTAAAAGAAATCGTGGCGGAGCGTAACGACAACGTCACCACCAACAAACCCGACATGGCGTACAAATTCTTATCCGGACTATGAAAAGATTTATCGTTATAGGCGTTGGGCGCATGGGTTCCCGACACGCCGCGAATCTATATAGAGGCAGGGTGCGCGGCGCCGTTTTGGCGGCGGTGGCGGACTGCAGCGGAGAGGCGCTTAAGGCGTTTTCGGCAAAATGCCCCAAGGCGGAACGCTATACCGACTGGCGCGAATGCGTACGGCTGGTAAAGCCCGACGCGGCGATAATCGCCACGCCGCATTATTCGCACGTACCCATCGCGTCGGAGCTGATAAAAGCCGGAATAGCCGTGCTAAGCGAGAAACCGCAGGCGGTGGAGATCGCGGAGGCGCTCTATATGAACGGCGTCGCGAAAGAATATGCCTCGGTTCCGTACGCGATAATGTACAACCAACGCACCAATCCCGTGTACGCCGCCGCGAAAAGAATTACGGAATCGGGCGCACTGGGAAAACTCAAACGCGTGTCGCTTACGGTGACGGACTGGTACCGTTCCCAGAATTATTATAATCAGGGCGGCTGGAGAGCCAGCTGGTCCGGCGAAGGCGGCGGTGTGCTGATAAACCAGTGCGTGCATCAGCTTGACGTGCTGCAATGGCTGGTGGGCATGCCCGAAAGGCTTTACGCCCACGCCGGCACGGTCAACAGAAACATCACCGTCGAAAACGAAATGTACTGCTATATGGAATATCCCGGAGGCGCCAAGGGCACGTTTACGGCTTCGGCGCACGAACTGAAAGGCTCCAATCTTTTGGAGATAGCGGGCGACAGGGGCAAACTCGTCATAGGCAAGTATTCCATGAAGCATTATTCGTTTACGCCGTCCGAGGAACGGGTCAACGCCGATACCGTGAAAGGATACGGCAAAGCCGCCGTAAGGGTAAAGCGATACCGCTATTCCCTTTTCAGGCTGATACGCGACGCCGTTTTCGGGCAGCAGCTGAACGTGATAAGGCGTTTTGCCGACTGGCTGAACGGCAGAGCCGATGCGCCTGTGGCGTTCGGGACGGAAGGCGTAAACGCACTGCAATTCATAAACGCCGCGTATATGTCCGCATATACCGGCAAAGCCGTACAATTCCCGCTGGACGCGGAAGAATACTCAAAGACGCTTGCCATATTCAAGGAGGAGGAGAAACGCGATGGAAAAATTTTCGTACGCTGACGGCAATCTGATTTACGAGGGCGATTTTTCTAAAAGGACCTACTACGACGTATCCAACAATCTGCTGACTGCTCAGTTCGACGGAATGGGCGGCATATCGAAATACGCCGTCGTAAACAAATGGGATTTCATCGACTGCTATTACAACCAGATGTCCGTAAACGGCGAACCCTTGGATATGTACGCCGCAAAAAAGGTCGTGATGTGCGGGCGCACTCAGATAACCGAAACTGCGTTTAACGGCGCCGATATAAAGATCACCCAGTTTGCCGATCCCAGGACCAACGCCGTGTTTTCGCAGTTCGAGGTCACGGCGCTCAACGGCGACGTCACCTTCGAAAACACAGTTAATTTCGGGCTGAACATAACTTCGTGGATGAAAAACCTGTTCGCCGCGCGTTTTTCCTTGTCAACGCTTTCCAGGCTGGTTTTCGGAACGCTGGGCTCGGAAATAGCCGGTCACAGAAAAAACGAATCGGGCAAGGAAAGGCTGGTCATGAGAAATACCGTTCTGGAAAGATTCTATTTCGACATAGCCGTTTCGCAGCCCGCCGAACCGCTGGAGACCAACCATCTTTATACTAACCAGTTCACCTCGCGCGTCAGCGTCAGACAGGGCGAAACGGGCAAAATACGCATGGTGCTTTCCGCGGGAACGAGAGGGGACTTTTCCTATGCCGACGCGGCGGCGGCGTTCGACGGCTTCGATCTGCATTACAAAGCCGCCTGCGATTACTGCGACTCTATCCCCGTGCCCGAAACCTGCCGCACCGAGTTCGAGAAGGCGTATTTCAAATCGCTTTACAACTGCGCCGAATCCATGTACAAGGAGGTGGGGCGTTTCAAGGGCTTCATTGCCGGTATAGTCTACCAGTCGCCTGCGCGTACCTATTACCGCGACGGTTACTGGACGGCGATATCGGTGCTGAAATACCGCCCCGACATGGTGCGCAACCAGATACTGACGCTTGCGGCAGGTATCAACAAGGACGGCAGATGCCCCTCCGCGGTCAAATCCAATTTCAAAAACTGGTGGGGCGACCATTACGATTCCCCGTCGTTTTTCGCGATATTGCTTTACGACTACGTCAGGATCACCGGCGATAAAAGCGTCATGGACGAAAGGTGGCGCGGCAAGACGATACTCGACGCCGCGATAAAGGTGGTGGACAAACTCGCCGAATACGCCGACGGTACCGGGCTGCTGTATAAGCGCGGACCGTATAACCGCCGCGACTGGTGCGACAACGTTTTCAGAGAAGGGTACTGCACCTACGACGAGGCGCTTTACGCCAGGGCGCTATATGCGCTTAGCTGCCTGACCAAGAAAAGATCCGAACGCTTAAGCGCGGAATATCTTGCCAGATCAGAGGCGGTCAAAAAAGCCATAAATGAGCTGCTTTGGGATTCCGAACTCGGATATTACGTAAACTATAAAAACGAAAATTATACCGAAAAGAATCTTTCCGTCGACACTGTCGCCGCGATACTGTTCGACGTCGCTCCGCATGACAGAGCGCTGTCGGTATTGAAGAACATGGAAAAGTGGCTGGAGAGCAAAAACAATCCTCTCCAAAAGGCGGGCGATTTCGGCACGTTGTCCGTTTTCCCGTTCTATAAGCCCAACGCTTCGGTGGTGCTTAAGTCCTCGCTGCCGTACTACTATCATAACGGCGGCGACTGGCCGTATCTTTCGGCGGCGTACGCTTATGCCAAGCTGAAGTACGGTATGGACTACAAGTATCCGCTGACGAGATGGTTCGAATATAACGTCGGCAAATACAATTTCACGCCAGTGGAATTTTTCTCGCCCACGCATCCGCAGGGCTCCCTGCTTCAGGGCTGGTCGGCTTTGGGACAGCTTGCCTATGCGTATCCGGACGGAGATTTCTTCGACAGGGTAAAGTAACGTAATTTAATCGAAATTACCTCTTGCATTTTGCGCGTACGTATTTTATAATATAAATAATTAAGTACTACGGAGTCGAAATGCGCAGGAAAATATCGGTCTTAATCGCTTTTGTGGTTTGTCTTGCGGCCCTTGTGGTCGTGACGAGCGCGTGCGTATCCGCCAATTCTAACGACGACCCCGTCGTCTCCGTAACCATAAACAATATCCCTTCGTCCGCCGCCACGGTTTACCAGGGCGACGGACTTTCTTTGGAAGAATGCTCCGTAGCCGTGATCTATCAGTCCGGCAAACGCGATGTTTTAAATTTGGCGGCCGCCGGCGTCGCCGTTACCGGTTTCAGCCCCAATCAGGTCGGGTTGCAGACCTTAACCGTTTCCTACGGCGGCAAGTCTGTCAACTTCGAGGTGGAGGTCCTGCCCTTGGCGGTCGAGGAAGTGTACATTTCGGCGCGTCCCGACGAGATAACCGTCGTGGAAGGCGGTGAACTGGATATATCCGGCATAGAGCTGACGATAAGATACGTCAACGGCAGAACGGTGCTTATGGAAAGCATCACCGCCGATATGATTACGGGATATTCCACGTCGATGAAGGCCGGCGAATACGTCGTTTACGTCAATTACTACGGTTTCAAACTTCCTCTCGACATCGTCGTGCAGACGAAGTCGCTGACTTCCGTTTCGGTAGCGACCACGCCCAATAAGGTTTCGTATTTCGTCGGCGACGTCATAGAGCTGGAAGGGCTTTCGTTAAAACTCAATTACGACAACGGCACGACCGGCACCGTCGTATGGTCGGTAGAAAACGGCGACGATTTTACCATAGAATACGATTTCGGAAGCGAGAACGGCAAGTCCAACGTGGCGGTCACGTACGGCGGTAAATATACCTCGTTCGTCGTCAACGTGGTCAAGCCTACATGCGAAAGAGTCGAGATATACCGGCTGCCTGTCACGGTAGGGTTCGCCTCCACGGGCGTCGCTCCCTCCGACCTTATGCAGGTGGTGCAGGGCGACAAGATAGACTGGTCCACCGGCAGAGCGCGCGTTATATACAATAACGGCGACGTCGAGGAGTACACGTTGGACAGCGGTTCGTTCTATCTTTATATAAACGGTACTTCGCCCGCCGATTACGTGCCGGACAAAACCAATTACAAATTCGAGGACGTGGGCGAGATCAGCGCGTATATCCGTTACTCCTCCAACAGCTTTTTGAACCTTATTTCGGTAAACGTAGTGGCAAAGAGCGCATACAGCATGACCGTGGCGGACATCAACCCGTCCTTTGCGGACAGGATCGAAGAAAAGATCTTCTCGTCGGGGACTTCGGTTTCGGGCGGATTTTTGAAATACAACGTAAAATACAACAACGAGACGTGGAAATATCCCGACGCGGACATCCCCGGCGAAACCTGGGGCGCGCTCGGAGAAGGCATGCTTGCGGACGGTTCGGAGCTTACTTTCAAATATAACGCGGCGCTGGAAACGGGCAACGGATATTCGCTGCAGACAGTTACTTTTACCGAGGACGGAGTCAGCGCGTCGTTTACCGTAAAGGTCGCAAGGCCCTCCGCCATGAAACTGGAAGTCAGATTCCCGTACAAGACCGCCTATCTTGCCGGAACCGACAAGGAACTCGATCTTACGGGCACCTCGATGTATGCCGAACTGAACACGGCGGGGCAGTTCATAGTCAGATACGACGTGCTGACCCACGACTTTATCGGGGAGTACGGCGTTTATTATAAAGTCAACGACGACGGAAGCACCGGCGAGGAGACGGTAAACATCTTCAACACTCTCGGGAAATACCGTCTCGTCATAGAGTATTACGGGCTGCAGGCGTCGTTCGATTTCAGCGTGGTGGACGCTTCCGAATACGTCGGTTCTCTTAACGTGTATTACATTGCCACGGGCGCCAATATCGATTCGGGCGAAACGCTGACCGTTACCGATTACGCTTCGCTTGTTTCCGCGTACGAACTAAGGGCGGTTATCGGCGGCGTTGAATCTTATCTGCCGCTTGATTCCGACGAAGTTACTTTGCTTTCCGGTATTACCACCCTTACGGGCACGGCTCAGAATTTCACTTTCGGGTACCGCGGCGCATACGTCGGCGTCAGGGTCATGCTTACAGGCAGACAGATTGCTTCCGTGTCCGTGTCGTCCGCTCCGGCGAAAAGCGTTTACGCGCCCGGCGAAGCCTTCGACGGAACGGGACTGAAACTGACCAAGGTCTACGGCGACGGCACCAAGGAACAGATATCCTATCCCAACGCCGCCGTTTCGTTCGGCGTCATCCCGGAAGGCGCCGAGGGCTTGTATTCGTTGCCCGTATATTACACGTCCGGCGGCAGCGTGTTTACCGCGTACACTTCGATCATAGTCACGCGCGCAAACGCGGTATCTGTGGCGGTGAACGAAACGGGACTTGAAGAACTGATCACGGACAAGGGCGTCGTATTCGCGCTTAAGGTAACCTCGGGCGACGACCTGAGCGTTTACTGGAGCGACGAAGAGGCGGGTATCGTATCTACGCTCAGCTTTACCGTGACGCTTTCCGACGGCGTGGAGATAATCGTACCGCTGGGATCGGAGTATATTTACTACGACCGCAACGTGAACGTATCCGATGAAAACTGGACGGTGGGCGCTGACGGAGAGAGGTACGCACTGATAGAGGTGCCCGTGACCTATAACGGCGCTGTGACCTATCTGAACCTTTACCTCAGCGACAGAAAGCTGGAAAGCATCGAGATTATCGAGGTTCCCGACAAACTGCACTATGCCGAGGGACAGCCGCTCAACCTTTCGGGCGGATATATCGTCAGGCGCTATTCCAACGGCGACAGCGACGTCGTGCCGATGACCGACGGAATGCTGGCTGTCAGCGGATACGAGGTCAATCCCTTCGATTCCGGGAACATTATCGGTTCCAGCTATTCTCAGACCGTTACCGTCACTTACGGCGGCGTCAGGGCGTCTTTTGCAGTCACCACTTACAAAAAGCTCGTTCCCGACGTGGGCGGCACGGACAGGATAAGTCTGTCGGGCACTTCCGACGAATACGGCGAGAGCGCCGAACCCGTGGTGATGTTTGGTACGCCGAGTATCCCCGGCGCCGAGATCCCGGAAACCGACGTGGAATATTATGTGGACGGCTCCTGGAGCGCCCAAAGACCGGTCTATCCCGGAAATTATGCGCTGAAGATCATAATTTTCGAGAACGAATACTACGAATATACCGAAATAGAATACGGTACGTTTACGATCAGACCGCGTACGCTGTTCGTGGAGATCATAGGCATGTCCAAGGTTTACGGCAGCGCCGATCCCGTGTTCAGGTATACCGTGGACGACGGAGCCATTCTGCCCGGCGACGTTGTGGACATCGTTTTGAGCCGCGAGGCGGGCGAAAACGTCGGAAAATATTCAATAGTTGCCGGCAAGGCGGCGGGGGCAAACGACAATATTCTCTACGAGCTCATAGTCGATCCCGGCGAACTCACCATCACCCAGCGCGTAGTGACGACTTCGCCCAGCGGTCAGCCGATAGACGTCGACTTTACTCCGCCGGAAGGCTTTGATGAGTCGGAGTCCACGTTTGTCGAAACGGGCAGCAGGATAGGCGCGTTCTCGGCGGGCTTCCTGGACGAAAGCGGCAACCCCGCCACGATAAAGTCCGAAGACATCGAATATTACGCGTACACAAACGGCAACTGGGTGCTGCTGGACAACCGCCCCAGCACGGCGGGAGAATATAAGGTACAGATTTCCGGGAACTATTCGTTCCGCGGAAGCTCATCGCTGACGTTCAGGATTCGGCCTGCGACGGCAAACGGCTGAGCGGTATAAACTGAAAAATTAATCGTACGGAGGAGGTAACTCATTATGGACGAACAAAAATACGGTGTGTCTTTTTGGGAAGATCCCGACAAAATTTACCGTGAATTGCACGAATTGACTTCGAAACCCATCTACGAAGTAAATCCCGACGAACTTAAACGCATATTGGAATATTTCGATACCAAATGCGCGGGTTCCAAGAAGATCTCCGCGGAAGCCAAGAACTACATTCCCGGCGGAGTACAGCACAATCTGGCGTTCAACTATCCTTTCCCGATCGCGGTGGCGAAGGCGGAAGGCGCCTACATGTGGGACGTTGACGGAAACAAATATATCGACTTCCTGCAGGCGGGCGGTCCTACGATACTGGGCAGCAACTATCCCGCGATCAGGGCTGAGATCAAAAAGCTTCTGGACGAATGCGGACCCGTCACGGGGCTTTTGCACGAAGCCGAGCTGCTGCTTGCCAAAGAGATCAACAAGCATATGCCCGCGGTAGAAATGTTCCGTATGCTCGGTTCGGGTACAGAATCGGTCATGGCGGCTCTCAGAATTTCGAGGATCGAAACAAAGAAGAAGAGAATTATCAAGGTCGGCGGCGCATATCACGGCTGGTCTGACCAGATGGTTTACGGATTGAAGATACCCGGAACCAGACAGTTCCTCGAAAGTTTCGGTATCCCCGGAAACTGCTATAAGACCACGGACGAAGTCAAGCCCAATTCTCTCGAAATGCTCGATAAAATGCTGTGGCTCAACAAGTTCCGCGGCGGCACTGCGGCAGTCATTGTCGAACCCGTAGGCCCCGAATCCGGTACCAGACCCGTATCCAAGGACTACAATGCGGAAGCGCTCAGACTGGCGCACAAATATGGCGCTCTGTTCATCTTCGACGAAGTCGTGACCGGTTTCCGTCTGGGACTTGGCGGCGCACAGGGCTATTTCGGCATCGAACCCGATCTGACCATATTCGGCAAGATCATAGCGGGCGGCTATCCCGCGGCAGGCGGCGTAGGCGGCAAGAAGAATTATGCCGGACTTATGGCGGCGGGCGTCGCTACCGGTAAACACCGCGCATACGTCGGCGGCACCCTGGCGGCAAACCCGATGAGCTCCATGGCAGGATATCTGACCATTCAGGAAATAGAGCGCACCAATGCCTGCGTCAAGGCGGGACAGGCGGGCGACAGACTTGCCAACGGTCTTAAAGCGCTGGTCGCCAAGTATAAACTGCCTTACGTCGTTTACAACCAAGGCAGCATAGTCCACTTGGAGTGCACGGGCGCCATGAGCTTCGATTTCAGCTCCTTCAACCTCGTCAAATCCCTGCTCGGCGTGCTGAAGCACAAGGCGATGATTTACGAAAGAAAGGACGCCATGGAACACATGGGCGCGGCTTATATGGCAAGCGGCATAGTCACGCTTGCCGGCAGCAGACTTTATACCTCGCTTGCCGATACCGACGAAGTCATAGACGACGCGCTGAGCCGCTTCGACAAAGTCTTTTCGACCGTTGAAGCCACCGACAGAGGTCTGCTGAAATAACTGCGGACTTCGTGAAAGGGCGGACAATTATTAGGTTTATGCGTGCGCGCCGCCTGCGGGCGTGCGCGCACGGGAGGAGGATATACCCAGATGTTTTCTGATACCAGAAAAGCTTTAGTGTTGGATTGCTGCCGAAAGCTTTATGAGCATAATCTGACGATACCCGGCGACGTTGTAAGTCTTAGAACGGATGACGGGATGCTGATTGCAGGCAGCGGCAAAAACGCCGACGATATGACGGAACAGGACGTCCGTTTCGTCGGCAAGAACGCCGCGGCGAACGCGACGGAGGCGTTGCACCTTGCCGTTTACGGCACCCGCGAGGATAT